>NZ_CP020569.1:3795000-4107486 GCF_002082195.1 Streptomyces gilvosporeus | reverse complement strand
TTGAGGCGGGTGCGCTGGGTCTCGGCGTACGGGCCGGGGAGGCCGGCCAGCGGTTCGCCGTCCCACAGGTCCAGCGCACGGTCGAGGAGTTCGCGGGCGCGGCTGAGATCGCCTGCGGTCCGGGCCTTCTCGGCCTCGGCCGCGTACTGCTCGGCGTGATCGTGGTCGAGGTCGAGCGGGCCGCTGTCCATCGAGCGGATCGCATACCCGCCGGACTCGCTGACCAGGGTATTGGCGTCCGGGCCGAGCGCTTTGCGGAACCGGGAGGCGTAGGTGCGCAGCGCGGCGAGCGCGGCGTGCGGCGGCTCGTCACCCCACAGGGCGTCGACCAGCTCCGATGCGGTGGCGGTGTGGCCACCGCGCAGCAACAGTGCCGCAAGCAGCGCCCTTTGCTGTGGAGAGCCCATTGCCAGCTGGGTCTCGCCGCGCCAGGCCCGTACGGGACCGAGCACGGTGAAGCGGAGCCGCTCCTGCCGCTGCCCCGTACCGTCGTCCATTCTGTCCCCCTGCCCTGTGCCGTTCGTATACGCGCTGTTCGCACGCATTGGCCGTGCGCAACGGTCAGTCTGCCTTGTCGGGGCCCCTTACGTCAGTAGGGGTCCGGAGCATGCACAAAGCCTCCTTGGGTTTCGGCGGGTGCCGAGAAGGGGGGTGCACGGAGGGGCGCGGAGGCGTGAGTTCCGTGCGCCCCCTGTGTGCCCCCGGGCTGGTACGCGAGCGGACATCCGGGCGGTTCCCGCACCGCCGGGGCGTCACCGTGACTCCGCCGCCATTGCTGACGGATCGTCAGATCGGCGCTACCGTGACGCCATGGAGACCACGGAGATCACGGAGACCATGGACGCCACGGAGGCCCCTCCCGCCTTCCCGAAGATCATCTCGGTCGACGACCACACGGTGGAACCACCCCACGTCTGGCGCGACCGACTCCCCTCGAAGTACCAGGACATCGGCCCGCGCATCGTCCGGGCCCCCGTGAAGTCCATGAGCTTCGTGGGCGGGAAGTTCGCCCCCGAGATGGGCGCCCCGGGCCACGACGGCCCGATAGCCGACTGGTGGGTCTACGAGGATCTGCACCGCCCGCTGACCCGCCTCGACACCGCCGTCGGCCACACCCGCGACGAGATCCGGCTGGAGGGCATCACCTACGAGCAGATGCGCCCCGGCTCCTTCAGCGTGCCCGAGCGGCTGGCCGACATGGACGTCAACCACGTCCAGTCCGCCCTCTGTTTCCCCACCTTCCCCCGCTTCTGCGGCCAGACCTTCACCGAGGCCAAGGACCGCGAGCTGGCCCTGCTCTCGGTGCGCGCGTACAACGACTGGATGGTGGAGGAGTGGTGCGGCCCGCAGGCGCACGGCCGGCTCATTCCCCTGACGCTCATCCCCCTGTGGGACCCGGAACTCGCCGCCACGGAAGTACGGCGCAACGCGGCCCGCGGCGTCCGCGCCGTCTGCTTCAGCGAAATCCCCCCGCACCTGGGCCTGCCCAGCATCCACACCGACCACTGGGACCCGTTCCTACGCGCCTGCGACGAGACCGGCACCGTCGTCGCCATGCACATCGGCTCGTCCTCGAAGATGCCCTCCACCTCCCCCGACGCCCCGCCCGCCGTCGGCTCCACCATCACCTTCGCGAACTGCTGCTTCTCGATGGTCGACTGGCTGATGAGCGGCGCCTTCGACCGCTTCCCGAACCTGAGGATCATGTACGCCGAGGGCCAGGTCGGCTGGATCCCGTACATCCTGGAGCGCGCCGACGTCGTCTGGGAGGAGAACCGCGCCTGGGGCGGCGTCGCCGACAAGGTCCTGCGCCCGCCCTCCGAACTCTTCGCCGACCACGTCTACGGCTGCTTCTTCGACGACGCCTTCGGCCTGCGGAACCTGGACGCCATCGGGGTCGAAAACGTCCTGTACGAGACGGACTACCCGCACTCGGACTCGACCTGGCCGAAGTCGCGGGAAGTCGGGGAGTCGCAGATGGGGCACCTGGCCCCGGAGGTGGTGGAACGGGTCGTACGGGGCAACGCGATCGACCTGCTGGGGCTCACGGGGGAGGGGCTCTGGAGGGCGGGAGTGTAGGGCTTTTGGCTGGGGGCGTCCGGGCACGGGTGTCATAGCCCTTTAGGGCATGGCACCCCCGCCATCGTCGTAGTACACAGTCGGCGACTTGCCCTGGATCCGCCTGGGCGGCTCAGACAGGGAATTCCCCGCGCTTGACGGCGGAGAGGAAGGATGACCAGCTCTCGGAGGGGAACACCAGCGCCGGGCCCGCTGGGCACTTGCTGTCGCGTATGGGCACGCCGACGTGGCCGCGGGCGACTTCAAGGCATTCACCTTGGCTGCCTCCGCTATAGCTGGACTTGTACCACCCGGTGAGCGTGGACGCGTCGGAGACGGTGTGCTCACTGCTGACCATGTGCGTGTTCCTCTGCTGCCGCCCTGACGAGGGCCAGTGACTCCTGCTGCGACAACGCGTCGCTCAGGGCAAGAGCGTAGGCGCTCTGACTGGAGGCCACCAGCATCGGATCGTCCATCAAGTGGCCGGTGAGGAAGCCCTCGACATAGGCCACCGGGGCAGAGTCCGCAAAGCTCATGAGCGTGAGGAGACTCTCCAGGAGCGAGTGTGCCCCGACACCGTACGGAAGGACGTGCAGCCGCAGGCGCCCCGTCTCCGCCATGTCCGCGATCTTGTATAGCTGTTCGGCCATGACCTGAGAGCCGCCAACGCGGCGCCGCAGCACGGACTCATCGAGCAGTGTCCAAACGACGGGTTTCAACGGCCCGTCGAGAATCCGGGCACGCTTTGTTCGAATGACGACGGCTTCGTCAAGCTCCTCCGCCGTGTGGTTCGGTCGATACGCGCGGAACAGGGCACGCGCGTAGCCGTCCGTCTGGAACACACCGGGCACCAGTGAGAGAGCGAACTGCTGAATCAGAGTTGCCTGTTGCTCCAGTTCGGCTACGGCCGCGAAGTAGTCGTTGTACTTCGATTCCAGGTCCTCCAGCCACCGGACGAAGAACCCGTCCGTCCCCAGTGCCTGGTCGATCCGCTGCGCGTCATCCGGCTTCGGAAGCCGCCTGCCCGCCTCGAAGTGGCTGATCAGCGTGGGCGAGCACACCACCCGCTCACTCAGCGCCTCCTGCGTCATGTCGGCTGCGAGACGTCGGATCCTCAGCTCCTCCCCGTATTTCTCCCTGGGAGTGCGTGGCCGGTGTTCCCTCTCCATGGGCTGACTCCCCTACTTGACAGCTGCGTTGTCGGGCTCGACCTACTAGCAGCGTAGCCAGAACGGGCTGAATTCTGTGAGGTAACGACCACACAGCGTAAAAAGCGCAAGACCCCCGCGACCGGCGTGCACCGGCCCGAGGGCGTGGCCACCAACCCCACGGAGGTTGACGACATGACCGAGCCTATCCAAAGGCTCACCGAACTGCTGTTGCGATGGCTGCTGCCCTCGTCGGGGCGGCACCGCGCCATCGCCTCACGCATCGGCGCCAGGACGCGCCGGATTCACGGTGTGGAGGTGGCGGGTTGATGGCAGGCATGTGCCGCCCTGTTCACCTGGGGGAACCTGCGTCGGAGCCCGTGCCCGTTGCCGGGTGCGATGTGTGCGGGGCGCTGGTCGAGCAGCGGGCTAAGGCATACGCCGCGGGAGACAAGTCGAAGGCGACGGACTGCAACGTCGAGATGCGCCGCCACTCCCACGGGACGGCGGCACGGTCGTGAGCGCGGGTATGCGGTCGCGGTTGTGTGACTGGACAAAGGAGATGTGGGGTCGTCACATCCGGTTTCGGAAGCTGTACCGACAGCTCGATCAGATGCGTGTGGACCTGCGGGCCCGTACCGCGTGGCTGGATGAGCTCTCCGAGGAGGAACTCGCGGAGATGCTGTGCGGACTCTCCGACTGCATCGACGCCCTACAAGAGGCGTGCAGCGAGGCTCCGGACCGTTCGGAGGGAACGCAGTGAGGACGCGATAGGAGCGGTGTCTGAAGTACGCGGCGACTGGCTCGCCGTTCCGGCTTGCGCTTTCCGTTGCGGCAACTTCTACGGTCATGTGTGTGGCCGGAGAGACCGGCCCGGCGAGGGAGGCACCGGCATGGCCTGGTCGATCGCGGAGGTGGCGCGGATGTCCAAGGTGACATCGCGGACGCTGCGGCATTACGACGAGATCGGCTTGCTGCCGCCCGCATGGATCGGGAGCAACGGGCACCGCTACTACGAGGAGGCCGATCTGCTGCGCTTGCAGCAGATCCTGCTGATGCGGGAGCTGGATCTGGGGCTGCGTGAGATCCAGGCGGTCCTGGACAGCCAGCTCGACCAGGTGGCCGTGCTCCGTGAGCACCACCGACGGCTGCTCACGGAACGGAACCGGCTGGAGACGCTGGCCCGTACGGTCGGCCGCACCATCGCCGAACTGGAAGAAGGTAGGGACAACGGAGAGATGACGAAGATCAACAGGCCGGAGAACCTGTTCGAGGGCTTTCAGCCCCCCTCCGAGGCCGAGGCCGAGGTACGGGAGCGGTGGCCGCAGCAGTGGCAGCAGTCCCGGCAGGTCGTCGAGGCGATGACCACCGAGGAAACGGAGCACTGGCAGCGTGAGGTGACGCAGCAGATGATCCGCATGGCGGAGTTCATGGTGGCCGGCACGCCGGTCTCCGACCCCGCGGTACAGGCCGAGGTGGACGCCAACTACCGGGGCATCTGCCGGTTCTGGACCCCGAACGCGGCCGCGTACAAGGGAGTGGGCCAGACCTATGTCGACGACCCGCAGATGCGGGCCAACTTCGACAAGATCGCCGACGGTCTGGCCGTCTACCAGCGCGATGCGATGACCGTGTACGCCGATGCACGGCTGAGCTGACCGCATGCGCACGGCGCGGCGCCATTGGGCTGACCGCGCGCACGGCGCCGGGGGGCTGCAGACCTCCGGCTGTCCGCGGCCGTTCCGGCCGCACCCCGCGTCGACCGGATCGTCCCTGCTCAGGGCAGGTCGGCGGGATTTCGGTCGGCGGGATTTCGTAGCAGCGCCATCGCCGTGGCCATCAGCTCGGCGTCCGTCTCCTCCGTGGGGTAATCCGCGATACCGGAGCGGAACAGGGCCGCACCCTCGATGAGCATGGTGAAAACCGCCGCGCGGGCCCGGCAGGCCGCGGCGGGGAGGGCCGGATGCCGGGCGCGGAGGAAGGCGGCCACCTGGTCCTGGTAGGCGCGGTAGAAGGTCCGGACGGCCACGGCGACGGTCTCGTCCACGGCGGCCAGGGCCCAGAGTTCGGTGAAGAGGCGGACCAGACGGGGATCGTCCTGTTCGGCAAGGAGGAGGCCGATCAGCTGGCGCGGGTCGGCGGGGGAGGCGGGCTCCCGGGGGGAGAGGAGGGGGGCGAGGTTGTCCAGGGAACGGGTCAGGGCGCGGTCGAGGACGGCGGCCACCAGGTCGGCGCGGGTGGGGAAGTAGTACTGGAGGTGGCCCAGGCGTACGCCGGCGGCGGTGGCGACGGCGCGCAGGGAGAGGCCGGTGTGGCCGGAGGCGAGGAGGAGTTCCTCGGCGGCGTCGAGGAGTTGGGCGCGTTTGCGGGTGCCTTTGGGGGTGGTGTGGGTGGCGCCTTTGGGGGTGTCGTTCATGCGGCGGGTCTTTCGCTCGGGGCGGCGTCGGCGGTGTCGGGGGGATCGGTGGGATCGGCGGCACCGGTGACGTCGAGGGTCACCCCGTACGCGGCGAGCAGTTCGGGGACGCGGGACGGGATCGGGGTCAGCTCCGGGAAGAGCACGCCGTGCGGGGCGTCGGCGCCGTCCGTGCCCAGGATGCGGTGCAGGCCCAGGGCCGCGCCGACGGCGGTGAGATGGGCCTGGCCGGCGTCGTCGGTGACGGTTGCGGTGCGGGTGCGGCCCCGGTGGGTGACGTCGATACGGAGCCGGGCGACGCCGCCCTCCCCGGGGGAGTACAGCAGCGCGCGCCGCGCGGCGGCGAAGCGCTCGCCGCGGCCCCAGCGGAAGAACCCGAGCCGCTTGACGGCCAGCAGGGACGCGGTGGAGGCGCCCGAGCTGAAGCCGATCCGGGTGACGGCGGTGGCGACGCCCAGGCCGAGGGGGAGGGTGAACTGCTCCGGAGTGTCGATACGGGCGACCTTGGTGGGGCGGTCACCGATACGGACCCGGCGGACATCGCCGAGCGGCATGACCGTACGCCGCCGCCCGCCCTCGGTGACCTCGTAGTCCAGCCCCAGGCGGTCCATGAATTCCACCGAATCGGCCCCGGCGCGGTCCTTGAGATCCCAGCGGACGGCGACGTCGACGGTGTCCGCGCCGCCCAGCCCGTTGGCCAGCGAGGCCGCCACCAGGCCGGTCACACCGCCCATCCAGGAGGACGAGAGCAGGACGGGGGCGGCCGGGCCGTGCAGCGCCGCGACGGTCGCGGCGCGCTGGAGCCGTGCGGTCCAGCGGGTGATGTCGACATACGGCACCCCGCCGCGCATCGCCGCCCGCAGCACCCGGTCGTCCGGATCGTTCACCACCGAGGCCACCGCCCGTACACGGGCCCGGAACGGCTCGGAACCGGCCAGGTCCCATCGCTCGACCCGAGCCCCGAGCTCCTCGGCCAGGGCCCGGCCCCGTGCCACGGTGCGCCCGGTGAGCAGCAGGGGCCAGAACGGCGCCGCGATGCGCGCGAGTTCGGTGCCGACGGTTCCGTAGCCGCCCACCAGGAGGACGGGGCCGGAGGGGTCGTGGATGAGGTCGTCCCGTGGGGCGGCAAGTGTGGCTAACGGGGGCGTGGGGGTGGGTGCGGGTGTGGTCAGGGAGGTCATACGGTCAATATAGGTCGGGCGACCTAGTTTTGTCCTGGGCGGGTGATGATGCGTGGCGGCCCGTGGGCGGTTCACCTCCTCCCCCGTATACGCGCCCGTGCCGCGCCCCTTGCCTGACGATTCGTCAGACACGACGATGGCCCGGCAACCAAGAATTGACGAAGCGTCACATAGGCGCATGGAGACGTCATCTACCTGCCCATGGAGTCGTGAGGAGCCGTCCAGATGGTGCGGACACTGCCCGAGGGACGACTGGTGTACGGGATGCAGCTTCCGGTGCAGTCGCAGAGCACCCTGTACGCGGAGAGCTGGGAGGCGGCGGCCGGAGCCGCCGATCTGGTGGAGATCGCGCGGGCCGCCGACCGGCACGGCTTCGCGTACATCGCCAGCTGCGAGCACATTGCCGTTCCGCGGCGGCTGGCCGCCGCGATGGGCACGACCTGGTACGACCCGGTGGCCACGCTCGCCCATCTGGCGGCCGTGACCGAGCGGGTACGGCTGCTCAGTCATGTCGCCGTGGTGGGGCTCAAACACCCGCTGATCACCGCCAAGCAGTACGCGACGCTGGACCGGCTCTCCGGGGGGCGGCTGATCCTGGGGGTCGGCGCCGGGCACGTACGGGAGGAGTTCGAGGCGCTGGGGGTGGACTTCGGGCGGCGCGGTGCCGTGCTGGACGAGAGCATCGACGCGCTCAAGGCGGCGCTGGGGCCCGAGGAGTTCGCCGAGTTCAAAGGGGTGCGGTTCGCGTTCGCGGGGTTGGGGCAGGCGCCGCGGCCGGTGCAGACGCCGCGGCCGCCCCTCTGGGTGGGCGGCTCCTCGCCCGCCGCCGTACGCCGGGCCGCGGTGCGCGGCGACGGGTGGCTGCCGCAGGGCGACCGCCGGGAGCAGCTGCCCGGTCAGATAGCCAGGCTCCTGGCCCTGCGGGAGGCGGCCGGGATCGAGGAGTCGATCACCGTCGGGACGATCGCCGAACCGCTGTATGTGGGCGAACCGGGGTGGGAGGTCGGGCGGTGGACCCTGTCGGGCGCCCCGGAGCGGATCGCGGAATCGCTGCGCGAGTACCGGGCGATGGGGGTGGACCAGATACAGGTGCGGTTCCGCAGCCGGAGCCGGAGCGAACTGACGGATCAGATGGCCGCGTTCGGGAGTGAGGTCGCGGTGCATTTCGGCGACTGAGCGGCCGGTGGGCCGGTGAATCGGTGAATCGGTGAATCGGGTGGGGCCGGGCGGGCGGGCCGCCGTGCCCCACGCACAACGCTGGGAGGCGGAGATGGGAAAGCTGGCGGACCGGGTCGTCCTCATCACGGGCGCGGCACGCGGGCAGGGCGAGCAGGAGGCGCGGCTCTTCGTGGCGGAAGGGGCGCGGGTGATCCTCGGTGACGTACTGGACGGGCCGGGGGAGGCGCTGGCCAAGGAGCTGGGGGAGGACCGGGCGCGGTATGTCCACCTGGACGTGAGCCAGGAGGCGGACTGGACGGCGGCGGTGGCCGCGGCGAAGGCGGCGTACGGGAGGATCGACGGGCTGGTCAACAACGCCGGGATACTGCGCTTCAACGAGCTGGTCGGCACGCCGCTGGCGGAGTTCCAGCAGGTGGTGCAGGTCAACCAGGTCGGCGCCTTCCTGGGGATGAGGGCGGTGACGCCCGAGCTGGTGGCGGCCGGCGGCGGGACGATCGTGAACACCGCCTCGTACACCGCGCTGACCGGGATGGCCTTTCTGACCTCGTACGCCGCGACCAAGGCCGCGATCGTCGGGATGACGCGGGTGGCGGCCATGGAGCTGGCGGGCAAGGGGATCCGGGTCAATGCGATGTGCCCGGGGGCCATCGATACGCCGATGACCAATCCGGACCGGGTGGCGGCGGACGGCGGGCCCAAGGCGGCCGACGAGGCGGGCAGCGCGGCGCTGGACGAGTTCTACGGGAAGGTCGTCCCGATGGGGCGGATCGGGCGGCCGGAGGAGGTGGCCCGGCTGGCGCTCTTCCTGTCGTGCGAGGACTCGTCGTACATCACGGGGCAGCCGTTCGTGATCGACGGGGGGTGGATGGCGGGGGTGTCGGTGTTCTGAGGGCGCCCGGCTCCGACGGCCTGGCTGACGAGGCGTCAGGTATTGACGGTGGGTGCGGGCGGTGCCAGAGTCGGTCGGGATCGTTAGCTGACGAGCCGTCAGATTTCTGGGATGTGCGGCGGGTGCGCGGCGCATGTGTGGCGAGCGTGCGGCGGATGCACGGCCCTTCGGGGCGTCCGTTCGCGGGTCGCGCGGGGCCCGCTCGCCCGTGCCGGACGGATTGTCAGTGGGGCGGGGTACCGTCGAAGACATGACGGAGGGTGTTGCGGTGTTCGGCGGAACGTAAGTAGACGGACGGTAATCTTCCGGGGGGCGACCCCCGCACCCCGAAGGAGTGAACTCCCTTGGAATTCGGGCTCTTTGTGCAGGGATATGTGCCGGCGGCGCGGGCGAAGACCGACCCCGAGGCCGAGCATCACGCGCTGATGGAGGAGACCGAGTACGTCATCCAGGCGGACAGGTCCGGATTCAAGTACGCCTGGGCCTCCGAGCACCACTTCCTGGAGGAGTACTCCCACCTCTCCGCGAACGACGTCTTCCTCGGCTATCTCGCGCACGCCACCGAGCGCATCCACCTCGGCTCCGGCATCTTCAACCCCCTCGCCCCGGTCAACCACCCGGTGAAGGTCGCCGAGAAGGTCGCCATGCTCGACCATCTCTCCGGCGGGCGCTTCGAGTTCGGGTCCGGGCGGGGCGCGGGGAGCCACGAAATACTCGGGTTCATGCCGGGGGTGACGGATATGAACCACACCAAGGAGATATGGGAAGAGACCATCGCGGAATTCCCCAAGATGTGGCTCCAGGACGAATACCCCGGCTTCCGCGGCAAACACTGGCAGCTGCCGCCGCGCAAGGTCCTGCCCAAGCCGTACGGGAGGTCCCATCCGGCGATGTGGTACGCCGCCGGGTCGCCGTCCTCGTACGCGATGGCGGGCAAAAAGGGGCTGGGCGTCCTCGGTTTCAGCGTGCAGAAGGTCTCCGACATGGAATGGGTCGTCGACTCGTACAAAACCGCCGTCAAGGAGGCCGAGGCGGTCGGGGACTTCGTCAACGACAACGTCATGGTGACCTCGACGGCCATCTGCGCGGAGACGCACAAGAAGGCGGTGGAGATCGCCGTCGGCGGCGGGCTCAACTACCTCCAGTCGCTGCTCTTCCGCTACCACGACACCTTCCCGCGGCCCGAAGGCATACCGGAATGGCCGGAGCTGCTCCCCGCGTACACCGAGGAGATCATCGAGCTGCTGATCGCGGAGGAGCTGATGATCTGCGGCGATCCGGACGAGGTGCTGCGGCAGTGCAAGCGGTGGGAACAGGCCGGCGCCGATCAGCTCTCCTTCGGGCTGCCGATCGGGGTGAGCCATGAGGACACCCTGAACACCATCAAGCTCATGGGCGAGCACGTCATCCCGAAGATCGACACCGACCCGGTGCACCGGACGACGCGCTTCCGGCAGGCGGGAGCGTGACGACGGGGCAGGGGCCGGGCCGCCGGTAGGCGCGGCCCGGCCTGCGCCCCACGAACCGCACCAGAAAGGGATCCCCGCCATGCTCGACCACCTCATCAAGGGCGCGACCGTCGTGGACGGGACCGGAGCGCCCTCCTACCCCGCCGACCTCGGCATCCGCGACGGGCGCATCGCGATCATCGCGACGCCCGGAACGGTCACCGAACCGGCCCGTACCTACGAGGACGCCCAGGGGCTCGTCCTCGCCCCTGGCTTCGTCGACCCGCATACGCACTACGACGCCCAGCTGTTCTGGGACCCGTACGCCACGCCCTCGCTCAACCACGGCGTGACCACCGTCGCGGGCGGCAACTGCGGTTTCACCCTCGCCCCGCTGCACCCCGACCGCCCCGAGGACGCCGACTACACCCGGCGGATGATGAGCAAGGTCGAGGGCATGTCCCTGGTCGCCCTGGAGGAGGGCGCGCCATGGAACTGGCACAGCTTCGGCGACTATCTGGACGCGCTCGACGGCCGGATCGCTGTCAACGCGGGCTTCATGGTGGGCCATTGCGCGCTCCGCCGGTACGTCATGGGCGCGGACGCGGTCGGCGGACAGCCGACGCCCGAGCAGATGACGCAGATGCTGCGGCTGTTCCACGACGCCATGGACGCCGGGGCCTGGGGCCTGTCCACGACCCAGTCCGCCACCCACTCCGACGGCGACGGCCAACCGGTCGCCTCGCGCCACGCCCGCCCCGAGGAACTGCTCGCGCTCTCCCGTGCGGTGGCCGACCACGAGGGCACCCAGATCGAAGCGATCGTGGCGGGCTGCCTCGACCAGTTCTCCGACGACGAGATCGAACTGCTCGTGGAGATGTCGGCGGCCGCCGGACGCCCGCTGAACTGGAACGTCCTGACCATCGACGCCGCGGTGCCGGAGCGGGTGCCGCGCCAACTGGCCGCCGGCGAACGGGCCCGCAAGGCCGGCGGCCGCATCGTGGCGCTGACCATGCCGATCCTCACCCCCATGAACATGTCACTGGGCACCTTCTGCGCCCTCAACCTCATCCCCGGCTGGGGCGAGATCCTCGGCCTGCCGATACCCGAACGCATCGCCCGGCTGCGCAACGCCGAGGTACGGGCCGAGATGCTGCGCCGCGCCACGAGCAAGGAGGCCGGCGTCTTCCGCCGCCTGACCAATTTCGAGCGCTATGTCATCGGGGACACCTACTCCCCGGCCAACGACGGGCTCACCGGCCGGGTGGTCCGCGATATCGCCGTCGAACGCGGACAGGACGCCTTCCACTGCCTGGTGGAGATCTGCGCCCACGACGACCTGCGCACGGTCCTGTGGCCGATGCCCACCGACAACGACCCGGACAGCTGGGCGCTGCGGCAGGAGACCTGGCAGCACGAGGACGTCCTGCTCGGCGGCTCGGACGCCGGCGCCCATCTGGACCGCATGTGCGGCGCCCCGTACACCACCCGCTTCCTCGGCGACTGTCTGCGCGGCCGCCGGCTCGTCGGCCTGGAGCGCGCCGTACAGATGCTGACCGACGACCCGGCCCGGCTCTTCGGGCTGCGCGACCGGGGCCGGATAGCCGAGGGCTACCACGCCGACCTGGTCCTCTTCGACCCGCAGCGGATCGACGCGGGGCCCGCCACGCTGGTGCACGACTTGCCCGGCGACAGCCCGCGGCTGGACTCCCGGGCCCTCGGCGTGGTGAGCGTACGGGTCAACGGCGTCGAGACCATCCGGGACGACGCGGTGACCGGGGCGGTGCCCGGGACGGTACTGCGCTCCGGGCGGGACACCAGGACGGTGAGCACCCGGTGAGCGCGGCGCGGGGCACGGCGACGGGCGGTGGCAAGGCGCCGGGCGGCGAGCGGCTGTTCATCGGCGGGGAGTGGGTGGCGCCGGACGACGGCCACTACGACGTGATCGACCCGGCGACGGAGGAGGTCGTCGGGCGGGCCCCGGAGGCGAGCCGGGCACAGGTGGCCGAGGCGGTGACGGCGGCCCGCGAGGCATTCGAGAGCTGGTCGCGCACCGCGCCCGAGGAACGCGCGGCGCTCCTGGGCCGTGCCGCCGAGGTGATGCGCCGCGAGTTCGTCCCGTACGCGGAGCTGGCGCAGGCGGAGACCGGCGCGACCACCGCCACGGCGCGCGGAATGCAGGTGGGGGTGTCCCTCGCGCGCTTCCAGCGCTATGCGCGCGGCGCCCTGGAACCGGTGGAGACCGCGCTGCCGCCACAGGTCAACGAGGCCGGACCGATGGGGAAGGCGGGCATCTTCGGCGCCCTCGCGGTGCGCCGTCCCGTCGGCGTCGTCACCTGCATCACCTCCTACAACAACCCCTGGGCGAACGCCGCGGGCAAGGTCGCTCCGGCGCTGGCGATGGGCAACACCGTCGTCGTCAAACCGGCGCCGCAGGATCCGCTGTCGGTGTACCGGATGGCCGAGGCGCTGGCGGAGGCCGGGGCGCCGCCCGGGGTGGTCAATGTCGTCACCGGGGCGCGGCCGGAGGTCGGCGAGGCGGCGGTCGCGGCGGACGGCGTGGACATGGTCAGCTTCACCGGCTCCACCGCCGTCGGCCAGAAGATCGCCGAGGAGTGCGGCCGCGGAATGAAGCGGCAGCTGATGGAACTGGGCGGCAAGGGCGCGGCGCTGGTCTTCGACGACGCCGACCTGGAGACCGCGGTGGCCGCTGTCGGCACCACCTTCTCCTTCTACAGCGGCCAGATCTGTACCGCGCCGACGCGGGTCCTGGCACAGCGCGGGATCCACGACCGCCTGGTGGCCGGGCTCGCGCGCTACGCGGAACGGCTGACGGTGGGCGACCCGCGCGATCCCGGCACGGTCGTCGGCCCGGTGATCTCCGCCGCACACCGGGACCGTATCGAGGCGTATGCCGAACTGGCCGAGAAGGAGGGCGCGCGACTGGTCACCGGCGGCCGACGCCCGCCGACGGAGCGCGGCTTCTACGTGGCCCCCACGCTCTTCGCCGACTGTACGAACGCGATGCGGGCGGTCCGCGAGGAGATATTCGGGCCCGTGGTGGTGGTCGTCCCCTTCGACGACGAGGAAGAGGGCATCGCCCTGGCCAACGACAGCGACTACGGGCTGCTGGACTACGTCTTCTCCGCCGATGTCGCCCGCGCCTTCCGGGTCGCGGGACGGCTGCGGGCCGGCGGCGTCGGCATCAACACGGTCGGCCGCAACATGGAGGCCCCCTTCGGCGGCTTCAAACGCAGCGGCGTCGGCCGCGACGTCGGCTCGTACGCGCTGCATGCCTACAGCGAAACGCAGTCGATCGTCTGGCCGGGGTGAGGGGCCCCGCCCCCCCGGCCCCCCGGCCCCCGCCCCCCCCGCCCCTCCCCCCCCCGCCTCCTCACCCCCTCACCCCCTCACCCCCGCCCCAGGAACACCGGATTGGTCATCGCCGCCATGGGCCCGGGGAGCCCCGTCGTGGTGGGCGGGTGCCGGACCTCGGCGCGGATATAGGCGGCGTTGTCGGGGGTGGTCTGCCAGGTCACGGTCCCCGTGCCGGACGGGGGCAGCGCGGTGGTGAACAGGCGTCCCTGGTCGGTGACGAAGGAGACCGTGCAGCCCGGGGCTCCGGAGACCTCCAGGCGGGCGGTGGCCCTGGCCGTACGGGCGAGGGCCAGGCGCTCGGCGATACCGGCGTGTTCGCCGCGGTCGCCGGTCACCGTGAAGGTCAGGTCGATCGCCGAGGACTCGGCGATCCAGACCCGCCCGGCCCGGATGCCGTCCTGGAGGGCACGCCGCGTCAGATCCTCGGCCAGGACGACGGTCTGCGGCAGGCCCACCACATCGGGGTCCCGGTGGGCGTCGCTGTGGCCGACGGCCGGAAGCCACGAGGCGCGGCCGCGGGTGTGGGCGACCAGGGTGTTGTCCCACTCGGCGAGCGTGATCTCGTCATCGGGCCCGTACGGGCCGTTCCACACCTCCACCGCATCCGCGTCGTCGAAACCGAACTTCCAGTTGCAGCCGATGCAGGTGGCATGCGGATGCGCCGGGATGACCAGCCCGCCCGCCCGGCGGATGGCGCGCGCGTATCTGCCGAAGGCGTTGTCGCGGGCCCGGTAGCGCCAGTCGATGAAGACGCCCGGGTCGGTGCCCATCGCCAGCACATGGCCGTTGCGGGTGGTGACCTCCTCGCCGGTCAGGATCAGCAGGTCATCGCCCCACAGGCCGTCCCAGGCACGGTGGGAGGCGGTGGTGTTGTGCTCGGAGGTGGTCAGGAAGTCCAGCCCGGCGGCGCGGGCCAGCGCCGCGATCCGGGCCGGGGTGCGTTTGCCGTCGGAGAAGACGGAGTGCAGATGGTTGTCGCCCCGGTACCAGGCGCGGCCGCGGCCCCGGGCGCGTTCGGGCGGATAGACGGGGGCCGGAGTGCTCCCCGGAGGGCCGAAGCGCAGGGTGACCCTGATGTCGTAGGTCAGGCCCTGGGGCGCGATGGTGTACGGGCCGAGGGCGATATACCAGGTCCCGGCGTTGACGGGGCCCGGGAGATAGCCGGGGGTGGCGTCGTCGGCGCGCAGGAAGAACTCCGTCCGCGCCCCGCCCGACCAGCCGCGGAACCCGGCGCCGCCGAGGGCCGTACCGCGCTCGTCGAAGATGCCGATGTCGCAGGCGTTGCCGGGCGTGCCCTCGGGGACGCCGGGCTTGTCGTAGGTGTAGGAGACGGCGATCTCCCGTACTCCGTGCGGGACTTCGACCGGGAGGTAGACGAAGTCCGGTGTGCCTGGGGGCAGGTGGCCCGTGACCCGGCGGGTCTGCTCGGCGCCGCCGGCCCGGCCCGCAGACCCGCCCCCGGCCGCGGTTCCGGCCCCGCCCCCTGGTGCCGCATCGGCGAAGCGCACGGTGCCGAGTGTCAGCGCGCCCGCCGCACCCGCGACCGCGGAAAGCCGCAGTACCTCGCGTCGTTCCATGACCCGTAACCCGTCCCCGTGTAGTCGCTGCGCGGGATGTGTTCCCCGTTCCCGGTTTCCCGCCGTTCCCTGTCGCCGTGTTTCCTTGCGTGTCCTTGCGTTTCCTTGCGTGCCTTTGTGTGTCCTTGTGTCCCCTGTTTTCGCCGTTTGCGTGAAAACTGTTGTACGCGGGTGTGACGAGGACGGAAAGGGCTGTGGATAACCGTCGGCCGGTGGGGCAACATGCGGTCACCCACACGCCTGACGGAGGTGTCCCAGCATGCGGATCGCGACGACGATCTTTCTGACGGACGAGACGATCCGGCCCGTGCGGCTGGCCCGTGAGCTGGAACAACGCGGTTTCGCCGGGCTCTATCTGCCCGAGCACACCCATATCCCCGCCAGCCGCGAGACCCCCGCCCCCATGGGCGACCCGCTGCCCCGCGAATACGGCCGTACCCTCGACCCGTTCGTCGCGCTCGGCCAGGCCGCCGCCGTCACCGACCGGCTGGGCCTGGGCACCGGCATCACCCTGGTCGCCCAGCACGACCCGGTCGGCCTGGCCAAGCAGATCGCCACCCTCGACTTTCTCTCCGGCGGCCGGTTCACCTTCGGCATCGGCTACGGCTGGAACGTCGAGGAGGCCGCCGACCACGGGGTGGAATGGTCGACGCGGCGCGCGCTGACGCGTGACCGGGTGGCGCTGATGCGGGCGCTGTGGGCCGAGGAACCGACGGCCTACAAGGGAGAGTTCGGGTCCGTACGGGCATCCCTGGCGCATCCCAAACCGCTGCACGGCGCGCCGCGCACCCTGATCGGCGGCGCCGCCGGACCCAAGCTCTTCGGGCAGATCGCCGACTACGCGGACGGCTGGCTGCCGATCGGCGGACGGGGTCTGACCGAGACCCTGCCGGTGCTGCGGCGGGCCTGGGTGGATGCCGGGCGCGCCGGGGACCCCGTCGTGGTGCCGTATGCGGTCCGGCCCACGCCCGGGAAGCTGGCGCACTACCGCGAGCTGGGCCTCCAGGAGGTGGTGCTCCAGCTGCCGCCGGCGGGCGAGGCGGAGGTGCTGCGGACGCTGGACGACTTCGCGCAGTACCTGTAGGCGACGTCGTGCGGCGGCTGCCTAGGGCCAGCGGTGTACGACCACCGGGTGCGGGTCGGTACCGCAGAAGGATCCGCACCGGCCCCGGACGGGCCTAGCGTTGAAGGTGAGCAGTCTTCGCAGATCAACGGTCCAAGGAGAATGTCATGCCCAGCCTCGACCACACGATCGTGCACAGCACCGACCGTTTCGCCGGCGCCCGTTTCCTGGCCGACCTCCTGGGTGCTCCCGAGCCCAGGGCTTTCGGTCCGTTCGCCGCCGTCAGGATGGACAACGGGGTGACCCTCGATTACGCCGACCACGCTGCCGGTGGCAAGGAGTTCGTGCCGACGCACTATGCGTTTCTGGTGACGGAGGACGAGTTCGACGCGATCCTGGGGCGGATAGCGGAGCGGAAGCTGCCCTACTGGGCCGATCCCATGCACTCCCTGGCCCAGCAGATCAACACCCACGACGGCGGTCGCGGGCTGTATCTGAACGACCCCGACGGGCACAACATGGAGTTCCTGACCCGTACGTACTCGGAGGAACTGCTGACCAGCCTGTGACCGAACCGGGCCCGTCGCGGACCGGGTTGCCGCCGGGAAGTACCCCGCATCCGCCGGAGGGAACCTCCGTCTGACGTGACCAGTGGCACACCGGCGGCCGGTTGCCGGGCGGCGGCTGTGTCAGTGGGCGCTCGTATGCTCGGAGGATGACTTCCAGCGCGCAGGGATCGGACGAGGGAGCGGGGCAGGCACCGGAGCAGCGGCCGGTCCTGGGATCTGACCCGGAGGCTCGCCCCACGGCGAACGCGATGCGCCGCGCCCTCAAGCGCGCCCGCGACGGCGTGGCGCTGGACGTCGGCGAGGCCGCCGTGCTGTTGCAGGCCCGCGGCGAGGACCTGCGGGACCTGTGCGCCTCGGCGGCCCGGGTGCGCGACGCGGGCCTGGAGGCCGCCGGGCGCCCCGGAGTCATCACGTACTCCAAGGGCGTCTTCATCCCCCTGACGCGCCTGTGCCGGGACACCTGCCACTACTGCACCTTCGTCACCGTCCCCGGCAAGCTGCGCCGGGCCGGCCACGGGATGTTCATGTCGCCCGACGAGGTGCTCGACATCGCCCGCCGGGGCGCCGAACTGGGCTGCAAGGAGGCCCTCTTCACGCTCGGCGACAAGCCCGAGGACCGCTGGCCCGAAGCCCGCGAATGGCTGGAGGCGCACGGCTACGACGACACGCTCTCCTACGTACGGGCCATGGCCATCCGCGTCCTGGAGGAGACCGGGCTGCTGCCGCACCTCAACCCCGGGGTGTTGTCCTGGACGGACTTCCAGCGTCTCAAGCCCGTCGCCCCGTCCCTGGGCATGATGTTGGAGACGACCGCCGAGCGGCTGTGGAGCGAGCCCGGCGGCCCGCACTACGGCTCGCCCGACAAGGAGCCCGCCGTCCGGCTGCGCGTCCTGGAGGACGCCGGTCGCTCCAACGTCCCCTTCACCACCGGGCTGCTCATCGGGATCGGCGAGACCTACCGGGAGCGCGCCGAGTCGATCTTCGCGCTACGCCGTGTCCAGCGCGCGTACCACGGCATCCAGGAACTGATCATGCAGAACTTCCGCGCCAAGCCGGACACGGCCATGCGCGGCAAGCCGGACGCCGAGGTGGAGGAGCTGGCCGCCACCATCGCCGTGGCCCGGCACATCATGGGCCCCTCGGCCCGTATCCAGGCCCCGCCCAACCTCGTCGACGGCGCCTATGCGCTGCTCATCGACGCGGGGATCGACGACTGGGGCGGCGTCTCCCCGCTGACCCTCGACCACGTCAACCCCGAGCGCCCCTGGCCGCAGATCGAGGAGCTGACCGAGCGCTGCGCCGCCTCCGGCTTCACGCTGCGCGAACGGCTGCCCATCTACCCCGAGTTCATCCGGCGCGGCGAGCCCTGGCTGGACCCGCGTCTGCTGCCGCATGTGCGCGCCCTGGCCGACCCGGAGACGGGCCTGGCCGTCGAGGACGCCCCCGTGGTGGGTCGCCCCTGGCAGGAGCCCGACGAGGGCTTCACCATGAGCTCCTCGGGCCGTACGGACCTGCACCACACCATCGACACCGAAGGCCGCACCGCCGACCGCCGCGACGACTTCGACGAGGTCTACGGCGACTGGGAGGCGCTGCGCGAGGCAGCCGCCCCCGGGATGGCGCCGTCCCGGATAGACGCGGACGTCCGGCAGGCCCTGTCGCAGGCCGCCGACGACCCCACCCGCCTCGGCGACGACGAGGCGCTGGCCCTGCTGCACGCCGACGGCCCCGCCCTGGACGCGCTGTGCCGTATCGCCGACGAACTGCGCCGCGCCACCGTGGGCGACGACGTCACCTACATCGTCACCAGGAACATCAACTTCACCAACGTCTGCTACACCGGCTGCCGCTTCTGCGCCTTCGCCCAGCGCCGCACCGACGCCGACGCCTACACCCTGTCCCTGTCCCAGGTGGCCGACCGCGCCCAACAGGCCTGGGACGTCGGGGCGGTGGAGGTGTGCATGCAGGGCGGTATCCACCCGGACCTGCCCGGTACGGCGTACTTCGACATCGCCCGCGCCGTCAAGGAACGCGTCCCCGGGATGCACGTCCATGCCTTCTCCCCGATGGAGGTCGTCAACGGCGCCACCCGCACCGGCCTGTCCATCCGGGAGTGGCTCGCCGAGGCCAAGGCCGCCGGGCTGGACACCATCCCCGGCACCGCCGCCGAGATCCTGGACGACGAGGTCCGCTGGGTGCTGACCAAGGGCAAGCTGCCCACCGCCACCTGGGTCGAGGTCGTCAAAACCGCCCATGAGCTGGGCATCCGCTCGTCCTCGACGATGATGTACGGCCATGTCGACCAGCCGCGCCACTGGCTGGGCCACCTCCGTCTGCTGGCCGAGATCCAGCGGTCCGCGCTGTCCAAGGGCGTCGCCGGCTTCACCGAATTCGTCACGCTGCCCTTCATCCACACCAACGCGCCCGTCTATCTGGCCGGTATCGCCCGCCCCGGCCCCACCACCCGCGACAACCGCGCGGTGACGGCGATGGCCCGGCTGCTGCTCCACCCGTACATCACCAACATCCAGACCAGCTGGGTCAAACTGGGCACCGAAGGCGCCGCCGAGATGCTCCGCTCGGGCGCCAACGACCTGGGCGGCACCCTGATGGAGGAGACCATCTCCCGGATGGCGGGCTCCAGTTACGGCTCCTACCGCTCCGTACAGGACCTGACCGCCATCGCGGACGCCGCGGGCCGCCCGTCCCGCCCCCGGACGACGACCTACGGCCCCGTCCCCGAGGAACGGCAGACCGCGGCGCTCGCCTCGGACGGGCATCTGCCGGAGCTGCTCCCGGTGGTGGACGAGTAGGGAGGGGGCGTGCCGGCCGCGGGTCACCCTGGGGTCACCGGGAACCCCCGAGGATGCTCCTGCCTTAAGGCAGGAGAGGAATCGGACTCCTGCGGAGCAGGGCAGGGATAGCCGGATCGCCGCCGGGGGGATCCGGCTATCCCTGCGACGGGGTAAGGCAGCCCACGACGGTCAAGAGCTCTCAACTGTCAGTCCTCCCAGGTAGGTTCGGATGCATGATGGCACCAGCGCAGACGGCGGAGGGGCCCGGGCACGCCCGGTACACCTATCGCCTGCGCCTGTCGTCCACGGCCCGTACTGCGCTTGAGGCGGAGTGGGCCCGGTGCCGGTGGCTGTGGAATGAGTCGGTCGCCAAGTCCAAGCAGGTGCACCAGCACAAGCTGGCGACCGGCGAGAGCGTGACGTGCGGCCCGGCGCAGCTCGACAAGATGCTGACCGAGGCCCGCGCCCGTACGCCATGGCTGCGCGAGGGCGCCTCGGTGCCTCAGCAGCAGCTCATCCGTGACTTCGCGAAGTCACGGGCGAAGGCTTTGAAGGACATCAAGGCTCGCTTGCCGATGCGGCAGCGGGCCGGGATGCCCCGTTACAAGAAGAAGCGCGAGGCGGCGCCGACGCTGAACTACACCCGAAGCGGTTTCCGACTCAAAGACCGGTGCCTGCATCTCGCGGGCGGGATCGTGGTGCGGCCGGTCTGGTCGCGGGAGTTGCCCAAGCCGCCGTCCTCGGTGCGCGTGTACCGGGACAGCGTGGGGCACTGGTGGGCCTCCTTCGTCGTCGCCACCGAAACCCAGGCGCTGCCGTCCAAGGGCCGTGTGATCGGTATCGACTGGGGCGTCAAGGAGACCGCCACCACCACAAGCGACGCCCACGATCTCCCCCACGCCCGGCACGGCCGCACGGCCGCGACCAAACTCGCCCGGTATCAGCGGATGATGGCCCGCAGGAGGCCCGCGAAGGGGCAGCCGGGATCGAAGGGCTACCGCGAAGCGAAGCGGCAGACCGCCAAGATCCATAAGAAAGTCGCTCGCCAGCGCGAGGATACTGCCCGCAAGTGGGCCAAGAAGGTCGTTACCGACCATGACGCCCTCGCGGTGGAAGACTTCCGCCCCCGCTTTCTCGCCAAGTCGACCATGGCGAAGAAGGCGGCAGACGCCGCCATCGGCGCCACCAAACGAGCCCTGGTGGAGATGGCCCGCAAGCACGGGCGCATCGTCCACCTGGTGAACCCCGCGCACACCACGATGGACTGTGCGCAGTGCGGAGCGAGAGCCAAGCACGCACTACCTCTTTCCGAAAGGACGTATACCTGCACCGCGTGCGGAACCGTCTCGCCGAGAGACAAGAACTCCGCCCGTGTGATGCTGGTCCGGGCTGGTCTCATACCCGGCTGGTGCTGATCGTGTAAGACCTGCACGCCCGCCGGGCCGCAGGCGACGTGAGCTAGGAATCCCCCTCGTTCACGAGGGGGAGGAGTCAATCCCCGTCGTACTCCGCCTCGTGTTGCAGGATGCACTGCTGCCATTGCGACAGTGCCTCCGCGCGGTCGCCCCCGGTGTCCTGGGCGGCGACGATCAGCGCATCGGCGGCCATGGCGGCCAGTCGCACGGCGATATGGCAGACATCCCGCTGGGGGAGCGGCCGGAGGAGTTCCACCGCGCCGTCGCTGTCCCCGGAGAGCGCGGAGGCAACGACCGCCATGGTGGTGCGATCCCACTCGTACTCGGACATGGAGGAAGCATGCCCCGCATGCGCCGCCGCCATGGTCGAACGGATGAGCGCATTCCGGGCCGTCGCGGCGCCCCGCCTCAGCCCAGCTCCCGGACCGGCTTTCCCTCCAGGAACGCCACGATGTCCTCCACCGCCTGCTGGAAATAGCCCTCGTAGTTGCGGCGGGTGACATAGCCCAGGTGGGGCAGGGCGAGCACGTTCGGAAGGGTGCGCAGCGGGTGGTCGGCGGGGAGCGGCTCCTGCGCGAAGACATCGAGGCCGGCGCCCGCGATGCGTTCCTCGCGCAGTGCGTCGAGCAGGGCGGACTGGTCGACGATGGCGGCGCGGGAGGTGTTGACGAGGTAGGCGGTGCGGCGCATCCGGGCCAGTTCCGGGGCGCCGATCAGCCCCCGGGTGCGGTCGCCGAGGACGAGATGGACGGAGACGAAGTCGCTGGTCTCCAGGAGTTCTTCCTTGGAGGCGGCGGCTCGGACGCCGACCTCCGCGGCCCGCTCGGCCGTCAGGTTCCGGCTCCAGGCGACCACGTCCATACCGAAGGCCAGGCCGACCCGGGCGACCCGGGCGCCGATCTTGCCCAGGCCGAGCAGGCCCAGTCGGCGGCCGTACAGATCGGCGCCCAGGGTGCTCTGCCAGGGGCCGCCCGCGCGCATCGCCGCGCTCTCGGTGGCCACGCTGCGGGCCAGGCCCAGGATCAGCGCCCAGGTCAGCTCGACGGGCGGTTCGGTGTTGCTGGCCGTCCCGCAGACGGTGACGCCGTGCCGGGCGGCCGCCGCCAGGTCGATGGCGGCGTTGCGCATCCCGGAGGTGATCAGCAGCCGCAGCCGGGGCAGCCGGGCGAGGAGGGAGGCCGGGAACGGGGTGCGCTCGCGCATCGCGACGACGATCTCGCAGTCGCCGATCGCCTCGACCACCTCGTCCTCGGAGGCGAAGGGCCGGCGCAGCGTACGGACGTCCACCCGCCCGTCCAGAGGTGACCAGTCGGCGAGCGAGCGGGCGACGCCCTGGTAGTCGTCGAGTACGGCGCAGCGCGGAGTCATGGGGGCCTCTCCTGGCGGGTCGGGGCGGACGGCAGCGGGCCGTCACAGGTGCGGCCGGGCCCGGCACGGCGGCGTAATCCCGGCAATCGCCGCGAGCCGGAACGGCGTCCGTGGGGGACAGCTCACATTACGATCCCGGGCCCGTGACGATCATTCCCGGTCGATTACAGTGCTGCGCCGGGGAGCCTGCACGGCCCCGGGACGGTGCGAGTTTCTGGAGGTCGCGCAGTGAGTGAGCGCAGCCGAGCCATGGAAGGGTGCGCGCCGCGCGGAGGCGAGGCCGGGCCGAGCGAGGTGCCGGTATGAGTGCCACGCCGGGCCACACCGCGATCTGGGGCCGCGCCGAACAGCAGGACTTCCGCAGCCGGGTACGCGGCTGTCTGCTCGGCGGAGCCATCGGCGATGCGCTCGGCGCGGGCATCGAATTCGACTCCCTCGACGCGATCCGCGAGGCGCACGGCGCCGATGGCGTCACCGACCTCGTGCCGGCCTACGGGCGGCGCGGTGCGGTCACCGACGACACCCAGATGACCCTTTTCACCGTGGACGGCCTGATACGCGCCCAGGTGCGCCGCGACACCGGGGCCTGGCATCCGCCCACCGACGTCCACCGCGCCTATCTGCGCTGGGCCGCCACCCAGCGCGACTGGGGCCCGGACGAGCGCCGGAAGGACGACGGCTGGCTGGCCCGCGAGGAGTGGCTCTACTCCCGGCGGGAGCCGGGCCGGGCCTGCCTGACCGGTCTGGGCGACGAGGTGATGGGCACCCTGGAGGCGCCCAAGAACCGCGACTCCAAGGGCTGTGGCGCGGTGATGCGCTCCGCGCCGTTCGGGCTGCTGGTGGGCTGGGAGCCGCAGCTGGTCTTCCAGCTGGCCGTCGAGTGCGCGGCGCAGACCCACGGCCACCCCACCGGCTATCTGGCGGCCGGGGCCTTCGCCGTCATCAGCCACTCCCTGGCCCGCGGTGAGGTCCTCGACGGCGCCGTCCAAAAGGCCCTGGCCCATCTGGCGACCCGCCCCGGCCACGAGGAGACCACCGACGCCCTCAAGCGCGCCCTCGGCGCCGTACGGCAGGGCATGCCGACGCCCGCCCGGGTCGAGTCGCTGGGCGAGGGCTGGACGGCGGAGGAGGCGCTGGCGATCGGCGTCTACTGCGCGCTGGTCGCCGAGGACATCCGGCACGGCCTGCTGCTGGCCGTCAACCACGGCGGCGACAGCGACTCCACCGGCGCCATCTGCGGCAACCTGCTGGGCACGCTGCACGGCGAGACCGCGCTGCCGCCCGACTGGCTGGTCGAACTGGAGGGCCGCGAGACGATCCTCCAGCTGGCGGACGATTTCGCGATGGAGATGACCCAGGGCGCCGCGCTGCACGGCCCGGCGGGCTCGTCACCGGGGTGGCTCGCCCGCTACCCGCGCGCCTGACCCCGCGCCGTCACCCACGCCCCCGGGGCCCGCGCCGCCCTAGCGCATCAGCTCGCCCGCGTTGACCAGCAGCGACTGGCCGGTGATCGCGCGAGCCCGGTCCGAGCAGAGGAAGGCCGCGCTCTCGGCCACATCGGCGTCGGTGGCCATCTCGGGCAGCGCCATTCTCCCGGTGAGCCGGCCCAGCACCTCGGACTCCGGCACGCCCTCCGCCTTGGCGGTGAGCCGGACGTACGCCTGGACCGGCGGTCCCCACATCCAGCCCGGCTGCACGGTGTTGACCCGTATCCGCTCCGGCCCCAGCTCGCGCGCCAGCGCGTACATCGCCGAGACCAGCGCCCCCTTGGATGCCGCATAGGCCGTCTGGCGCACCTCCGACGGAGCGGCGACCGACGACTGGGTGCCGATCATCACCACCGACCCGCCGCCGCGCGCCGTCATCGACGGCAGGCAGGCGCGGGTCATCCGCAGCGTGCCGAGGAGATTGACGTCCATGACCTCGCGCCACGAACCGAGGTCGGCGTCGCGCAGACCGCCGAAGAGCGAGTCCAGGGCGGCGACATGGACCACCGCATCGATCCCCCCGAACCGCTCCGCGGCCAGCGCGGCCAGCGCCTCGCACTGCGTCTCGTCGCCGATGTCCGTCGCCCGCCACGCCGTGCGCTCCCCCGCGGGGTCGATCCGCGCCGCCGACGCGGCGAGGTTGCCCTCCGTGCGCGCCCCCAGGACGACCCGCGCCCCGTCCCGTACGCAGGCCGCCGCGACCTGATGGCCGAGCCCCGGCCCGACGCCCGAGACGATCACGGTCTTGTGCTGGAGCAGCATGGGCGCCTCCCCGGGCCGATATCTGACGATGCGTCAGGGTAGGGCCGGGGAGGGGAGAGCGGAAGACCGGCAGGGAATACCGCGGGACGCTTGCCCGGCGCCCGTCCGGTGTCAGTTCCACTCCGTGTGCTCGGTGGCCTCGAAGCAGTACTTGACCCAGTTGCCGGTGTGGCCGGTGTAGCTGCCCGGCTCCGCGCAGAACCGGACGCGGAAGGTGTCGCCGACGGTCGCCATGCGCGTGTAGACGTCGTGATAGGTGGCGATGGAGGCGCTGCGGGACGAGCCGTCCGTCACGCTGATCGTCACCATGTCGCCGGGCTCGCCGTTCACGATCCGGCCCCATACGGCGCCGCACCGCTTGCTGTACCGCAGCTGGATGCGCGCCACATTGCCCTCGGTGGGCTCCCAGGTGACGGCGTCCGCGGCGCAGCCGTCGCTCTTGGGGCTCTTGCCGTCGCAGCCGGCCCCGGGGCAGGGCGGCGGCGGGTCCTCGAAGAGCTTGGGGAGCTGGTCGGCGGCCACGGTCGCCAGCGCGCCGACGACGGCCGTGACGACGCCGACCACCATGGCGTGCCGGGCATGCCTGCGCAGCCAGCGGCCGGTGGCCCGGAGCCGGTCGGTGTCGGGGGCGGCGGGGGGATCATCGGGGGCGTCGGAGGAATCAGGGGCGGGCGCGCCGCCCGGCGGCTCCGGGGCGTCGACGTCGTTGCTCAATCCGGCCTCCTGGGAGGTCCGCGTGCCGTAGACCTTCCAGTTTCCGGGAGGGCAACGGGCCTCCGGTAGCGCTTTTTCCGCCCTTGACAGGGGGCGCACAGGAGGCGCGCGCCCCCGCACCTGGTGCGCCTCACCCGTCCCGGCGTGCGCCCTCCGGCGCCGTCTCCAGTGCCCTCCTCAGCCGCTCCAGCCCCTCACGGATCTCCTGCGGCCCGTGCGTCACAAACGACAGCCGTACGGCCGTGGGGTCCGGCGCCCCGGTGAAGAACGGCGCCCCCGGGACGTAGGCCACGTCCTGCCGTACGACGTGCGGCAGCAGCGCCGTCGCGTCGTACCCGGCCGGCAGCGTCGCCCAGACGAACATCCCGCCCGCCGGACGGTTCCACCGCGCCCCCTCGGGCAGCGCCCCGGCCAGCCCGTCCACCAGCGCATCGCGCCGCTCGCGGTAGGCGCCGCGCATCCGCTCCAGATGCGCATCGAGGTCCGTGTCCGCCAAGTACCGTGCCGCGGCCGCCTGGTCGATGGTCGAGGTGTGCAGATCCGCGGCCTGCTTGGCGACGGTCAGGGCGCGCCGCAGCGGCGCCGGCGCGCGCAGCGTGCCCAGCCGCAGACCGGGCGCCATCACCTTGGAGAACGAGCCGAGCAGCGCGGTGCGGTCCTCGGCACCGGGGAAGGAGGCCACCCACCGCTGCGGCTCCCCCTCGAAGCGCAGCTCGCCGTACGGGTCGTCCTCGGCGATCCACAGCCCGCGCCGGGCGGCGACGTCGGCGACCGCGGCCCGCCGCTCGGCGGACAGGGTGCGGCCGGTCGGGTTCTGGAAGGTCGGTATGACGTAGAGCAGCCGGGGCCGCTCCCGTGCGGCGATCTCGTCCAGCGCGGCCGGATCCAGCCCCTCGTCGTCGGTCGGCACCGGCACCACCCGGGCACCCGCCAGTGAGAAGACCTGGAGCGCCGCCAGATAGCAGGGGTCCTCGACCAGCACCACGTCCCCCGGCTCCAGCAGGGCCGTGGCCAGCAGCGACAGGCCCTGCTGGGAACCGGTCGTCACCAGCAGGTCGTCGGCCCCGGTGGGCAGCCCGCGCGCCGTGGTGCGCGCCGCCACGGCCGCGCGCAGCGCCGGATCGCCCTCGGTGGTGGAGTACTGGAGCGCCCGCTGCGGCTGTTCGGCCAGTACGTGCCGGAAGGCGTCGGCCATGCCCTGCGCGTCGAACAGCTCGGGCGCGGGCAGCCCGCCGGCGAACGAGATGACCTCGGGCCGGGCGGTGAGCGCCAGGATGTCGCGCACCGGCGAACTGCCGGTCCGCGCGGCACGGGCGGCGAGCGGCGGGACGGGGGCGGAGAGCGTGTCGGCGGGGCTCGTGTCGGCAGGGATCGTCTCGGCACGGATCGTGTCGGGCATGGCGGGTCCCCTCACTCACGGACGGCGGTTAACCGGCGTTACCTGTAGAGGGCAGCGAGCTTAAGCGCGCCGAACGCCCCCGCGCAGAGATGCCCGCATGCTGAGCCATTGGCGGCACACCCCTCCCCTTCTGACGCCCAGTCAGCTACAGCTGTCCGTCATGACCGCAGACAGCAAGGGAACGCCGCAGGAAGCAGCCGCCACCGCCGACCCGGGAGCCGCCGCCTACGCCGAACTGGCCGCCGTCGGCCCCTACGGAGTGCACCCCGGACATGCGCTGATCACCATGGTCGAGCCCCATCCGGGCCATGAGTACGCCTACAACCGCTGGTACGAGGACGACCACTACATCGCCGGCGCGATGGCGATGCCCTGGATCTTCGCCGGCCGCCGCTGGGTGGCCACCCGCGACCTCCAACTGCTGCGCTACCCCGAGCGGTCCGCCGTCGCCCGGCCCGTCACGGCGGGCTGCTACCTGTCCACGTACTGGCTCACCGAAGGCCGCTACGACGCGCACATGAAGTGGACCGTCGCCATCAACAAGCGCCTCAACCGGGACGGCCGGATCCACCACGACCGCACGCATGTCTTCACCGCCTTCCAGGACCATGCGGCGACGGTCTACCGGGACGGCGCCGCGGGCCCCCGGGATTTCCACGCACTGGACCATCCGTACGCCGGGCTGGTGTTGGAGGTGATCGACGCCGACGGTCCGCAGCGGCGGGCCGAGCTGCTGGAGTGGCTGCGCACCCGGCATCTGCCGCGGCGGCTGACGGGCTCACCGGCCGCCCTGGTCACCGTCTTCCGGCCGACGCCGCTGCCCGAGGACCGGATGACGTATGTGCGGCAGGTCGAGGGCGTCGACACCCGGCTCACCCTGCTGTGGTTCCTCCAGGAGGACCCGCGTGCGGTCTGGGCGGCCCACTTCGCCGACCGGGAGACGGCGGTCGCGGAGTCGGGGCTGGGAAGGGTGGAGTTGGTGGCGCCGTTCATCCCGACCGTCCCGGGAACCGATCGCTATGTGTCCGAACTGCGCTGAACCGTGCGGTCGTTGAGCACCGGCGCCCGGACAGGGCCGAGCCCCCTCGGCCGGGACGGCGATCCAGTCGAGAGGGCTCGTGTCTGCGCGCTCGGCGCAGAGTGGGGTGCGTGAAGGCTCAGCTCACGCCACGTCGAACGCGCCGCCGGCCACGTCCGACACGAAGGTGTTCCAGGCGGCGTTGTCGAAGGTCAGGCGCGGACCCTCGGGGTCCTTGGAGTCGCGCACGGCGATGGCTGCGGTGGTCGGTACGGCCATCTCCACACAGGCGCCGTTGCCGCCGGAGTACGAGGACTTCTTCCAGGAGAACGCGGAATTGGGCTGGACAGCCATTTTCACTCCAACTCACTTTGGGAACTCGCGCTGAACTACGCGGAGTTACCGGGGGATTCGGTACTGCTGACGCTACGCGCCAACATCACGAGCCGCAGGAGTCGTTCACCCATCCGAATGTCATATTCCTTGATCTCTTTTCATGGCGGGCGGCGCCGGTGTACCGTGCGATCTCGGTTTCCGGAACGCTCCATTCCGCACCGCAATGCCCCATTTCGCCCGGTGGCGCTTCCCTCGGCGTCACCCCATGGCATCCGCGTGTTTCTTGGCCGCCCGGGCGATGAACTCCCGGCTCTGATCGGCATTCAGCGCCTGCGCGCGCAGGTGCTCGTACATGATCGTGTATTTGTGCACATCGTTGGTTTTCTCCAAATACAGATCACTGGTGACGCCCTCGATGTACACCACACTCGAATCCGAGGCGTCGTCGAATTCCAGGATCGAGAATGTCCCCGACATCCCGGCGTGCGCACCCGTGTCGTACGGCAGCACCTGCACCGTCACATGCGGCAGATTGCTCATCTCGACGAGATGGTCCAGCTGTTCGCGCATGACCAGATGGCTGCCGACCACCCGCCGCAGCGCGCTCTCGTCCAGCACCACCCACAGCCGCAGCGGGCGCTTGGGGTCGTCGACCCGCTCCTGGCGGCGCATCCGCACCTGGATACGTTTCTCCAGATTCTCCGGTGCGAGCTCGGGGACGGCGCCGGGGATGACCGCCTCGGCGTAACCGGGGGTCTGGAGCAGGCCGGGCACCAGCAGGGACTCGTACACCCGCAGCGACGCCGCCTCGGTCTCCAGGCCGATGTAGACGCTGTACGGGATGTCGCCGAAGGCGTGCCACCAGCCCTGCTGGCGCGAATCCTTCGCCATCTGCATCAGCGAATCGACTATGCGGTGGTCCTCGACCTCGTACACCGAGCACAGATCGCGGACATCGCGCTGGCTGATACTGCGGCGGCCGTTCTCGAGCCTGCTGATCTTCGACTGGGAGACCAGCAGCCGCTCGGCGACCTGCTCGGCGGTCATGCCCTTGTCCTCGCGGAGCCTGCGCAGCTCCTGGCCCAGTCGGCGTCGCCTGACAGTGGGGTTGATGTTGGACGCCACGGGTAGTGCACCTCCGGCTCCGTACTGCTGTCGTGTTCTGTCCAGCAGGGTGCCACTCCGATGCCACGCCGCGCAGTCAAATGGACACAGAAGGCGAGCGGGTGCGCGCGTGGGGTGGCGGTCCGGCCGACGTCCAGTGCGGCCGGACCGCCACCCCACGCTCTGGTGCTGCGACTCCCGAACGGTCCTGTGGGACAGCGGAACTGGGAAGTGGGTGTTGAGGGGTAGCGCTACGCATGCGGCTGTCGCCCGCGGCGCGCATGCGCTCGTGCGGTGGTGCGGCAAAGCGGTCGTGCGGGTCGAGAAAACGGTTTTGCGGCCGTGCGGTTGCAGTGGCGCACGCACGGTGGTGCGTGTCCGGTGGTGCGCCGTTCCGTGTCAGCGGGCGCCGACGCGGGCCATGCTGCCCCGGCCGTGCCGGGACTGCACCGGCACACCGGCCGCCGGCTGCGCCGTGGCACGCGTCGCGGACTGCCGTACCGGTCCGGCTCCCGCGGGCTGCGCCCGCCGGGGCTGCGCCGCGGCGCCGTTCTGCACATCCATGACGGCGTGCGCCACCAGCCCGCCCATCGGGTCGTGCCGGATCAAGTCCCGGAGACGGGAGCGCGAGGAGCGCCCTTCGTTGCCGGGGTAGAGGTGCTTGCCGAGTCCGACCGCATGGGCCAGCGCGGCGAGCGCCGCGGTCCGCGGGTCCGGTGGTACGCCGGTGCGGATCGCGTTGTCGAGCCGGGCCCTGATTTCCCGGCTGATGGCCGTCTCCGTCGCCTGGTAGCGCGTCGTCGGCAATACCCCGCACATCTGACCCTCGACGGCATGCACCATGCCGCACCGTTCCAGATGCGTGAGATACGTCTGGCGCAGCCCCAGCCGGGGCCCGCCGATCCAGTGGACCGCACGCACCGGACTGCCGCGTCGGCGCAGCAGTTCGAGCGCGGAGTCCAGAGTCGGATCTCCTGTCGGCCGTGGCATCACCACGGCGATACGATCCCCGTCTGGGGCTATCCGTCCTGCCAAAGCCAGCTCTACTAGCTGGGCCCCGGCCAGGCCGAGGTCGAGCGACTGCGGCTGCGCTGTGGTACCCGTCGTCGGGTCCAGAGCGAGCAGCAGAAGCTCCTCCGGAATTGTTCTGCGGCTCCTGCCCATCCATGCCTCCCCGCGTGGATGAATGACAGGGTGACCCCTCTCACATTCATCTGTCGAGGGTGCGTGGGGGGTTCGGTATGGAACCGGTAGGTATGTCGTTCTCGTCTAGCACGTCGGCGACATATTCCGATGGGGCGCGGAGCGTGCTGGTACGCGTGGCGGTGAGATGGCGCCGAGCGGACACAGGACACTTGGGAACACTGGCTGTGGTGGAGCGGGCGAGGTTGTGAAGGAGACATCGGTGGCGGGCGAGTCCCCCGACAAGTCGGACAAGAAGCGGACGTCGGGGGAGCCGGCACGCAGCGAACACGATCCGCGAGTTTCGGTCTTCCGCGGGGAATCGGGGGAGTCGGGGGCGTCGGCCGGGGAGGCCGACGATGCGAGGGAGGGGGCGAACCTCTCGGAGGCTTCGGACTCCTCGGACTCCTCGAAGGGTTCGGACTCTTCGGGTGCCTCGGAGGGGTCGGACGGGTCGGATGGTTCGACCGAGTCGGGCGAAGCTGCGGCGTCGGGCAAGTCTGCCGGGTCGGATGCGGACGCGGACGGTGGGTCGGACGCGTCGGTGAAGGGTGCCGACGAGGCGGATGCGGACGCGGCGGGCGAGGCCGAAGAGGTCGGAGAGACCGACGGGGCCGACGGGGCCGACGGGGCCGAGGAAGCGGCGGATGCGGCGGAGGCCGGGTCCGATGCCGGGGGCGCGCCCGAGAAGGGCGCTGAGGGGCTGCAGGAGGCCGCGGAGGGCGCCCTGGACGATGCCGAGGGCGACGACGGCGACGAGGGCGGCTCTCCGGCTGCCGAGGGTGCGGAGGCCGCGCCCTCCGCCGAGCCGGACGGGGCTTCCGAGGACGACGCCGAGCCGGACGCCGACACCGAGGCGAAGTCCGAGGCTGCCGCCGACGCCAAGGCCGACGACCCTGGCCCCGAGGCCGATGCCAAGCCGAAGGTCGTCGATCAGCCGACCGCTGTCTTCAAGACGCTCGACCCCGAGAAGGGCAAGGGCAAGGGCGCGAGCACGGGAAAGGTCGACGGCAAGGGCAAGGGAAAGGCCGACGGCAAGGACGACCAGGCTGACGCCGACGAGGAGCCGGGCGACGACGCGACGCGGGTGTTTGCCATCGCGAAGGCGACGGCGAAGGGCAAGGCCGCGGCCGGGGAGGCCGTAGACCAGCCCACCACCGCGTTCAAGATCACCCCGCCCACCGAGGCCAAGCCGGACACCAAGTCCAAGCCGGACACCAAGCCCAAGCCCAAGGACGAGTCCGACCTCAAGGACACCCCCAAGCCCAAGGACACCTCCAAGCCCAAGGACACCTCCAAGCCCAAGGGCAAGCCCAAGCCCGCCGAGCGCGACACCGAGCGCACCAGCCAGTTCGTGGCGCTGAAGTCGGCCGACGACGGGTCGGCGGGCAAGTCGCTCGGCAAGACGGCGGACCGTACCCCGGCCCGTACCCCGGGCAAGGCGGAGGAGCCGGCGGCCCCCGCGAAGGCCCCCGGTGCGCTGCCGCCCGAGGCGCCCAAGGAGGCGCCCGCCGCGCCGCGGCAGGGGCCCGGTGCGCTGCCCGAGTCGGAGCGGACCAAGCAGGAGCCGCTGCCGCCGCTCGACCTGCTGGCCAAGCTCACCAACACCCCGCCGCCGCCCGAGACGACGCTGCGCACGGTCGTCCGCCGGTTCAAGATCTGGACCCCGCTCGCGGTCCTCCTGGCGATCATCTTCGTGGTCGTCCAGGCGGTGCGGCCGCTGCCCAACCCGACGGTCGTCCTCGGCGACGCCAAGTCCTCGTTCACCTTCGAGGGCGGCAAGCTCTCCATCCCGTGGCCCGCGAGCGGGCAGGCGGCGGTCAAGGTCGTGGGCTCCGGCGAGGTGGGGACGTTCGGCGCGCAGAAGCCGGTGCCGACCGCGAGCGTCGCCAAGATCATGACGGCCTATGTCATCCTCACGGACCACCCGCTCAAGAAGGACGACAAGGGCCCGTCGATCGAGGTCGACGCCAAGACGGTGGCCGAGGGCCGCTCCGAGGACGAGTCGCGGATCGCCGGGCTCAAGGCGGGGCAGAAGTTCAGCGAGCAGGACATGCTCAAGATGCTGATGATCCCGTCCGGCAACAACATCGCCCGGCTGCTGGCCCGTTGGGACACCGCGTCCGACAACGAGGCGGCGTTCGTCAAGAAGATGAACGCCGCCGCCAAGGACCTGGGCATGACGAAGACCACCTACACCGACCCCAGCGGCCTGAACAAGACGACGGTGAGCACCGCCGTCGACCAGATCAAGCTGGCCGAGGCCGTCATGAAGTTCGACGCCTTCCGCCCGGTGGTCGCCATGACCAACGCCGATATCCCGGGTCTGCCGCAGCGGATCAACAACAACAACGACAATCTGCTGCTGGCCGGCCTGAGCATCAAGGGCATCAAGACCGGCTCCAGCACGGCGGCCGGCGGCACACTGTCCTGGGCGGCCTACAAGACGGTGGACGGCAAGGACCGGCTGATCCTCGGCACGATGATGGACCAGCACTTCAAGGGCCTGGACCCCAACGCCTCCAACAGCCTCACCATGGTCAAGGACAACAGCAAGAAGGTCATCGAGGCGGTCCGCAACGCGCTGGCCTCGGCCACGGCGGTGAAGAAGGGGCAGGTCGTCGGCTACGTCGACGACGGCCTGGACGGGCTGACACCGGTTGTCGCCACCAAGGACCTCAAGGCGGTCGGAGTCCCCGGCCAGAAGCTCCAGTTGAGCATCGGCGACGGCGGCAAGACCCTCCCGCACGAGGCGAAGGCGGGCACCACCGTCGGTGCACTGACGGTCGGCAACGGCAAGAACGCCCAGAAGGTGCCGGTGGCCCTCCAGAAGGACCTCACCGAGCCGACGTTCGGGGCGAAGCTGACCCGCCTCGGCTGAGCGCGGCGCGGCCCGGCGGGGCTCTCGGTTCTGGCGACGCTAGATTCGGGAGCCCCGCCGGCGTTTCCGGCCCCCGCCCCGGGCCCCGCGCCGCCGCCCGTCCTTACGCCTGACCGGAGCCCGTCATCGATGTAGCGCACACACAGCAGACGACCTCCGCGCCCTTGCCGACCACCGGGGGCGCCCGCGGCATCCGGTCGGCCCGGGGTGCGGTGGTGCTGCCGCCCGCGGGGCTGATGCTGCTGCTGGGGGCCTGGGGGATCCGTCGCCAGGACGCCGTCTGGCGCGACGAGGCCGTCACGTACGACATGGCGCACCGCAGCCTGGCCGACCTGTGGTCGACGCTCCAGCACGCCGATGTCGTCCACGGCCTGTACTACGCGCTGATGCACGTCTGGTTCCTCGTCTACGACGCGACCCTCGGCACCGCCCTCGGCGAGGCGATCGGCCTGCGGCTGCCGTCCGTCGCCGCGATGACCGCCGCCGCGGCGGGCGTCGCCCTACTGGGCCGGCACCTGGCCGGGCGGCGCGCGGGCCTGTTCGCCGGTCTCGCCTTCGCGTGGGTCCCCGTCGTGCAGCAGTACGCGCAGGAGGGCCGCTCGTACGCGATGGTGTGTGCGCTGGTGGTCTGGGCGACGTACGTCCTGGTGCGCGCCGCCGCCCGCCCGTGCCGCGCGCTGTGGTGCGCGTACACGGCCCTGATGCTGTGCGCCTGCCTGCTGCACGAGTTCACCGCGCTGGCGCTGCCCGCGCACGGCGCCGCCGTCCTCCTCGCCCGGCTGCCCCGGGAGACGCTGCGCGCCTGGGCCCTGGCCACCGCCGCCGTCTTCGGGGGGCTGGCCCCGCTGGCGGTCTACAGCACCGGGCAGTCGGCCCAGCTCGCCTGGCTGATGTGGCCCGACCCCGTCCAGCTGCTGACGTTCGCGGTGCTGGCGGTGCTGGGGGTCGGCTGCGCCCGGATCCGGGGCCTTCCCCACGCCTCGGGAACGCGGGGCCCGATCGGCCTGCGTGCCCTCGCCCTCCCCCTGCTCCTCCTGCCCACCCTCTTCCTCTTCCTCCTCTCCTACGCCGAACCGGCCTATGTCGACCGCTACGTGCTCTACTACGTCGCCGGTTTCGCCCTGCTCGCCGGAGCCGCGCTGGCCCGGTTGTCGCGCCCGGCCGGCGACGGCGGCCGGACCCGGGCGCGCCGGCTGCGCCGGACGGCGGCGCTGGTCCTGGTGGCGGCGGCGCTGCTGCCCATCGACGTCCATCTGCGCAGCCCCGACAGCCGGGTCGACGACAGCACCGCGGTCGCCCGGGCCGTGGGGGAGCTGGCGGCCCCCGGGGACGGCCTGCTCTTCCTGCCCGCCCGGCGTCGTATCTGGCGCGCCCCGCATCCGCAGGAGTTCCGCGGCCTGACCGATCTCGCCCTGGCCAGGAGCCCGCGGGCGTCCCACACCCTCTACGGCACCGAACGGTCCGGCGACGCCATCCGCGCCCGTATGCTCACCGCCCGCCGCATCGTCGTCGCCACCGATCCCGAGGGGCAGCCCCCCGACACCGACGACCAGGCAATCGCCAAACGCAGCACGCTGCACCACTCCTTCGTGCTCTGTGCCCAACGGGAGGTCCATGGCGCCCGGGTCATGCTGTATGCGCGTCCGGGGGAGTGCGGCTCCCGTTAGGGCTGCCGCCCTCCGTCGCCCCCCCCGCCGTCACTCCAACCCCGCCCCCGCGCTGTCGATGCCGAGCAGCTCGTGCAGCGCGGCCGCGCCGTCCGGGGTGAGGCGTACGGCGCGACCGGTGCCGATGCGGCGGATCCAGCGGCGTTCCAGCAGGCGGTCGCAGAGCCGGGCGCCGGCCGTGCCCGCCAGATGCGGGCGGCGTTCGGTCCAGTCCAGGCAGCCGCGGGCCTGCGGGCGTCGCCCGCCGCACAGCGCGGCCGCCTCGATCCCCAGGCCCTCGGTCAGCCATGTCCGCCCGGCGTCGGTGAGCGCGAACCCGCCGTCCTGGTCGAGCAGTCCGCGTGCGGTCATCGCGTCCGTCAGGGCCACGCCGAGCCGTCCGGCCAGGTGGTCGTAACAGGTGCGGCCCCGTGCGAGTGCCGCGGACGCGCTGACGGCGCGCAGTCCGCGCGGCGGGGCGGCCGGCGGGCCCAGGTGGGCAGCGAGGGATTCGATCAGCTCGGCGGCGCGGGGGCTCGCGAGGCGGACGTACCGATGGCGGCCCTGACGGTGCTCGGCCAGCAGCCCGCCCTCGGTCAGCCGGGTCAGATGCTCGCTGGCGGTGGACGGCGCGACCTGCGCATACGCCGCCAGCTCGCCGGCCGTCCAGGCCCGTCCGTCCAGCAGCGCCAGGCAGAACGCGGCCCGGGTGCGGTCGGCCAGCAGCCCGGCCAGCCGGGCCAACTCGGCGGCGGAGGCGGGGCCGGACGAGGGGGCGGCGTAGGGGGAGTGGGCGGATCCGGGCGTGGAGGTGGGCTTGGCGGCCATACCGTCATTGTCCGCCGCGACACTTCGGCGGTCGCCGAAATGATGCGCGCCTACGGTCCCCGTATGAGCCGTACGAACACCGCGCATCCCGCCGCCCGCAGGGCCTTCCACGCCCTCCACCACGCCTCCGACGGACCCCTGCTGCTGCCCAACGCCTGGGACGTCGCCTCGGCCGTCGCGCTGGCCGACGCCGGGTATGCGGCGGTCGGGACGACGAGCCTGGGCGTCGCCGCGTCCCAGGGGTACCCCGACGGGCGCGGCCTGGCCGGGGTGCGGGAGGCGACGCTGGCGCTGGCACGGCGGCTGGGGGGCCGGCTGCCGTGCCCGTACACCGTCGACATCGAGGGCGGCTACGGGGACGAGGACGGCGGCGACCAGGCGGCCGAACGGGCCACCGGACGGGCCGCTGACCAGGCGGCCGAACGGGTGGCCGCGCTGGCCGCGGAGCTGGCGTCCGCCGGGGCCGCCGGCGTCAACCTGGAGGACGGGCTGCCGGGCGGGGGAGGGTTGCAACTGCCGTCCCGCCAGGCGGAGTTGATCGCCGCGGTGAAGGAGCGGGTGCCGGGTCTCTTCCTCAACGCGCGGATCGATACCCACTGGCTGGTCGACACCCCGCCGCCGCTCTCCGCCACGCTGGCCCGCGCCGAGGTCTACCTGGAGGCGGGCGCGGACGGCGTCTTCGTACCGGGTGTGGTGGCGGACGAGGAGATCGCCGCCCTGGTGGCCGCCGTCCCTGCCCCGGTGAACATCCTCTTCGCCCCCGGACGGCACACCGTCGGCCGACTGGCGGAGCTGGGCGTACGCCGGATCAGCACCGGGTCGCTGCTCTTCCGTACGGCGCTGGGAGCGGCCCTCGCGGCGGCGGAGTCGGTCCGAATGGGGGAGGGCACGATGCGGGAGGGGGTGGCGCGGGAGGACGCGGCGGGAGAGGGCGTAACGGAATGTGACATTCCGGCGAGTGGTATCCCCACGGGTGGCACCCCGGCGAGTGGCATCCCGGGGTACGCGGAGGTGCAGCGGCTCATGGAGCCCCTGCGGGAGAACGGCCCGTTGGGGTGACCTCAGGCGCGCTGGGTGCGGCCCCGGCGGCGGTCGGCCTGGTCTCCGTGCTCGTCGTGGCGTCGGCGCGCCACGGCGATGCTCACGCCCGCGACGCCGAGCGCGCTCGCCCCGCCGATGAGCGTCCCCTTGGGCAGATGGCCGATCCGCTGGGCCACGCCGGCCAGGCCGTCGTCCGGCAGCATGATCTCGCTGCGGCTGGCCGAGGGCACCGTGATGTCGGAGGCGAAGGCGGCCCCGGCGGGCAGCGCCAGGGCGGCCAGCGCTCCGGTGGCGACGACGGCGGTACGGAGCATGGAGCGGCGCTGGGCCGGCATGGGATCTCCTCATCGGGCGGCACGTGGCTGCCGTGGACGGTTGGGGTGCGCCCACAGCACGTTACTGAGTGTGTTTAACGACGATCCATACGTTGTGTAACAGTCACCAAGATCTCTGCTGTAGGTCGTGTGACGGGGCGGCCTTGGGTAGCTTGGTCGGGCCGGGTGTCATATCGGGTCAAAGTGCGCGTAGTCGTAGCCCGGTCGCATGTGTGTGACGGTGCCCCGGAGGCGAAGGGTGGCGGTGAGATGCGATGGCTGCCGCGGCGGGCCCGTACCGCCCTGACCTCCCTCGCCGCACTGGCACCCCTTCTCGTCCCCGTCACCGGCTGCGCGAGCCCGGAGGGGCTCCAGAGCGAGGGCACGGCACGGGTGGTGAAGGCGCCGCTCGCGCTGTGGCCGGGGTATGCGCCCGCCCCGCTCCGCCGCGAGGAGAACCCCGCCGCCCGCAAGGCCGTACCGGGGATCGCCCACATCCCCAGCGGCAGCATGGCGGCCGCGGACCCGCTCGCCGTCCTCGACGCCGACATCACCTCCGGCGGCGGCACCGCGCCCACCCCGGCATCCGTGCGCCACCCCGTCCTGCACGACCTCACCGGCGACCGCAAACCCGACCTGATCATGGTCGTCGACCTCGGCCCCCGCACCAGCGAGCTCCGCGTCTACAGCGTCCAGAAGAAGATCGTCACCCGGGTGCTGGTGCTGCGCGGGGTGCTGGCCGGGGTCGAACTGGCGGCGGGGCATCTGGTCGTCCGCGAGCCCACCAAGGACCCGCGCTACGTCGGCGTCACCGACTACGCCTGGAACGGCGACGCGATGGAACTGTGGGACCTCACGCTCGATGACGCCCGCACACCGCAGACGCCGTCGCCGTATCCGACGCCGCCCCCGCTGACCCCGGGCACCTTGCCGTGAGGCGCCTCTCGGTCTCCCTCCGCTGGAAGATCGCGCTGACCGTGACGGCGGTGAGCTGCGCGGTCGCCGCCGTCCTGGGCGTGCTCGTCCACAACGCGGTGACCCGTCAGACCGTCGGCGAGGTCCGCAAGGACGCCGGTAACGACCTCGACACCGCCCTGGTCCTCTTCGAGTACGGCACCTCCCGCGAAGGCATCAACTCCGTTCTCGATCCGCCCGAACTCCCCGCCCAACTCCGCACGTTGGTGCACAGCGGCAAGCGCGGCAGCATGGTCGGGTCCTATCACGGCCGGCCGGTGATGTGGGTGGCGGCGCCCGCGGGCGGCCAGATCATGGCGGTGTGGTCGCCGTACGGAAGCACCCGGCGCAACCTGGAGGACTTCGACACCGCGATCCTCGGCTCGGCCGTCCTCGCGGCCACGGCCGTTGCGCTCGCCGGGCTGTTCGTCGCCCACCGCATCAGTCGTCGGCTCGCCTCCACCGCGGCCGTGGCCCGCCGGATCACCGCGGGCGATCTCGACGCACGGGTCGGCGGCACCGCGGGCCACAAGCCGGGGCGCGGCCCGACCGGTCACGACGAGGTGGCGGCGGTGGCGGCCGCACTGGACTCGGTGGCCGGTTCCCTTCAGAGCCGCCTCGAGGTCGAACAGCGCTTCACCGCCGATGTCGCCCATGAGCTGCGTACGCCGCTGACCGGCATCCTCGCCTCGGCCGAACTGCTGCCGGAGGGGCGCCCCAAGGAGATGATCAACGACCGGCTGCGGGCGCTGCGCGGGCTCACCGAGGATCTGCTGGAGATCTCCCGACTCGACTCCGGAGCCGAGCGCGCCGATCTCGCCGGATACCAACTCGGCCCGCTGGTCGACCGCGCGGTGCGCACCACCGGGCTGGACACCGAGGTACGGCTCACCGAGGGCTCGGACCCGGACACGGTCGTCGAGACGGACCGCCGCCGGCTCGACCGCATCATCGCCAACCTCGTCATCAACGCCCACCGGCACGGCGCGCCCCCGGTCGTGGTGACCGTCGACGCGCCGCGCGGCGGCACCGTCTCCGTCGAGGTGCGCGACCGCGGTCCGGGCTTCTCGGACGCGCTGCTGGAGCACGGCCCGCAGCGCTTCCGCACCGACGCCCCCGGCCGGGGCAAGGGCCACGGCCTCGGCCTGACCATCGCCGTCGGCCAGGCCGCCGTCCTCGGCATCGACCTGCGCTTCGACAACGCCCCGGACGGCGGCGCCCGCGCGACGATCCAGCTACCCCGATATCCCGAAGCCCGGCACTGAGCCCCGGGCCCACCGCCCACGGGCGCACCGGTCGCGCCTCCCCCTCACCAGTCGATGTCCGCGTACTCCTCTCCCACGCCACCGGCCGCCCCGGGGTGCTCGTCCTCCGGCGGGGCCTCCCGGTCCTCCGGCGGCGGCTCCTCCTCCCACACCGGCTCCGGCGGGCGCTCCGCACCCGAGGCCGGCCGGGGGACGCTCGCGGCCGCGGCCGGGGCCGGGACGCTCGCGGCCGGAGCCGGGCTCTCCTCCCCCGCCAGCACCTCCAGAATCTGCTGCCCGTACTTGGCGAGCTTGTTCTCGCCGACGCCGTTGACCGTCCCCAGTGCGGCCGTCGTCGTCGGCCGGGCCGTGGCGATCTCCCGCAGCGTCGCGTCATGGAAGATCACATACGCGGGCACGCCCTGCTCCTTGGCCGTACGGCCCCGCCAGGCCCGCAGCGTCTCGAAGACCGGCAGCGCCTCCGCCGGCAGATCCACCGGCGCCCGCTTGGCCTTCGCCCCGGACTGCGACCTGGCCGTCCGCGGCGCCTTCTCCGGCTCCCGCCGCATCGCCACCGTGCGCCGGCCGCCCAGCACCTCACCGCTGGTGTCCGTCAGCACCAGCGTGCCGTACTCCCCCTCGACGGCGAGCAGGCCCTGGGCCAGCAACTGCCGCACCACACCGCGCCATTCGGCCTCCCGCAGATCGGCACCGACCCCGAAGACGCTCAGCCCGTCATGGTCGAACTGGATGACCTTGGCGGTCTTCCGCCCCATCAGGATGTCGATGATCTGGCCCGCCCCGAACTTCTGCCGCCGCTCGCGCTGGAGGCGCACGATCGTCGACATCAGCTTCTGGGCCGCGACCGTGCCGTCCCACGTCTGCGGCGGCGCCAGACACGTATCGCAGTTGCCGCAAGGGCCGCTCTCCTGCCCGAAGTAGGCCAGCAGCCGCACCCGCCGGCACTCCACGGTCTCGCACAGCGAGAGCATCGCCTCCAGATGGACGGCCAGCCGGCGCCGGTGGGCGTCGTCCCCCTCCGACCCGTCGATCATCTTGCGCTGCTGGACCACATCCTGGAGCCCGTACGCCAGCCAGGCCGTCGACGGCTGCCCGTCGCGCCCCGCACGGCCGGTCTCCTGGTAGTAGCCCTCCACCGACTTCGGCAGGTCGAGATGCGCCACGAACCGGACGTCCGGCTTGTCGATCCCCATCCCGAACGCGATGGTGGCGACGACCACCAGCCCGTCCTCCCGCAGGAACCGCGACTGATGCGCCGCCCGCATCCGTGCGTCCAGCCCCGCGTGGTAGGGAACCGCGTCGATCCCGTTGTCCACCAGGAACTGCGCCGTCTTCTCGACCGAGGCGCGGGAGAGGCAGTACACGATCCCGGCGTCCCCGGCATGCTCCCCGCGCAGCAGCTCCAGCAGCTGCTTCTTGGGCTCGCTCTTGGACGCGATCCGGTACTGGATATTGGGCCGGTCGAAGCTGGCGACGAAGTGCCGGGCCTGCTCCATCCGGAGCCGCGCGGTGATCTCCTTGTGCGTGGCCTCCGTGGCCGTCGCGGTCAGCGCGATCCGCGGTACCTCGGGCCAGCGCTCGTGCAGCATCGACAGCGCCAGATAGTCCGGCCGGAAGTCGTGCCCCCACTGCGCCACACAGTGCGCCTCGTCGATCGCGAAGAGCGAGATCTTTCCCCGGTCCAGCAGGCTCAGCGTCTGCTCGACCCGCAGCCGCTCCGGCGCCAGATACAGCAGATCCAGCTCCCCGGCCAGGAACTCCGCCTCGACCAGCCGCCGCTCCTCCAGATCCTGCGTCGAATTGAGGAACCCGGCCCGCACACCCAGCGCCCGCAGGGCATCGACCTGGTCCTGCATCAAGGCGATCAGCGGCGAGACGACGATCCCGACACCGCTTCTGACCAGCGACGGAATCTGATAGCACAGCGACTTCCCGCCGCCCGTGGGCATCAGGACGACCGCGTCCCCGCCCCCTATGACGTGCTCGATGATCTCCTGCTGACTGCCACGGAACGCGTCATACCCGAACACCCGGCGCAGCACCTGCACCGCCTCGCTCACGTCCGACACGCTGTCCGTCTCCATGTCCACGACCACTTCCACGTCCGCCTCACCCATCCCTGAAGCCTACGAGCTACCGCACCGTCGCCGTGCGGCCTGTGGATAACTCACCCTCGCAACGATCTCCAGGGTGGTTTGATCATTTCGGGATGGATGACAGAGGGCGGATCACATGGCTCCGTCGGGGTGCCGTTCTGATCCGGCCGTCGAGCGGAGGAAGAGGGCGTTTGACTCCTCTCCCTCCTGAAGGAGGGAGATTCCTAGCTCACGTCGCCTGACCCCCGGCGGGGGTGCAGGTCTTACACGATCAGCACCAGCCGGGTTGAAGACCAGCCCGGATTAGCATCACGCGGGCGCTGTTCTTGTCCCTGGGGGACACGGCGCCGCACGCGGTGCAGGCATACGTTCGTTCGGAAAGGGGAAGCGCGTGCTTGGTTCTCGCTCCGCACTGCGCACAGTCCATCGTGGTGTGCGCGGGGTGCACCAGGCGCACATCGCGCCCGTGCTTGCGGCCCATCTCGGTCAGGGCCTTCTTGGTCGCGCTGATCGCCGCGTCAGCGGCCTTGCGCGCCATCGTCGACTTCGCCAGGAACTTCGGCCGGAAGTCCTCCACGGCCAGGGCATCATGGTCGCGTACGACCTTCTTCGCCCATTTGCGGCCGGCATCCTGCCGCTGGGCTGCGACCTGGCGGTGCAGTTTCGCGGTCTGCCGCTTCGCCTCGCGGTAACCCTTCGAGGCGGCCTGCCCCTTGGCCGGGCGGCGCCGGGTCATCATCCGCTGGTACTTCGCCAGCTTCTGCGCGGCAGTCTTCCCGTGCTGGGCGTGGGGAAGGTCGTGGTCGTCGCTCGTGGTGGTGGCGGTCTCCTTGACGCCCCAGTCGATCCCGATCACACGCCCGGTCTCCGGAAGGTGTTCGGTCACGGTCGGGACGACGAACGACGCCCACCAGTGCCCGACCGCATCCCGGTACACGCGCACGCTGGACGGGGGCTTGGGCAGTTCCCGCGACCACACCGGGCGCACGACGATCCCGCCCGCGAGGTGCAGGCGGCCGTCTTTGAGGCGGAAGCCACGCCGGGTGTATTCGAGGGTGGGAAGCGCTTCGCGCTTCTTCTTGTACTTCGGCATCCCGACCCGCTGCCCCATCGGCAACCGGGCCTTGATGTCCTTGAGCGCCTTCGCACGGGACTTGCCGAAGTCGCGTATCAACTGCTGCTGAGGAACGCAGGCGCCCTCCCGCAGCCACGGGGTGCGGGCGCGGGCCTCGGTAAGCATCGCAGCGAGCTGCACCGGCCCACACGTGGACTTCTCGCCGGTCGCCCGGTTGTGCACATGGACAGCCTTGGACTTGGCGACGCACTCATTCCAAACCCAGCGCAACCGGTCCCACTCCACTTCAAGGGCAGTGCGGGCCGTGGACGACAGGCGCAGACGGTAGGCGTACCGGCAATGGCCGGTCGCCTCCATGGTCGCTTCTGTCGTCATGCATCCGAACCTACCTGGGGGGACTGACAGTTGAGCCCGATTGCTCTGTGCGGTGTCCCTCACCAGCGGTTTTGGTGTATGTCGATCCGCCTTGGCGGCGAATCGGCTTTCCCTGCCCCGCTCCCGCGGGAGCTTCGTTTCTCCCCCGCAAGCGGGAGGTACCCCCACCCCCGGCTGAAGCCGGGGGTATCCACGAAGGAAACCTGATGACCGAAGTCGTAGACCTGATCAGCTACCCCGTCAAGGGGTGTGCGGGCACGTCGATGAGCGACGCGCCTCTCACACCGGCCGGCCTTGCGCACGACCGCAGCTTCATGGTCATCAGCGAGGACGGGGTCTACCGCACCCAGCGCCGTCATCCCCGTCTCGCACTGATCCGGCCCGCCGTCAGCGCCGACGGCACCCGGCTCACGCTCGACTCGGCCGACTCGGCGGGTCGTTACGGCACGGTGCGCCTCGAGGTGACCACGTCCGCACCGCGCCGCGACGTCGATCTGTTCGGCGCCACATTCCAGGGGATCGACCAGGGCGACGACGTGGCCGCCTGGCTCTCGGAGTTCCTCGGCGCGCCCAGCCGCCTGGTCCGGGTGCCGCCGGAGCACGACCGGGTCGCCGACGGCCTGACCTCCGGCCCCTCCGGCTACGCCGACAGCTGCGCCGTGCACCTGCTGTCGCGCTCCTCCCTCCGCCTCCTCAACCGGCGGATGGCCGAGCGCGGCGCCCCGCCCCTGCCGATGAGCCGCTTCCGCCCGAACATCGTCGTCGACAGTCGCCCCGGCAACGGCAACGGCCCCGACCACGGCGATGACGGCGACTGGGCGGCCGTACCGCACACCGAGGACCGCACACGCCGACTCACCATAGGCGGGGCCGAGTTGGGCTACGCCAAGCTGGCGGTGCGCTGCGCGGTCGTGTTGGTCGATCAGGAGTCCGGGGCGCGGCAGAGGCGGGAGCCGCTGCGTACGCTCGCCGACTACCGGCGGGCGCCGAGCGGGGGCGTGGTGTTCGGCGCGAAGTTCGCCGTGGTGCGGCCGGGGAAGCTGTCGGTCGGCGACGAGGTGGTCGTCGAGGAGTGGGGCGACGCCGAGCTGTGAGAACCCCCCTTGCGCCAACAGGACGGCCGCTCGCCGGACGACCTTCCCCTCCGGACCGGGGCAGCGGCCGCGGCCCGAAGGGGAAGGGGGATCGGTCCTCGAACTGAGGGGATCAGTCCTCGTAGTAGTTGTTGACGACGACCTCGGGCTCGTCATCGTCGAACGCCTCGTTCAGCAGCGCACCGCCGACCAGACCGGCCGCACCCGCGCCGATGAGCGCACCCGTGCCGAAGCGGCGGCCGCCGCCCTGCTGCTGCGGGTCCTGGGGGTAGCCCTGCTGCATAGGCGCCTGCGGGTAACCCTGCTGGACCGGCTGCGGATAGCCCGCCTGGGGCGCGGTGTAGTACGGCGGCGGGGTGGTCTGGACCCGCTGGGCGCAGCCGCCGCAGGTCTGGATCTGGCGGGGTACGCCCCACTGCGGGGACCACATGACGGCCGTCGTGCCGGGGCCGTGGTTGGGGTCGAAGAAGCAGGTCATGTCGGAACTCCCGGTCGGTTGTGGTGGTGTGGTGGTGGCGCCGTGGCCCGTCGTCTCCCGGCCGGCGGCGGCCGCCGTTGCCGCAGCGACCCCTGTCGCCGCAGCGGCCGCTGTGACGGGAGAGGCCGCGGGTACCGGAGGGGCGGGCGGCACGGGGGGCGGGGTGTGCGCCGCCGGCTGCGCTGAGGCGGCCGGATCCGGGCGCAGGACGTCGACGCCGAAGTCCTGCGCGATACCGGCGAGCCCGGCGGCGTAACCCTGGCCGATGGCGCGGAACTTCCAGTCCGAGCCGTGGCGGTAGAGCTCACCGAAGACCATGGCGGTTTCGGTGGCGGCGTCTTCGCGCAGGTCGTAGCGGGCGATTTCGGTGCCGTCGGTCTGGTTGACCACGCGGATGTAGGCGCTGCGGACCTGGCCGAAGTTCTGGCCGCGCTGCTCGGCCTCGTACAGGGAGACAGGGAAGACGATTTTCGCCACCCCGGCGGGGACCGCGGTGAGGTCGACCTCGATCCGCTCGTCATCGCCGCCGCTTCCGCCGCGCGGGTCGCTGCCGCAGTGCCGTACCGAACCGTCGGGGCTGCGGAGGTTGTTGAAGAAGACGAAGTGTTGGTCGGAGAGGACCCTTCCGGACTGGTCGCACAGCAGCGCGCTGGCGTCCAGGTCGTAGCCGGCTCCTCCGGAGCCCCCTACCTGCCAGCCCAGCCCCACGCTCACGGCAGTCAGACCGGGGGCCTGTTTGCTGAGCGACACATTGCCGCCCTTGGTCAGGGCCACACTCATCTGCTTCCTCCACAACTGTCCCGACGTCCGGCGTCCTTCGCCTACAACGCAAGGGAATCGCACGGGGTTCCCGGATTGCGCAATCAGTAAAGTATGTCGACTCGGGGGCTCAGGCCCGTCGGCCCGCGTAGCGCGTCCTGACGGCAGCGAGCGCGGCGCCGTACAGGGTCAGGACCGCGGCGAGCAACGCGTAGTACAGGGGCGGCGGTGCCGACATGCCCAGTACCGGGCCCAGAGGGGACAGGGGCAGCAGTACGCCGATGACGGCCAGCGCGCCGACGGCGAGGTGGACGGGGCCCACGGCCCGGCCTTCGGCGGTGCGGCGGCCGGTGCGCAGCAGCAGCATCACCATCGCCTGGGTCAGGAGGTTCTCGGTGAACCATCCGGCGTGGAACGTCTCCGGGCCCCCGGTGGCCGCCGTGGTGTGCGCGGCGAGGGCGAGGACGCCGAAGGTGGCCAGGTCGGCGGCGGCGTTGAGCAGGCCGAAGACGCTGATGTAGCGGAGGAAGGCGCGCGTCCGCAGTATGGCGGGTTTGTTCGCGGGGGCGGTGTCGGTGGCGGCGGGGCTGTGCGCGGTGGCGGGGCTGGGCCGGCCGAAGGCGAAGGCGAGCTGGGCGGCGTCGAAGCAGAGGTTCTGGACCAGGACCTGGGCCGGGAGCATCGGCAGGAACGGCAGCAGCAGTCCGGCCGAGAGCATGGCGATGACGTTGCCGAGGTTGGAGGAGAGGGTGATGCGCAGGTAGGCGGCGATATTGCCGCTGCTGATGCGGCCGACGGTGAGGGCGCGGTCGATGGTGGTGAGGTCCTTCTCCGCGAGGACCACATCGGCGCCCTCGCGGGCGACGGTCACCGCATCGCGTGGGCAGATGCCGACATCGGCGGCGCGCAGGGCGGGCAGGTCGTTGACGCCGTCGCCGAGGAACCCGGTGGTGTGGCCGCTCTCGCGCAGGGCGGCGACGATCCGGGCCTTGTCCTGGGCCGTGCACCGTGCCACGACCGTGGCTCGCCCGACGGCCTCGGCCAGCAGCGGACCGTCGAGCTTCACCAGCTGGTCGGCGGTGAGGACCTCGCCGGGCTCCAGGCCGAGGTCGCGGCAGGCGCGGGCGGCGGTGCCGGGGTGGTCGCCGGTGAGGATCTTCACCGCGACGCCGCGCCGGGCGAGGTCGCCGAGCGCGTCGCCGGCGGAGGGGGCGAGCGCGTCGCGGAGTGCGACGAAGCCGAGGAAGGTCAGTCCACGGACGTCCTTGTCGCCGTACGCGCCGAGGCGGGCCGGGCGTTCGGCGCGTGCGACGGCCAGCAGCCGCAGGCCGCCGGCCGCTTCCTTGGCCGCGAGGCCGAGGAGACGCTCGCGCTCCTCGTCGTCGAGGTCGGCCTCCGTACCGTCGGCGGCCAGCCGTCCGCACCGGGCGAGGACGTCCTCGACGGCGCCCTTGACGACGAGGGTGTGCCGGCCGTGCCGCCCGGGACGCCGGACGACGGCCGTGGCGAGCCGGTGGACGGGGTCGAACGGCAGCGCCGCGATCCCGTCCTCGTAGGACGGGTCCGCCCCTGGGCACCAGGCGGCTTCCCGCTCCCCGACCGCCCCCAGAATCGCCTCATCGAGGGCATCCGGGGCGGGCAGTTCGGCGAGCTCCAGGGTCCAGAAACTGTTGACCGCCGCCCAGCGCAGCACCTCGGGGTCGTCGCCGCCCCGGGTGTCCATGGAACGTTCCACCACCGGCCGGTCCTGCGTCAGGGTGCCCGTCTTGTCCAGGCACAGGACGTCGATCGCCCCGAGATCGTGCAGCGCGGGAAGCCGTTTGACGATCACGCCGCTGGTGCGGGCCAGCGAGGAGGCGCCCCGGGCCAGCGTCGCGGTCACGATGACGGGCAGCATCTCCGGGGTGAGGCCGACGGCCACGGCGACCGCGAACGGCAGCGTCTCCAGCCCGCGCCCCCGCAGCGCCGCGTTCGCCATCAGCACCAGCGGCGGGGTCAGCAGCATGAAGCGGATCAGCGTCCAGGCGATGCCGTGGACCGAGCGGTCGAACGCGGTCTGTACCCGCCGCCGCGCCGGACTGCCGTACGCGGCGGCGAACCGGGTGTCCGCCCCGGTGGCCACGACCAGGGCGGTAGCGCTGCCGGAGGCGACGCTGCTGCCCTGAAAGCACAAATGCGGCGGCTCCGGCAGGTCCGCACCCCCGCCGGCGGGCGCGTCGAGAGCCTGCTTCGGCACGGGCAGCGACTCGCCGGTGAGTGCGGCCTGGTGCACGGTCAGCCCGCTCGCGCGCAGCAGACGCACATCGGCCGGCACCAGATCTCCCGGCCCCAGGCGGATCACATCCCCGACGACGAGCTGGTCGACCGGGATCTCACGGACACGGGGCGGGGCGCCGTCGCCCGCCCGACGTTGCACGGAAGCCGTGGCGGCGACCAGCTCGCGCAGCGCGGCCATCGACCGGCCGGCCTGGTGCTCGCCGCCCGAGCGCAGCACGCAACTCACCACGACCAGCACCATGATCACGCAGGCGGTGCCCCAGGAGGCGATGGCCGCCGACACCAGCCCCAGGCACAACAGCACGGCGGTGAACGGATCACGCAGACTGCCCAGAAAACGCCGCGCCCAGGACGGCGACCGCCACCCGGGGACGACGTTCTCCCCGTCCGCGACCAGGCGCTCCTCGGCCTGCTCGTCCGTCAGCCCGCGCGGCCCGCTGTCCAGCAGCCGCATCAGCTGGAGCGTGGTGAGCCCTACCGGCGTCCCGGCCCGGCCCCCGTCGTCGCAGCGCAGATCCCGGTTCGTCCGTACGCCCCTGGCCTCCAGGCGGGTACGGACCGTGCCGGGTGCCGAGATCCTCTCAGGCACCGAAGCGACGATGGTCTGCCGACGACGCGTGCCCGGAGCGGGCGGCCAGCTGGACGACCAGCAGCCGTACCACCGCCACCACATCGGGATCGTCGACGAGGTACACGACCCGGCGGCCCTCCCGGCGCGAGCGCACCAGCCCGGCGAGCTTCAGCTTCGACAGATGCTGACTCACCGCCGGCAGCGCACCGCCCACCCGCTCCGCGAGTCCGCTCACATCACTCTCACCCTGCGCCAGCGCCCAGACGATATGCAGCCGAGGCGGCGAAGCAAGCAACCCGAACATGGCAGCCGCCTCACCCAACACCTCCACGGACGGATCCACCATGCCGCCCGCACCTCCGCTGCCCATCACCACTACCCATCTCCGTCCCCCGCGGTACGCCGTCCCGGCCCCGAAGCGCCCAGTCTAGGCGCCGCGGGGCGCGGGCTCGGGGCGTATCGCGCCTTGTGGCTCCGGGGCGTAAGGGGATGGGGCGCCCACACAGGCGGCCGCACCGAAGACGCCGCCAAGTCGGGCCCATGCGACCGTCCTTCGCGGGCTCCGCCCCCCTGGGCGAGGCGTACGGGGACCCGTCCGCTCACGCAAACGGCCCCGGACAAAGGGTCCGAGGCCGAGTGGAACGCCTCTCCGGGAGAGAAACCCCAGGTAGGCGACTTAAGCGCAGGGTGCCCCCGGCAGGATTCGAACCTGCGACACCCGCTTTAGGAGAGCGGTGCTCTATCCCCTGAGCTACGGAGGCGGGGGGATCGGGAAGATCCGGCGACCAGCGTAGCGGATGACGGGTGGGGGGTGGGGCGGAGCGGCGTCAGCTGCCGATGTGCCAGCTGACCGTGCCGTCGTTGGTGGCCAGGGTGGCCAGCAGGATGAGGTCGGCGAAGCCGAGGGTGAGGCCGAGGAGGGCGCGGCCGCGGCGGGTGGTGCCGCGGGACAGGGCCAGGCCGGCGAGGACCAGGGCGCAGGGGCCGAGGACGAGGTTGAGGACCAGGGTGCCCAGCAGGCCGAGGACGAAGGAGGCCACGGCCATGTTGTCGGCGTGCCGGTGGGCCTTGGTGTCGCTGGCGGTCTGCGGGCCGGCTTCGGTGAGCGTGGTCATCGGGAGGTCCCCTGGTGGTGGCGGCGTTCGCGGAGTGTGAAGACGAGCAGCCAGCCGGCGATGACGGCGGCCGCTATGAGGGTGACGCTGAGGGGGAGGTGTGCCGCGGTGCCCAGCACGACCCCCAGGAGGAGGAGGGCTGCGACGAGGAAGAGCATGTCCTTGCTGCCTTTCCGGTGGACTGCCGGACGGTTTCCGGCAGATGAACTCAGAGGACAGTTGTTCACTGAGTTCCTTCAGCTTAGTGCTGCCCACGAGTGGAGGAGCTCGGAGAACGGTTGTTTACTGGATGACATGAGTCACATCGTGGGAGTCCGGCAGGTCCAGAAGCAGAAAACCCGCCAGGCGTTGCTCGACGCGGCGCTCGGGCTGCTGGCCGAGCAGAGCCTGAGCAGCCTGGGATTGCGGGAGGTCACGCGGGTGGTGGGGATCGCCCCGACCGCGTTCTACCGGCACTTCAAGGACCTGGGGGAGCTGGGCGTCGCCCTGGTGGAGGAGGCGCTGGGGAGTCTGCATGCGATGGTGCGCGCGATCCTCGCCGAGCAGGCCGGGGCGGAGGAGCGGATCGACCGCACGATCGAGGTCGTGGAGCGGCATGTGCGCGAACACCCCGCGCACGTACGGTTCGTGGCGCGCGAACGCCATGGCGGGGTACGCGCCGTACGGCAGGCCATCGCCGGCGAACTGGACCGCTTCGCCGAGGAGGTCGCCGCGGCGCTCAAGTCCCAGCCGGTGTCGGAGGGGTGGCGCGACGAGGACATACGGATGCTGGCGGAGCTGTATGTGGACCGGCTGGTCACGACGGCTGCGGAGTTGGTCGATGCCGGGGATGGCGCGGGGGAGGCCGAGGGTGCTGCCGGGGGTGGTGAGGGTGAAGGGGAGGCCGCGCGGGTGGTGCGGACTGCGCGGCGGCAGCTGCGGCTGATCGCTGTCGCGCGGCGTCACTGGGTGGCGGAGGGCGGAGTGGAGTGAGGGGGCAGGGGGAGTTGGTGTGGCGCGGGTCACCACGCGGGCGGGAAATATCCGGGGAGGGGGTCCCCGTTTAACGAGGCGTACGCAGGAAGCGGGGAGGCGTTCCCCGCTTCCCGCACGGTCGATGCCCCGTCGCGCGAGGAGAGGAGTGTGCCGCTGTGACCGCTACGCGCCTGCGGGCCGATGCACTGCGCAATCGGGAACGGATCATCGCGGCCGCTCGGGAAACCATGGTCGAGTTCGGGGACGAGGTCCCGCTCGATGAAATCGCTCGACGCGCGGGAGTCGGCAATGCGACGCTTTATCGTCACTTTGCGGATCGACGGGAGTTGATCCACCACGTCACGCTCTCCGTCATGGCCCGTACCGCGGACCGCGCCGAGAGCGCTCTTGCCGAGGAGTCCGATGCTTTCCAGGCGCTGCGGCGCTTTGTCCACGATGCGGTGGAGGAGCGGGTCGGGGCGCTGTGCCCGCTGCTCTCGGACAGCATCGATCTGAGTCACCCCGATCTGCTCGCCGCGCGGGCCCGTCTGGAGGCGGCCATCGAGGCCGTCATGCGGGCCGCACGCGACAGCGGCCGGCTGCGCACCGACATCGCCGTCGGTGACCTGATGGTCGCGCTCACCCAGCTCGCCCGCCCGCTGCCCGGGTGGGGGCACCGGTCGACGTCCGGGGGCGGGTGCAGCGGCTTCGACCGGTTCGTGCACCGGCATCTGCAGCTGTTCCTCGACGGCCTGCTGGCGCCCGCCCGCTCCGAACTGCCCGGCACCGCCGCCACGTTGGAAGATCTGAAGCGGTGTCAGGTGTAGGCGTGGAGGTGGGTGCTGGGGTGGTGTGGCGTTGGCGTGCAGCCCGGCCTGTAGCGGCCCGGCCCGTAGTCGCACCGCCCGCCCCGTGCCCGGTTTCGCCCGCCCCGTAGTCGTTCCGCCCGTCCCGTAGTCCCCAAGTCGTCCCGTAGCCGTGGGGCCGTATCGCTCGTCGTGCGGCTCGTCCGTACGGCCCCGTGCCCCGCGCTCGTCCCTTACGTCCCGTTATTCGCTCGCTCGCTCACCGCACCGCTAGGTGGATCCCTCCATGTCTGAAACCGTCCCGCACGTCGATCCCCGGCGCTGGAAAGCGCTGATATTCATCGCTCTCGCCCAGCTGATGGTCGTCCTCGACGCGACCATCGTGAACATCGCGTTGCCCTCCGCCCAGAAGGCCCTCGGCATCACCGACGCCAACCGGCAGTGGGTGATCACCGCCTACGCCCTGGCCTTCGGCGGGCTGCTGCTCTTCGGTGGGCGGGTCGCCGACCTGTGGGGACGGAAGCGGACCTTCATCATCGGACTCATCGGCTTCGCGGCCGCCTCCGCGCTGGGCGGGGCCGCGGTCAACCAGGGAATGCTGCTGGGCGCGCGGGCGCTCCAGGGGGTCTTCGGTGCGCTGCTGGCGCCGGCCGCGCTGTCGCTGCTGGCGGTGACGTTCACCGAGGCCAGGGAGCGGGCCAAGGCGTTCGGCATCTTCGGTGCCATCGCCGGTGGCGGCGGCGCCGTGGGGCTGATCCTCGGCGGTCTGCTGACCGAGTACATGAACTGGCGCTGGACCTTCTTCGTCAACATCCCCTTCGCCGTGGTCGCCGCGACCGGCGCCGTCCTGGTCATCCGTGAGCCCGCGGAGGGCCGTAACTCCTCCCGGCTGGACGTCCCCGGCGTCATCCTGGCCACGCTCGGCCTGGTCTCGCTGGTCTACGGCTTCACCCGCGCCGAGTCGGACGGCTGGCTGGCCGGCCCGACCCTGGGGCTGTTCGCCGCGGCCGCCGCGCTGCTGCTGGCGTTCGTGCTGGTCGAGTCGAAGGTGAAGGCCCCGCTGCTGCCGCTGCGGGTGGTCGCCGAGCGCAACCGCGGCGGTGTCTACGCCTCCCTGGGGCTGGCGATCATCGGCATGTTCGGTCTCTTCCTCTTCCTGACCTACTACCTTCAGATCGTGAAGGGCTACAGCCCGGTGACGACCGGTCTGGCCTTCTTGCCGATGATCGCCGGCATGATCACCGGCTCGACGCAGATCGGTGCCCGGCTGATGACCCGCGTCCGGCCGCGGCTGCTGATGGCGCCCGGCTTCGTGGTCGCCGCCACCGGGATGCTGGTGCTGACCCGGATCGATCTGGACACGTCCTACCCGGCGCTGATCCTTCCCGCGTTCCTGCTGCTGGGCCTCGGTATGGGTACGGCGTTCATGCCGGCCATGTCGCTGGCCACGCACGGCGTGCAGCCGCGCGATGCCGGTGTCGCCTCGGCCATGGTCAACACCTCGCAGCAGGTGGGCGGCGCCATCGGCACGGCCCTGCTGAACACCATCGCGGCGAGCGCCACCACCGCGTACGCCACCGCGCATGCGGCCGGCGCGCCCTCGCGGCAGCTGCTCAAGCTCCAGTCGATGGTGCACGGCTACACCGCCGCCATCTGGTGGGCGGTCGGCATCCTGGTGCTGGCGGCGGCCATCGCGTTCGTCTTCATCAACACCGGGCATCAGGGGGGCGGTTCCCCGGCGGCCTCGTCCGGTGACGGTGCGGGGGCGGATGCGGGTGCGGACGCGGATGCGGCGACCGGTGGGGACTCGGAGGTTCAGGTTCCGGTCATGGTCCACTGAGGACGGGCGGCGCGTCCGGAGCGCTGCGTACGTGAGAGGGGAGGGGCGGCCTTGGGGCCGCCCCTTTTCCGTTGTGCGTACGGCCAGGTCGTGGCCTTTCCCGGCGTCGAGCCCGGTCCGTCGGCGATCGGTCTGCGATCTCTCAACGGAGCCAGGGGAGATCGGCGCCTTTTGGCTGAAGTCCATCGGCCATGGCCCGGCAGATCTCGGCCAGGTGGCCGATCTGCTCGGGGCTGAGCCGGTCGAAGATCGCGGCGCGTACGGCGGCGACATGGCCGGGGGCGGCCTTCTCCAGGACCCGCATGCCCTCATCCGTGAGGTGGGCATTCTGGCCCCGTTTGTCGGACGGGCAGTCCTCGCGGACCACCCAGCCGTTCTTCTCCATACGGGCGATGGCGTGCGAGAGGCGGGAACGGGTGATCTTGGCGCTCTGAGCCAGCTCGGTCATCCGCTTCCGGCGTCGCGGCGCGAGGGAGAGCTGGACGAGCAGGCCGTAATAGACGTGCGGCATCCCGGCGTCACGCTGAAGCTGGCGGTCCAGGTGATCCTCCAGAAGCATGGAGGCATGGAGGTAGCACTGCCAGGCGTATTGCTCCTCGTCGCTGAGCCAGCGCGGCTCGGCTGCGGATTCGTTGCTCATGCCATCCACTCTCTCACCGACAGGTAAGTTCTTGAAGGTTTAACAATGGCTGGATGTGAGTGGTGTCGGACGGCGCGATCAAGGAGGGACGAGGGGGCGAGGGGCCGCGCATACGGGTGCGCGGCCGTGGCATCCCCGGCGCCCGCCCTTCAGGCGGGTGACGCGATCAGTTCCAGCGCACGGAGGCCGGCGGTCAGCGCACGGTCGTCGCCGGCGGGGGCCCAGGAGGCCACGTCCAGGGCCGTGTCGGTCAGCTTGATGACGTGCTCGTCCCCGTGGGCGGCGGCGCGCTCGAAGACTTCCTCCGGGGTGAGCGTGCCGGCCCGAAGCGGCGGCAGCGGTTCCGCGGCGGAGTAGACGGAGGTCAGGGCGGCGGTGGCGGCCCAGGCGGCGCCGAGGGACGGTGCCCACAGGGCGCGGGGGAGGGCCGGGAGGGTGCGCAGGACGGCGTTCGGGGCGGTGGCCGCGTGGACGAGCAGGACCGGGCTGCCGTGGCCGTATGCGGCATAGCGGTGGGTGGCGGCCCGTACGACGGCGGCCAGTTGATCGCGGGCGGCGTCCGGGTCCTGCGGGGCGTCCAGAGCCTCGGCGGCCGTCAGCCATCCGTCCGTCTCGGGCAGCTGGGCCAGCCCGTCGAGGGGGCGGACGAACGGTTCGGCGACGCGCGGCAGGGCGGCCAGGGTGTCGGCGGGGGAGGCGGTGCCGGTGGGGCGCACGGTCACCGGGAGGGTGGTGTGCCGGGCCGCCCAGTAGCCGATCGCATGCGCCAACTCGGCGATGCGCGGCGCCTCTTCGCCCTCCTCCAGGAGCACGCGTACGGCATGGCCGACGCGGATCACGGGGTGCGTGGCGGCGCCGGCAATACCGGGCAGCAGCCGCGGCCACCACTCGGCCAGCACCTCGCGCCAGGGGCGTTCGGCGACCTGCCGCGTCAGATAGGTGGTCCAGTCGGTGACCCGGCGCCTGTCGCCCAGCGCTTCCTGCCAGTTGGCGTCGTCCACGGGGGACTGCGGGCCGGGTACGTCCTCCAGCTTGGCCGCGTACGCATCGAGCCAGCGGTGAACGGTTTCGGCCTGCCCGTGCCGGACCAGGGCCTCCACGGCCATCGGCCCGTGATTGCTCAAGAAGCCGTGGAACTCGGGGCCGGTGGTGTGCAGGCGCTCCAGGGCTTCGTCGAGGGTGCCGCTCGTCGTATCCATGGCCCGAGGCTAGGTCGGCACCGGGGCGCCGCGTAACGGGCTGCGGCCCTACGCCGGTGGTCGTAAGGCCGCAGGTGAGAGCGCGGGCAGCGCGTGGTGGAGCGCGCGGCGGAGGCGATTGTCAGTGGGCGGTGGCACTCTGAAGTCGTGGGTGTGGACGGGGTGGTGGGGAGCCGGGAGCGGAGTGGGGGAGGGGCGAGGGTGGCAGGCCGAGTGGCGGTATGGCGGGGGTGTGTGAGCTTGGAGGGGAGGGGGCCGTGAGGTCCGGAGTGTGTGCGCCGAGGGTCTGCGATGTCGGGAGGCTGGGATGGCGCTGTCCGTGGAAGAGCGAGAGCACTTTCTCGCCGAGCCGTTGGTGGCGGTCTTGTCCGTCTCGGTGGGGAGCGCGCGCGGGCCGGTGACGGCGCCGGTCTGGTACGCCTACCGCCCCGGTGGTGACGTCGTGCTCTTCACGGGCCGTACGTCGCGCAAGGCCCGGCTGATACAGGAGGCCGGCCGCTTCACGCTGACTGTGCAGACCACCTCGCCGACCTATCGCTATACGGCCGTCGAGGGGCGTGCCGCCTTCGTCGAGGTGACGCCGGAGCTGGTCAACGAGGTGGCGGGCCGCTACCTGTCGGCCGAGAAGGTGGCGGAGTACGCGGCGGGGGTGCTGGCGCACGGCGAGGAGCTGATCGGCATACGACTGCGCCCGGAGCGGTGGAACGCGGCGGATCTGGGCCCTTCGGAGTGAGGGCGCGTCGCCGTGCACCGTGCCGCGACGCACCCGTGTGAACCCGTCGCAGCGAGGACGAACAGTCGCGGCGAAGACGAAGAGGGGACAGACGAAGAGGGGACAGGAGACGAATAGAGGACAGGAGGTGTCAGGTATTGCGGCGAAGGTGGTCGCATGACCAATGAGGGCATGGGTACGGGCGCGGCCTGGGCGGTGGTCGAGGCGGCGGAGCCGGAGTTCGCCGGGCGGGTGCGGGAGCGGTTCGGGGCCTTCCGGCATCACGTCCTGGCGACGCTGCGCAAGGACGGGGCGCCGCGGCTGACCGGTCTGGAGGCGGACTTCCGCGACGGGGAGCTGTGGCTGGGCATGATGGTCGGCTCGCGCAAGGCCCTCGACCTGCGGCGTGACCCCCGGTTCTCGCTGCACGCCAACCCCGGCCCGGGGACCGACCTGACCGGCGGCGATGTACGGGTGTCCGGGCGGGCGGTCGAGGTCACCGACGCCGGGACGGTCGCACGCTATGCGGCCGAGGCGAAGCCGCCGGAGCCGTTCCACCTGTTCCGGGCGGAGCTGACGGGGGTGGTCCGGACGTCCACCGAGGCGCCCTGGATGGTGCTGGAGATCTGGCAGCCGGACCGGCCGCTGCGCAGGGTCCGGCGGACGTCCGGCGACCCGCGGCTCTACGGGGAATGAGCGGGTGGCGAAGGCGCAGGGGTTACCGGCCCCGAGGGCAAGGGGGCCGGTGAGACCGATGGCGCCGGTGGTGTCAGTGTGCCGCGTGGAGGCGCTGGGGGAGACGGGTGTGGTGGGCCGGGTGGGGTCGGTGCAGGCCGTGCGGCTCGCGGATGCGGTGCGTGCGGAAGACATAGAGCGAGACGACGAACATCACGGCGCCCATGCCGAGGCCGAAGCCGGCCGACTTGAGGACCGCTTCGCCGCCGAGGCTGTAGACCCAGCCTATCGAGGCCCCGAAGAGGGCGCCGTACGCCGCCGCACGGGTCTCGGTGATCATGGTCCGCTGGAAGTGCACCAGATAGAGCCCCAGCGCTCCCGAGACCACGGCCGTGCCCACTCCGTAGAGGAGGGCCGGGCCGCCCTTGATACCGGCGGTGTGCGTCCGGAAGATCGTGAAGCAGCCGAAGGCGAGCGCCGCGAGAATCGGCACGGTGACGGTCGCCGGGACCCGGCGCGTGGTGCCCGGGATCCGGAGGCCGGTGTCCGGGGTGACGGCGCTGGCGCCGTGCTCCGGCTCGACGGTGCCGTGTGAGCGGGCCGCCCGCGCCTCGGGGGTCCGCGGGGTCTCGCGCCGCTCGGGGTGCGTTTCCATGCCGGGCTCCTCTCGCTCGCCCTGAGGTACGGGAGGGCCGACACCGGCTCCCGCAAGGGCTCTCCGTCCAGGCGACACCCGCGTGCGGCGGGCGTCAACCGGAGCGGCCGGGGCGGGGCCGGGCTCAGCCGGCCGGGGCGTCAACCGGAGGCGGCGGCGTCCAGGTCCTTCTGGTACCAGGCGACGTCCCAGTAGCGGCCGAACTTCCGGCCCACCTCCGTGTAGGTCCCGACGTGACGGAAGCTGAAGCGGGTGTGCAGGCGGTGCGAGGCCGCGTTCGGCTGGGCGACGCCGGCGAAGGCGCGGTGCACGTCCTCGGTGGCCAGCGCCTCGAAGAGGGCCCCGTAGAGCAGGCTGCCGATGCCGCGGCCGGTGGCGTGCGGCGCGCAGTAGACCGTGACCTCGACGGACGGGGCGTAGGCGGCCTTCGGGCGGAAGGGGCTGCTGGTCGCGTAACCGAGCAGTGCCCCGGCGGCGGGCGCCCCGGCAGGCTCCCCGGTGGCGCGCGCCGCCCCCGGTGACCCCACCGCCCCCGTCTCCTGCGCAACCAGAAGCCGGTGGGGGCCGTCTTTGGGGTGGGAGAGCAGCCACGGGCGACGCTGATCGGGAGTGAACGGCTCGGTGTCAAACGTGATGGACGTCTCGCGAATGTAGTGGTTGTAGAGCTCCGTCAGGGCCGTGAGATCGGCCTCGACCCCCGCTCTGACCTGCACGTCTCCGCTCCCGGACAGCATCTCGCCTCCTTTGCGAGGAGGCAGGGTACTGCATGATCAGAAAAATAGGGTCGCGGCATGGGAATTCTGTCCGGATTCCAGCCGTTGTTTCCTTCGGACGGGTCGCTCGGTCGATGATCGAGTCTCCCGCTCCACTGTCCCGCGACCTTCCCCAAGCTCTCGGCTTCGCTCGAGCAGGGGAGACCCCAACATCGCAAAGGGAGCACACGCATGGCAACCCGTGCCGTCGCCCGCCGCCAGGAAAGCAGCCGCGATTCTGACGGGGCCAACAGTGTTCGCGCCGTAGGCGGGGAGATCGCCGACCGCGACCTGGTCGGCATGTATCTCGACGAGATCGCGCGCACACCCCTGCTCGACGCCGCCAAGGAGGTCGAGCTGTCCCAGACCATCGAGGCGGGTGTCTACGCCCGGCAGATCCTGGACGGCGAGGTCACCGACGGCAATGCCGCGGGTGCCACCTGCGAGGAGCTGGAGGCCCTGGCCGAGGAGGCCGCCAAGGCCAAGGACATCTTCATCCGCTCCAACCTGCGGCTGGTCGTCGCCGTGGCCCGCCGCTACCCGCGCGCCGGTCTTCCGCTGCTCGACCTGATCCAGGAGGGCAACGCCGGACTGGTACGGGCCGTGGAGAAGTTCGACTACGCCAAGGGCTTCAAGTTCTCGACGTATGCCACCTGGTGGATCCGGCAGGCCATCACCCGCTCCATCGCCGACCAGTCGCGCACCATCCGCCTGCCCGTGCACCTCGTCGAGGAGCTGGGCCGGATCCGCCGCGTGCAGCGCGAGTTCAACCGCGAGAACGGCCGCGACCCGGAGCCCGAGGAGGTCGCCGGCGAGCTGGGCTCCACGCCCGCCCGCGTCACCGACGTCCTGGACTGGGCGCGCGACCCGGTCAGCCTGAACATGTCGGTGGACGACGACGGCGAGACCCAGTTCGGCGATCTGCTGGAGGACACCTCCGCCGCCTCCCCCGAGCAGTCGGTGCTCACGCTGCTGCGTAGCGAGGAGCTGGAGGACCTGATCGACCGTCTCGACCAGCGCACCGCCTCGATCATCAAGGCGCGCTACGGCATCGAGGACGGCCGCGAGCGCACCCTGACCGAGGTCGGCAAGCAGCACGGCCTGACCCGCGAGCGGATCCGCCAGATCGAGAAGCATGCGCTGCTGGAGCTGAAGCGGATGGCGCGGGACACGGGGTTCGACGCGGCGGCGTAACCGGCCTCCGCCCCGGAGCCGAAGCCGGGACCATAACGGCCGCCGCCGGGGAACGGCGGGCGGCGGCCGCCGCCTGACGCGTGGTCAGCCGCGGGCGCGATGGCGCGGCGGGGTCGTGCCCGTGTGACCCGCCGCCTCGCGCTCCGCCCTGATTTCCCGGTGCTGTTCCGCCAGATACGCGGTGCTCTCCCGTTCCGCGGCGAGCCGGTCGCTCTCCGACATGGCGTCCCAGCGCTGCTGGAAGGCGTCGAACCGCGTGTCGAGGGATTCGTCCCGGGGCATGGTGTCCAGGGCTTCCCGGATTCCCCTGCGGCCCGACATCACGTCCCTGGCCAGCTCCGTCAGCGGGTCGTCGGCGTCGCCCTTCGACAGGTTCTGCATGATTTTCCGGAGCATCCGGGCCTTTGCCTCGTCCCTGGCCAGACCCATGAATTCCACATCGCCGACCTCGCGTGGTTCACTGCCGTTCTGCATGGTGTGGCGCTCTCTTTCCTTCGGTGCGGTCAGGCCACCGGGCTGTCATAGGCCCTGCCGGGCAACGGGAATTTCACGGCTTTGGCCTCGATCGACGAGCTGATGCCGGTGACGAGTCCGATGGACCCGTTGAGCATGGTCTGGAGTTCACTGATGGCCGTCGTCAGCTTCGACCACATATTGATCATGGCGATGATCTCGCCGGCGACGGCGCCGACCGCGATGACCGGACCGAACAGCGTGAAACTCGTAGAGGCGCCGGCGAGTGCGGTCAGCCCCACGATCGCCGCGGTGTCGAGGATTCCCTGGAGCAGATCTCCGCAGGCCTCCGCGGTGTTCCAGACCGCTTCGGTGGTTTTTTCGTAGCTCTCCTTCAGCTCGTTGAAGGAGTGCTTCATGTCCGCGATGTCCTTGGCCAGCGTATCGAAGTAGATATACGCGGCGTCCGCGGCGTTTCCGTTCCAGGACTTGTCGAGGGCCCGGTTACCGGCCCTGATGTTCTCCGCGAGGTCCTCGCAGAAGTCGCCCATGGCCTTCCACGCCTTGGCGCACTCCGCGTACTCCTCCCAGTCGCCGGCGATCAGCTTCTTCGCCTCGTCGACCGGATTGAAGTCGAAGGCGAGTTCCAGCCCCTTGCTGATCACCCAGGACGGGCTCAGGACATCGCCGAAGGAGAGCAGGTCCTTGACGATTCCCCCCTCCGGTTCTTCCTTGTCCCCGTCGACTTTCGGCGCCACCAGGCGACCGGTCGGGTCTGCTACATCCGCGAATCCCATATTCCTTCTCCCCGCGTCGTCCGTATGCCCGGATTCAAGAGATTCCGCGCGCCTTTCCGGTCAACGTTTCCGTCGATGTTTCCGTCAACGTTCCCATCGAGCTTTCCGTCGACTTTCCGGTCAGCGCTTGGAAGCCGGATAGGTGGCATCCATCTTCCGGGACTCGTCGTGATCGGTTGCGTCGTAATGCCTCGCCGAACTCAACAATTCCGCGGACGACGACGCGAGAATCCTGTGCAGCGCTTTGAGGGTGTTCTGCACGCGGTCCACCACATCCGTATGCCCGCCGTCCCACAGCTGTGCCACCGTCGATATGGGGCCGACATCCATGGCGAACATCTCGCAGGACTTCTTCACGTAGTCGCGCGATTCCTCGACATGGTCGGAGGCCCGCTTCACCTGCTTGCCGAAACCGGTCAAATCGTCTGGATCAACCGAAAAGCCCAATGGGAGCTCCTTTAGGAGTCATTGACTCGCCCTTTACGCTTCGGTACCTTACAGCCGTGGTGAGGACCTTCGGCGGCAACGGCAATGGCAAGGGCGGCGGCAACGAACTGCCGCCGCTCGAACTCGGCGGTGGCGGTGAGACGCGCAGCCCGGCCGATGCATATGCGCAGCGTCAGGCGGACGCCTGGCGGCGGATCCCCCTCGGCCTCGTCGTCCTCGTTCCCTGGGTGTGGACGTATCTCGCCTTCGCGGAAAGCCGGCGCAAGGACCTTCCGCTCCTTGCCGTGTTCGTGACGCACGCCGGGCTGGCGCTCTTCTTCTTCCTGCGGCACCGTGCGCGCCGGAAGAAGGGCTGAGCGGCCACCCCCGTAACCCCCGCCTCGCAAAAGCCGAAGGGCCGGCCCCCGTAAGGGACCGGCCCACTGTCAGGCGTATCGGGTCGGATCAGACCGCGCTGCCCGCCTTCCACTGCGACCAGGAAAGGTTCCAGCCGTTGAGGCCGTTGTCCGGCTGGACGGTCTGGTCGTGGGAGTTCTTCACGACGACCACATCGCCGACGAGCGACTGGCTGTAGAACCACTTGGCGGGGGTGTCACCGCCGCCGCCCTTGTTGTCCTGGAGGCCGACGCAGCCGTGGCTGGTGCCGGACTTGCCGAAGACGGAGGACGCGCCCCAGTAGTTGCCGTGGATGAAGGTGCCGGAGGACGACAGCCGCATGGCGTGCGGGACGTCCTTGATGTCGTACTCGCCGCCGAAGCCGACCGTCGAGCCGTCCATACGGGTCTGCTCGAACTTCTCCGAGATCACCATCTGGCCGTTGTAGGTCGGGTGCTCGGGGCTGCCGCCGGAGATCGGGATGGACTTGATGGTCTGGCCGTCCCGCTTGACCGTCATGGTCTGGGTGTCCATGTCGACGGTGGAGACCTGGGAGCGGCCGATGGTGAAGGTGACCGTCTTGGACTGGACGCCGGTGATGCCGTTGCCGCCCTTCACCCCGTCCAGGTCGATCTTCATGGTGACCTTGGAGCCGGCCTTCCAGTAGTCCTGCGGCCGGAAGTCCAGGCGCTGGGCGCCGAACCAGTGGCCGACGACCTGCTGGCCGCTGCTGGAGGTGACCTTGATGTGGGACTGGACGTCCTTCTTGTTGGTGATCACCTTGTCGAAGTTGAAGGACACCGGCATGCCGACGCCGACGGTCTTGCCGTTGTCGGGGGTGAAGGAGCCGATGAAGCTGTTGGCCGACGAGACGGTGGAGAAGGTCGCGTTCTCGGTGGCCGGACGGCCCTTGGCGTCCTTGGCGTTGGCCACGATCTTGTACTTGGTGCCCCGCTCCAGCTGCACGCCGGGCTTCCAGGACGACTTGTCGTCAGATATGGCACCGGCCACCGGGGCGCCGGTGTCGGCCACGGTGAGCTTCACATCGGTCAACTTGCCGCCGGTGACCTTCACCCCGATGTCGTTGATGCTGGCGTCGGTGGCGCCGTCCTTCGCCGACACCGTGATCTTGGCGTCCGACGAGTCCTTCTTGGCCGCGGCGTCCGCACCGGCCTGGCCGTTCTTCGCGTCATGGCCGCCCGCCTCCGCGTCGCCGCCGCAGGCCGACAGGGCCAGCGCGCCCGCCGCGATCAGCGCGGTCACGGCCAGCGTACGGCGGGTCCGGCGCGCGCGGCGCGGAGCGTCCGAAGTGAGCTGCCCGGGTGACTGGAGCGACTGGTGCGAGGTGCGGAACCAGGCGGGTGCGGGGTTGTCCGGCGATGTCACGAGCTGCTCCATACAGGGGTGTTGTGTATTTCCGTGCTGGTAAACAGCACCTGTGGGCGGGTTTGGTTGCGGACTTGGCCGTCATGTGACGAAGGTCACATCCGCGGGGGGAGGGGCTGGTCGACGGGCCCCGACAACCAGGTTCGCAGCGCCGTGCCGTGTTCGTCCAGACGGGGTGGCGCGAAGGGGGTGGCGACCGGGGTGCCCGACAGCCGCAGGGGGCTGGCGATTTGGGCGATGCGCCCCTCCCCGACCGGGACCACCGGGTCCAGCCCCAGCCGCCGCGCCAGCTCCAGCGCCTGGGAGAGCGAATTGACCGGCCCGCACGGCACCGAGGCGGCACCCAGCCGCTCCGTCCAGCCCTGCGGGGTGTCCGCGGCCAGTTGCTCCTCCAGCGCCGCGACGAGATCGCCGCGGTGGCGCACCCGGTCCTGGTTGCGGGCGAAGCGGGCGTCGTCCGCCAGCTCCGGCACCCCCAGCTCCGTCGCCAGCGCCCGGAACTGGCGGTCGTTGCCCACCGCCACGGCCAGCAGGCCGTCCCGGCAGGCCAGCGTTTCGTACGGCGCGATGCTGGGGTGACGGTTGCCCATCGGGCCCGGGTCGCGGCCGGTGGCCAGGTGTCCGGACGCCTGGTTGACCAGCGAGCCGAGCAGCGAGGACAGCAGATTGACCTCCACCAGCTGGCCCTCGCCGGTGCGGTCGCGGTGCCGCAGCGCGGCCAGGATGCCGACCGTGGCGTCCTTGGCGGTCAGCACGTCCACCAGCGCCACACCCGCCTTCAGCGGCGGACCGCCGGCCTCCCCGGTGATGCTCATCAGCCCCCCGACGGCCTGCACCACGAAGTCGTAACCGGGAAGGGAGGCGCCCGCGCCGGAACCGAAGCCGGTGAGGGTGCAGTGGACGAGACCGGGGTTGGCGGCGCGGGTGGCGGCGGCGTCGAGGCCGTACTTGGCGAGCGAGCCGGGGCGGAAGTTCTCGATCAGCACATCGGCCCGGCGGGCCAGTTCGCGGGCCGCGGCGGCGTCGTCCGGGTCGCCGAGGTCCAGGGCCAGGCCGCGCTTGGAGCGGTTGGCGGCGTCGAAGTAGGCGGCGGTGGTGCCCTGCTGGGCTCCGCCGTCGCCCGCGGGTGCGGCGTCGGGGACGAACGGCGGGCCCCAGCTGCGGGTGTCGTCGCCGGTGCCCGGCCGCTCCACCTTGATCACCTCGGCCCCCAGGTCGGCGAGGGTGGCGGCGGCCAGCGGCCCGGCCAGCACCCGGCTGAAGTCGGCCACGAGGATGCCGTCGAGGGCGGCGGGGGAGGGGCGCTGGGGCGGCTGGGGCTGCTGCGGCACGTGCGTACTCCTCGCGTCGGGGACGGGCGCCGCCATCGTCACCGGCGATCTTCGCCGAGGGGAAGGCTCCGGGCTGTCCAAGGCGCCGGGGCGGATCTGGCCGCGCCGGAAGGGGCGGGGGCGCGCCACGGGTCAGTCGAGCGGAATGCGCCGAAATGTCATAGGAGATACGTCACTTAGCGAATTACGGGCTAGATCCCCTGTTGGAAGCCGTGGCCCGTGGTGTCCAATGGAACCGGCGGAAGAGACCGGTCCATTGCCCGGGAACGGCCCGATCCGCCCGGCAGACCTCAGCCCCGCGCCCGACTGGAGGACCGGATGATCCCCTCCGTTTCGATTCTGCAGCAGGTCATGCTCGCCGTACTGCTCGCGGCGACCGTCGCCTGGGCCCTCGCTCTGGTCAGACTCGTGCGGCGGGCCCGCCATCTGGCCTCGGCCGGGCGCGGACGGCGGCGGCTGCTCGGCTCGGTGCCGCGGCAGACGGGGCCCGGCGGCCCGCCCTCGGAGTGCGTGGAGCTCAGCGCCGCGGAGCGGGAGGCGTTCGCCGGACTCGTACGGCAGCTGACGGGCCGCGGTTAGCGCCCGCCGAGCCCGCGGCCTCCGTCAGCGGACCGGGCCCAGCCGCAGCAGCGCGAGCGCGGCCAGCATCTGTACGGACACCGCGGCCGCCGACTTCAGCGTCGTCAGATGATGCTGACCGCGGATCAGCAGCACCGCGAGGGCGAAGCCGAACCCCCAGGTCGCATAGGTGGCGGCCTGGACGAAGGTGGCATCGGTCGGCAGCCAGGCCACGATCGCCAGCCGCGGCAGATCCGTCACCCAGAACACCACGATGAACAGGCTTGCGGTCGGCGAGAAGCGGCCGCTGCCGCCGAGCGTGCGCGCTATGCCGTGGGTGACCGCCCCCAGGGCGAGGCTGGCCAGCAGGATGCCCGCCTCGGCCAGCCCGGCCACTTGCAGCGCCGCGGCGCGGTCGGCCGTCCACTGCTGCCGGAACGGCGTCACCGACACCACTCCGATCAGCCCGCTGACCAGCGACAGCATCACCGCCGCACCCCATGTCCCCCGGTCCCGTGCCTCGTCCAGGGTCTCCACCGGCCGGTACCACAGCCCCAGGATCAGCCGGTGCCACCACATCCGGCGGCGCGGCGCGGGCGGACGGGACGGCGGCTGGACGAGCGTGGGCGGCGGGGAGGGGGGAGGTGGTGCGGACATACGGCCGTTTTTACCACCGCCCCTTTCGCGACGGAGAGGGGGCGTCGAGCGGCGCCACCACCGCCGTGAATGAGACGCTCGGCCGGTGAGTCTTCCACGACCGGACCATGACGAGGCGCACGGCGGCACGCTCGGCAGCCGCCTCAACTGGCTGCGGGCCGCGGTCCTCGGCGCCAACGACGGCATCGTCTCCACCGCCGGACTCGTCGTCGGCGTCGCCGGCGCCACCGGTGACCGCACCACCCTGCTGACGGCGGGACTGGCCGGACTGCTGGCCGGATCCATGTCGATGGCCGCGGGCGAATACGTCTCCGTCTCCACCCAGCGCGACTCCGAAAAGGCCGCCCTGGCCCTGGAGAAGCGCGAACTGGCCACCGCACCGCAGGCCGAACTCGTCGAGCTGACCGAGCTCCTGGAGGGCAAGGGCATCAGCCGCGAACTGGCCCGGGAGGTCGCCGAGCAGCTCACCGAGCACGATGCGCTGCGCGCCCACGCCGAGGTCGAGCTGGGCATCGACCCCGACGAGCTGACCAACCCCTGGCATGCGGCCGGCGCCAGTTTCCTCGCCTTCACCGCGGGCGCCCTGCTGCCACTGCTGGCGATCGTGCTGCCGCCCGCCGCGGTGCGCCTGCCGGTCACCGTCGGCGCGGTGCTCGCCGCGCTCGCCGTGTGCGGCTGGAGCAGCGCCCGGATGGGCGCCGCCCCGCCCCGCCCCGCGGTGCTGCGCAACACCGCGGGCGGCGCGCTGGCGATGGCGGTGACCTATGTGGCGGGTGTGCTGCTGGGGGCCACGGGGGCGTGACGCCGGGGCATGCCACCGGGCGGGCCGACGCTCGCTGAGGGCGCGTCGGCCCCGTGAACCGGCCCCGGTAGGGCGCCTCAGCCCCCGTACAGATCCCGGTACGAGGGAAAGCACCCGCCCGGCCCGTCCACCGTCTCCGCCGCCAGCGCCGCCTTGACCACGGCCCGCATCAGCACATCGGCCCCGGCGGCGAGGATCTCGTTGAGCGCACCGGCCTCGGCATGCACCCCGAACACGGGGTCGGCCAGGGAGTCTTCGGGGGCCAACGGGCGGGTGCCGGTGGACAGCGCGAAGACCGTGTCGCCGTCGGACAGGAGATGGACCGGGCGGACGGCGCGGGCCAGACCGTCGTGGGCGACACCGGCCAGCTTGTGGGTGCGGGCGCGGCCGAGGACGGCGTCGGTGGCGACCACCGCGAGGGTGGTGTTCAGCGGCGGGCGGAGCGAGGCGGCGGCACGGGCCCGGGAGAGGTCCCGGGCCTCGGCGAGGCGGCGCTGGGCGGCGGCATGCACCTCGGGGGAGGGGAAGGCGGCCGGGCCGCCCGCGAGCCGCCCGTACAGCGCGCCAGTGTCCGGGTCGGCGAAGGCCCCGGCCGAGTTGACGGCGGCCAGCGCGGCGACCGTGACGCCCGAGTCGAGGACGGCGCTCGCGGTCCCGATGCCGCCCTTGAGGCCCCCGGCCACCGCGCCCGTACCGGCGCCGGTGTTGCCCTGTGCCACCGGCGAGCGCGGGTCGGTGTGCGCCGCCGCCTCGACGGCCGCCCGGCCCAGCGCGGCATCGGGCCGGGCCCGCCAGTCGCCGCCGCGCCCCAGGTCGAACAGGGCGGCCGCGGGCACGACGGGGACGACCTGGTCGGGATCGGCGCCGACCCGGAAGCCGCGGCGGTGTTCCTCCAGCCAGGCCATGACACCGGAGGCGGCATCCAGCCCGAAAGCGCTGCCGCCGGTCAGCACGACCGCCTCCACCCGCTGGACGAGATTGCGCGGGTCCAGCGCGTCGGTCTCCCGGGTGCCGGGCCCGCCGCCCCGTACGTCGACGGCCGCGACCGCGCCGCCCTCGGGGGCCAGCACCACGGTGGTGCCGGTCAGATAGCCGCCGGAGGTCCGCTCGGCATGGCCCACCCGCAGGCCGACGACGTCGGTCAGCGCGTCGTGCGGCCCCGGCAGATGCGGCCCGTGTGGCCCGTGCGGTTGCTGCGGTGCGTCAGCCATGGCTCATGGGTACCACGGCGCGCGGTGGCGCATGCCGGGGCTCAGCGGCCCGACGGGCCCATCACGATGACGGGGTGCAGCGCCGGGTCCAGGGTGCGCAGCAGATCGCGCATCGCGTCCGGTTTGAGGCTCACACACCCCTGGGTGGGGCCGCCGTGGTCGACGTGCAGCCAGACGCCGCCGCCCTTGAACGCGCCGTTCGGCCGCTGCTGGTCGAGCGGCGAGGTGCCCGGCACCCGGTTGTAGTTGATGGCGATGACGTAGTCGAAGGCGCCGGCCAGCGGCTCGCCCTCGACACCGGTGCCATGGGCGACGAAGTCGCGGTTGTGGTCGTAGGGGAGCTTGGTGCCGTCCGGGGCGGGCAGCCGGCCGCCGGCGTCGGTGAGGGTGTAGACGCCCTCCGGGGAGCGCAGATCGCCGTAGTGGTGGTCGTCGGTCCAGCCGTGCGCGGCGTTGTGCGCGTCCCAGGCGCGGCCGGGCCGCCACTCGTCCGCGGCCGTGGCGCGGGTGTAGAGGATGACCCGGGACTCGAACGAGTTGCCGTCGCGGCCGCTGACGACGAGGACCTGGCGGGCGTTCTCCGGTATCTGCTTGCGGACGGTGTCGCTCAGACCGGGGATGGCGCGGAGCAGGCCGGACGCGGGGTCCGGCGCGGCCTTCGGGGCGGGGGCCTTGGGGGCGGCGTCCGGGCTGCTGGCCGCCTTGGGCGCGGGCTGCTTGCCGTCGGCCAGACCGTTGTGGTCGTCCCCCGAGGCCGGCCAGGCCCACAGTGCGGTGCCCACCAGCGTGGTCAGGGCCAGGCCGCCGACGGCCTTGCTGCGCCGGGACAGGCTCTTGGGCGCGCTGGGCTGTGCGTGGCGGGCCATGGCGGGTGTCTCCTCGGATACGGGCGGACCGTGACGGGCCGATCCTGCACCCACGGCAAGACCGGCGCCCTTCTCGTGCCGCGCGCAATTCCCGTACCGGACCGCCGCCGACGGGCCGCCGGGACGAAAACCCGCAGGCATAAAAAGGGCAATCTGCACCCTAGCGCGTTCGTGTCGGCGGTCGACCCTCGACCCCAGTGAGGGGTGAGGGACAAGAGGGTGAAGTAACCGGAAGTGGTCGCCGTTCGCGGGGAATTGGCGGGGATTGCGGGGGTGGTGAGCGCGACGGGACAGCCGGTCCCGGACGGCCCAAGATGGCCGAATCCCTCGCCAAGTAGGCGCGGACTCGGGGCAGTTGGCTGACTCGCCCTTGCCCTCGGAATATTCGCCCGGTCCGGTGGCCGCGTACGGCCGTTCGGCACGCTTACGGGCGAAGCCGTGGCGCAACCCGTAACGCACCGCATCCGCTACCCCTCCAGCGCCGTCCCCTGCCGCGCCGTCAGGGTGGCCCCCATCGCGACCGTGGCCGCCGCCACCAGCCCGGCCGCCAGCACCGCGAGCTGACCCGCGAACGTGCAGGCCAGCACCGCCACCGACGACACCGGAAGCACCAGCTGCTGCGCCGGGCCGCGCTTCTGGTGGCGCGAGTGGATCAGCCACACCGTGAACATGAACAGCGCGGCCGGCACCGTGACACACGCCGACGCCGCGCGCAGCGACAGATGCGCCGAGCCCACCGACTCCTCCACCGCGATCTCGATACCCGCGCCGATCGCCGCCGCCGACACGTAGACCAGATAGTGGCCGTAGCCCCACAGGAACGCCTGGCGGTTGGAGCGCAGATGCAGATGGATGGGGACCGCGAAATAGATCCAGTACGCGGCGAACACCAGCAGCAGCCCGCCGCCCGCGAGCGGCAGCAGGACGCCCAGCTCGTCGTTCTCGTCCAGCGCGGACTGCACGGCGACGGTGGCCGCGGAGATGGTCTCGCCGAGCACGATGATCAGGAAGAGCCCGTAGCGCTCGGCGATGTGATGCGGATGCCAGGCCGTCTGCCAGGTACGCTCCGCCACCGCCGGCACGGCCAGCTCCAGCGCGCCCACGACGGCGAACACCCACGGCACGTCCCCCGCGGGCACGATCAGCAGGCCCAGCCAGCCGACCTGGCAGACCGTCACCCCCACCGCGTACGTCAGCGCGGTCCGCCGCTCGGCGCCCGTGCAGCCGTACGCGGCCCGCAGCCACTGCGAGACCATCGCCAGCCGCATCACCAGAAAGCCGAACCACACCACCCCGAAATCGCCGGCGGCGAAGGCCCTGGGCACACCCGCGGCCAGGATCAGCACCCCCGCGATCTGGATCAGGGTCACCACCCGGTAGAGCGCATCATCGGTGTCGTACGCCGACGAGAACCAGCTGAAGTTCATCCACGCCCACCACACCGCGAAGAACAGCATCAGATAGCCCCCGATGCCGTGCCCCCAGTGCCCCTCGGCCAGGGCGTGCACCAGCTGACGACCGGCCTGCGCGATGGCCACGACGAAGCACAGGTCGAAGAAGAGCTCCAGCGGCGTGGCGGCGCGATGCGCCTCCCGGCGGCTGCGCGCCCGCATGGGGACCGTCACGGCAGCTCCTCGCCCCGGCCGGCGGTCAGCCGGTGATCCGCATCAGCGTGATGCGGTCGCCCTCGACGGTGAAGGCGAAATCGGACGGGCCGGTGTAGCCGTTGCCGCCGACCTGGAGACTGACGACGGTGGTGGCGCCCTGGGCCCGTACGGCCGTCACCTCCAAGGTCACCTGGCGGCCGATGAACTCGGCGTCGCTCCATTCGCGGATCTCCTCGGGCCCGCGGAACTCCCGCCCCCAGTCGTTGACCGCCCCGTCGTCGGCGAAGGCGGCGAGAAAACCGTCGATGTCCCCGCCGTTGGCGGCGCGCAGGGCACGGTCGACGGGCGCGGGCAGCGGCGGGGTGGGCATGGCGGCTCCTTGGCTCCGTGCACGGACTCCGGCCCCGGGCGGCGGCGCGGGTGGCATCAGTACAACCCGCGCGGGCCCCGGCACCGGCGAGCGCGGCGGGGCCGCGGCGTGTCGTGTCGCGACCGCGCCGCTATTCCGCCACCGCCTCCACGATCGAGGGGAACGCCGCCGTCGGCAGCACCCGGGTCAGCCGGAATCCCCCGTCCGACAGCAGCGTCGCGAGCTCCTCCGCGGTCCGCTCCCGCCCGTCCAGCAGCGCCATCATCGCGACATCCATCGTCTTGCCGAAATGCGGCGCATTGCCGGGCGGCAGCACGGAGTCGACGATCAGCAGTCGGCTGCCGCGGGCCATCGCCCCGTGACAGGTACGCAGAATCCGCCGGCAGTCCGCATCCGGCCAGTCGTGCAGCACATGCTTGAGGACGTACACGTCGCCGCCCGCCGGCACGGACACGAAGAAATCGCCCTCCTCGGTGCGCCAGCGGCCCTTGAGCTCGTCACCGTCCAGCAGATGACGGGCCAGCGGCGGCGGCTGATCGAAGAGCACCCCGGTCAGCTGCGGATGACGGCGCAGCGCGGCGCGCAGCAGCCCGCCGCGGCCACCGCCCACATCCACGACCGTGCCGGTCTGCGGGAACGGATACGCCGCGGCCACCGCCTCGTCCACCGGGGCCGACAGCGACGCCATCCCGGTGTCGAACAGCGCACGCCGCTGCGGATCGGCCGCCAGATGCGCGAAGAGCGGCGCCCCGACGAGCCGTTCGAAGGCCGCGCCGCCCTCCCGCACCGCCTCCGGCATGCCCTCCGCCGTCCGCCGGAACAGCTCGTCGGTGATCAGCATCACGGCGGGATGCAGCGAGTCGGGGACGCCGGTGCGCAGCACCCGGGCCGCCGGCGTCAGCTGGAAGGCGCCCGAGGCGTCCTCCCGGAAGATGCCGCGGGTGGCCAGATAGCGCAGCACCCGGCGCAGATGCGGGGCGTGGGTGTCGGTGGCGACGGCCAACTGCTCGACGGTGCGCGGGCCCTCGGCCAGATGATCCGCGATGCGGTACTGGGCCGCGGTGCGCAGCGCGGCGGAGAAGAGATGGCCCATCGCCTGCTCCATCAGATGGGCCGCGATATCGCCGGGCGCGCCGTTCGGCGGGGTGGATGCGAGGGCCATGTCTGCCTCCAATCAACGGCGTGGGCGGGCTGATTCACGGTGGCAGGAGGGGGCGCGGGTGTCACGAGGCTGACAGCGACGACCCGCGAAGTCCGGCCAGCCGGGCGGGAGCGGACCGATGCCGTCCGGTACGTACACCCCAGGGCGCCGCCGCGGCCGTTCATGGTCGAATGCCCGTATGAGCGACAGCGACCACTCCCGACCCGTAAGTGACCTCTCGCGCACCCTCCTGCACGGCGACACGCCGCCCACCGACGGCGTCTCCCCCGACTCCGAACCCCTCGTCGCCCGGCCCGTCCTCGACGCCGCGCTGGCCCCGCTCGACGACCGCCTCGCGGACCTGGTGGCGCTCTACGAGGATCTGCACCGCCACCCCGAACTCGGCTTCCAGGAAACCCGTACCGCCGCCTTGGCCGCCCGCCGGCTGACGGCACACGGCTACGACGTCACCACCGGTATCGGTGGCACCGGCGTCACCGGCGTCCTGCGCAACGGCCCCGGCCCGGTGGTCCTGCTGCGCGCCGACATGGACGCCCTGCCCGTCACCGAACACTCCGGCCTCGCCTACGCCTCCACCACCCCCGGCCGGATGCACGCCTGCGGTCACGACGTCCACGTCACCTGCCTCCTGGGCGCCGCCGACCTGCTCGCCGCGGCCCGCGAGCAGTGGTCCGGCACCCTGATCGTGCTCTTCCAGCCCGCCGAGGAAATCGGCAACGGCGCCCAGGCGATGCTCGACGACGGCCTCTACAGCAAGGGCCTGGTACCCGTCCCCGATGTGGTGCTGGCCCAGCACGTCGCCCCGCTGGCCGCCGGGCTGATCGCCTACTGCCCCGGCGCCTGCATGGCCGCCGCCGACAGCCTGGAGATCACCTTCCACGGCATCGGCGGCCACGGCTCCCGCCCCGAGACCACCATCGACCCCATCCTGATGGCGGCGTCCTTCGTCCAGCGGGTGCAGTCCGTGGTGGCCCGCGAGGTCGCCGCCAAGGACCAGGCCGTGGTCAGCGTCGGCTCCTTCCACGCCGGCGACACCGCCAACGTCATCCCCGACCGGGCCGTCGTCCGCATGAGCGTGCGCACCTTCGACGAGACCGTACGCACCCGGGTCCTGGCCGCCATCGAACGCATCGCCGGTGCCGAGGCCACCGCCTCCGGCGCCGACCGCACCCCCGAGATGAAGATCCTCGACTCCTTCCCCGTCACCGTCAACGACTCCCCGACCCTGCACCAGGTCAACGCCCAATTCACCCAACTCTTCGGCGCCCAGCGCCTGTTCCCCTATCACCCGGCCTCCGGCAGCGAGGACGCCGGCCTCCTGGCCACCGCCGCCGACGCACCGCTGTACTACTGGTGGCTGGGCGGATGGGACCCGGACGCCTTCCACACCGCCCTGGCCGCGGGCCGCCTGGCACAGGACATCCCCTCCAACCACTCCCCGCATTTCGTACCGGTGGTCCGGCCGACGCTGACGATGGGGGTCCAGGCAATGGTTTCCGGTGCCCTCAACCGGCTTGCTGCGTAGGGAGGTTGAGGGTCGGGCGGTGGGTCGGACGGTGTTCCTTCCCCCCGTGTGTCCCTCGTGTGTCCGTCCCCTTTGACCTTGTCCCTGGGGGAAGGCCCAGCATCGGGCGTACCGGGCGAGAGGCCCGGTACGAGGAGGGCGGCGGACCGGCGTCCCGGCGGATGGCGAGGACCGGAGCCCCGGCGGATGAACGCGGACGGGAGGGACGGCGGATGAGCGCGGACCGCGGCGGCGAACTGCTGACGATCGGCGCCTTCGCCCGTGCCTCCCGGCTGTCGCCGAAGGCCCTGCGGCTGTACGACGACCTCGGCCTGCTCACCCCGGCCCATGTCGACCCGTACAACGGCTACCGCCGCTACGCCCCGACCCAGTTGGAGCGTGCCCGGCTGGTCGCCTGGCTGCGCCGGCTCGGCATGCCGCTGGCCCGTATCCGCGACGTGTGCGAGCTGGCACCCGGCGCGGCGGCCGAGGCGGTCGTCGCGTACTGGGCGCAGGTCGAGGCGGACACCGCCGCCCGCCGGGACCTGGCCGCCTTCCTCGTCGACCAGCTGAAGCGGAAGGACACCACCGCCATGACCACAGACTCCACGCCCACGCCCGGCCGTTCCCTGGCCATGCTCCCCCATAGCCTTAAAGGCATGGGAGGTGCCCCCAGCGCCGCCGGGACCGACCGGGGGCTGGTCCGCCCGGTCAACCAGGACGCCGCGCACGCCGGACCGCGGCTGCTCGCGGTCGCCGACGGCTGCGGCGAACGCGGCGAGCAGGCCGCGGCCGCCGCCCTCGACGCGCTCCGGCCCCTGGAAAACCAGGACCTCACCGGCGCGGACCTGCTCGGCGCCCTGGAGGAGGCGGCCCGGCGCGCCCACCGCGCGGTCCAGGCGGCGGGCGGCGCGAGCGGGGCGGACGGGGCGAACGGCTGCACCCTGACCGCACTGCTGCGCTCGGGCTCGCGGCTGGGACTGCTGCACGTAGGGGACTCGCGCGCCTATGTACTGCGCGATTCCGGCCTCTTCCGGATCACCCATGACCACAGCGTGGTCCAGTCCCTGGTCGACGAGGGCCGGCTCACCCCGGAGGAGGCCCCCCACCACCCCGACCGCCCCCTGCTGCTCCGCGCCCTCGGCTACGGCGACGACGTCGCCCCCGACCTCCAACTCCTGGAGGCCCGCCCACGCGAGCGCTACCTCCTGTGCACCGACGGCGTCTCGGGCGTCGTCCCCACCGAGTCCCTCGCCGCCGCCCTCGCCGCCGCCTCCACCCCCCAGGACGCCGTCCGCGACGTGATCGCCCTGGCCCACGACGCGGGGGCACCGGACAATGTGGCGTGCGCGGTGGGGGAGTTGGCGTAGCGGACCGGCCGCGCGGGCCATGACCCGGCCCTCGGAAATCTCCCCCGGCTCCAGCCCGCGCAACGTCACCGAACCCACCCACCCTGAACACAACGATGGCCTGCACCACCCCAACGGGGTCGTACAGGCCGTCGTCACGCAGGACCCGGATGTACCGACAGCATCCGACATACGGTGCGGGCCCTATCGCAGTCGCGCTGCGACATGCCGGGCCGGTGTCAGCGGCGGCCGCCGCCTGCCCGCAAGGCAGTGTCGCTGATGTCGCCCCCGGCAGTCTGCGAGAGGAGGCCGAGGTTCTTGTGGTTGTCGATGAAGATGGTGCAACCGTTGTCCGGGGGGAACAGGAGGCTGGTGATGCTGAACGACGGCGTGCAGCGAATATTCTGATGGATGTGCCCGCCGTCCGGGCCTCCGGCCTCGGCCGCGCCTGCCGCCGACAGCAGCAACGCACCGGCCCCCAGGGTGCCCGCGGCCACACGCAGTGCCTTACCCATGACGGAACTTCCTTCCTGTCCTGATCCCGGTCGTGCACCGGGATCACCGCGATAACGCGCCAGCCACGTGTAGATCACGCCGGGTTGCTCCATCGAGGTGACGGCACCGCGAATGCAGGGGGGGAAGCCAGGGACGATCGCCCTCGTGACCGGGCTCGTTCCAGGCCGGCACAGCCCCGATGACACCAAGGGGACCATCCAACCCTCAAGGGCCGGGCGCTCCCACCGCCCCCGTCGTCAAGCCAACCCCTTCAGCATCCCCTTGAAGTACAGCTGCGGCAGCCCGTAGCGCTTGAGGAACCACATGTCGGTGCGCTCGCGGGTGGTGTCGAGGAACGGGATCGACGGTGCGGGACGCAGGTCGTAGTCGAACTCGGCCAGGAGCATCTTGTGGCGGGCGGTGACCAGGGGGCAGGAGGTGTAGCCGTCGTAGTGGGCGGCGGCGGGGCGGCCGCGGAGGCCGTCGAGGAGGTTGGCGACGAGGACGGGGGCCTGTTTGCGGATGGCCGCGCCGGTCTTCGACGTGGGCAGATGGGCCGCGTCGCCGAGCGCGAACACCTCGGGGAAGTCCGGGTGTTGGAGGGTCGTACGGTCCGCCGCCACGTACCCGTGGGGCGAGGCGGGGTCGGCGAGCGGGCTCTCGGCCAGCCACTGCGGCGCGCGTTGCGGGGGTACGGCGTGCAGGAGGTCGTAGCGCAGGGTCTCGGCGGCGCCGGTGGTGTGATCGGTGACGACGGCCTCGCGGGCGGCGCCGTCCAGGCTCGTCATCTCCGAGCTCAGCCGCACCTCGATGCCGTAGCGGCGGGCCGTCTCGGTCAGCGCCCGGTCGAACACCGGCACCTTGAACATCGCCGGTTCCGGAAGCACGAGGATGATACGGATCGCCCCGAGGACACCGCGTTTGCGCCAGTGGTCGGCCGCCAGATACGCGATCTTCTGCGGTGCGCCGCCGCATTTGACCGGGCCGGACGGCATGGTGAACAGCGCCGTACCGCGGCGCATCCGGCGGATCGCCTCCCAGGTGTACGGGGCCAGATCGGGCCGGTAGTTGCTGCTGACGCCCCCGTGGCCGAGGGCCGGGGCCAGGCCCGGTATGCCGTCCCAGTCCAGCTGGAGGCCGGGGGCGAGGACGAGGCGCCCGTAGGAGAAGACCCGGCCGGATGTGGTGGTGACCGTACGGGCGACGGGGTCGACGGCGCTCGCCCGCTCGCGCAGCCAGCGCACGCCGGGCGGGATCACCTCCGCCTCGGTGCGCAGGGAGGCCCGCAGCGGGGCCTGGCCGCCTCCGACGAGCGTCCACAGCGGCTGGTACCAGTGGGTCTCCGACGGTTCCAGCAGCGCGATGTCCCGGACGCCGGCGCGGCGCAGCCGGGCGGCGACGGTGATGCCCGCGGTACCGCCGCCGACGATCAGGATCTGGTGGTGGTGCGGGGCGGGGGGCGGCGTCATGGGGGTCCTCTCGGTTGGGGGATGGATACGTTGCGGTGTCGGCCCCCGCTAGAGGCGGGGTATCGCGGATACCGCCATGGTCAGCGCGAGAACGCCGACCAGCGCGGCGAAGGACCTGGTCAGGGCGGCTGCGGGCACCCGGGCGGCGAGGCGGTTGCCGAAATAGCTCCCGGCCGCCGCACAGGCCGCGAAACCGGCCAGCAGCGGCCAGTCCAGGTGGCCCGTACCGGCCCGGGTGGCCAGCGCCGTCGCGGAGTTGACGAGGATGACGAGGAGGGAGGTGCCGACGGCGACCGGCATCTCCAGGCCCAGGACCAGGGTGAGCGCCGGTACGACGACGAAGCCGCCGCCGACGCCGAAGAAGCCGGTGAGGAGGCCGACGGCGGAGGCGGTCGCGGCGATCCGCGCGGGGTGGGCGGGAGCCCGGGACCGGGCGGGCGCTTCCCGATCCCGCCGGCCCCGTAACAGCAGCGCCGCCGCCACCACGAGCATGAGCCCCGCGAACGCCGCCATCAGCACCGCCGGGTCCAGCGCCGCGCTCCAGCGGGTGCCCAGGTAGCTGCCGGCCGTGCCCAGCGCACCGAAGACCGCCCCGGCCGCCCAGCGGACCCGGCCCGCGCGGGCGTGGCAGATCAGCCCGCTCACCGCGCCGACCGCGACCACCACCAGGGCGCCTGCGGTCGCCTCGTGCGGCGACTGGCCCAGCAGATAGACCAGCGCCGGTACGGCCAGAATCGATCCGCCGCCGCCGAGCGCGCCCAGCAGCCCCCCTATCAGCAGCCCGCACCCCGCAACCGTCGCGGCTAAGACGACGGACACGCTAGACGGAGGGGCGGGTCGGGGAGGCGGGGGACGAGGCCGGGGACAGCGCGACCGCCCCCGTCCCGTCGGCCCACTCCGCGACAAAGGCGAACCGGTCGCCGCGGACCACCGTCTCGCGCCACTCCACCGGCCGCGCCCCGGCCCGCCCCAGCCGCTCGATGGCGAACGCCGCCTCCCGGTCGGCCAGGCCCAGCAGCCACGCCTGCCGGATGTCCGGCAGGAACGGCTGGATGCGTTCGCGGCCGCCGGTGACCTGCACCCCGCAGCGCCGCGAGAGTTCGCCGTAGAGCGAGGTGTGCCCGAAGTCCGTCGCCAGCAGCGGCTCGGCGATCTCGGCGGGCAGATACGCGGTGTCGTGGGCGAGCGGTTCGCCGTCGGCCAGCCGCAGCCGTTCCAGGACGATCAGCGGCGCCTCCGGCGGCAGCCCCAGGTGCCCCGCGATCGTGCCGTCCGCGGTGCGCTCCAGCCGCAGCACCTCGCTGCGCTGCTCGACGCCCTGCCCCTCCAGATCGCGATACAGGCTGTAGAGCGAGCCGAGGGGCTGCTGTATGCGGCGGGTGTCCAGGCGGCTGGCGCGGCCGCGTTCGGCGATCACCAGGCCGTCGGCGCGCAGTTTGCGCAGCGCCTCGCGCACGGTGTGCCGGCTGACCTCGTACTCACCGGTGAGCCGGTGCTCGGCCGGGAACTCCTCGGTGAACTCCCCGGCCGCCACCCGGCGCCGCAGATCGTCGAAGAGCTGGGCCCACAGGGGGAGCGGCGAGCGCCGGTCCAGGGGGCGCGGGCCGTGGTCGGCGACCGGCTGAGGCTTCGTCATGAGGCTCCTCCGCAGGGCATGGTGGAGTGCAGCGCGCCGCTTGCTTCCGCATCCCGGCGCTTCAGGTCCGTACACCCCGACGCTAATGTACGTACATCCGTGCATCCGCACAACGGACTCTGCCCGAGGCGGACCTCGGGCACCCGCTCTGGAGGCCACCGTGCACTTCGCGCAGTACTACCTCGACTGCCTGTCCCAGGCGTCGTACCTGATCGGCGATCAGCGCTCCGGACGCGCCGTCCTCGTCGACCCGCGCCGCGACATCGACGACTACCTGCGCGACGCGGACGAGCTCGGCCTGCGCATCGAACTCGTCATCGAAACGCATATTCACGCCGACTTCCTCTCCGGCCACCTCGAACTCGCCCGGGCCACCGGCGCCACCATCGCCTTCGGCGAGGCCGCCGAAACCGGCTTCCCGATACGGCGGTTACGCGACGGCGAGCGCCTCTCCCTGGGCGGCATCGCGGGCGACGGGGTCACCCTCACCGTCCTCGCCACCCCCGGGCACACCCCCGAGTCCATCTGTCTGGTCATTCATGAACACCCCGACGACGACGTGCCGTTCGGCGTGCTGACCGGCGACACCCTCTTCGTCGGCGACGTCGGCCGACCCGATCTCCTCTCCTCCGCCGGACACTCCCCGCAGGAGATGGCCGCCCGGTTGCATCGCTCCCTCCACTCCAAACTCATGGTTCTCCCGGACGCGACCCGGATCTTCCCCGGACACGGCGCGGGCTCGGCCTGCGGCCGCAACCTGTCCACCGAGACCAGCTCCACCATCGGCGACCAGCGGCGCCTCAACTACGCCCTGCAACCCATGCCGGAGAGCGCCTTCGTCGAGCTGGTCACCGCCGGACAGCCCGCCGCCCCCGGCTACTTCGCCCATGACGCGGCGCTCAACCGGAACGGGCATCCCCTCCTGGAGGCCACACCGCTGGCGGCCCTCACCCTGAAGGAGGCCCGCACGGCCCGCGACGAACACGGCGCCGCCCTGCTGGACTGCCGGCCCCTCGCCGACTACACCCGGGCCCACCTCACCGGCTCCCTGCACACGGGACTGAACACCCGGTTCGCCGAATACGCGGGCTGTGTGGTGCCCCCCGGCACCCCCATCGTGCTGCTCGCCGACCCCGGTACGGAGGACGAGGCCCGCCTGCGTCTCGCCCGTATCGGCTACGACCGCGTCCTGGGCCATGTCCCCGACCCGACCGCCGCCCTGGCCCGCGAGCCCGCGCTGACCACCCCCACCCGCCGCCTTACGGCCGCCGAACTCGCGGCCAATCCCTGCCAGTTGATCGACGTCCGCAACCCCACCGAATACGAGGCGGGCGCCCTCCCCGGCGCCCGCAACATCCCCCTGGCCACCCTCACCCACCACCTCGACCACCTCGACCGCACCCGCCCCGTCGTCGTCTACTGCCACAGCGGCAACCGCTCGGTCATCGCCGCGGCCCTCCTGGAGGCACGGGGGTTCGGGGATGTGCGGGATGTGGTGGGGGGGTATCGGGGGGCGGTGGAGGAGGGGGTGGCGGGGTGAGGCCGGGGTGCGGTGTGGTGGGGGCGCGTCGGGGTGTCCCGTACGGGCATCGGCGCGTTCGCCGTACGGCCTGGAGGCGGGCTGGGGCGTCCCGTACGGCCGTCACCGCGTTTGCCGTACGGGCTGGGGTATCCCGTACGTCCCTCACCGCCGTACGGTCAGCGCCACGGCCGGCGCCGCCGTCAGGCACAGGGCGGCCGGGAGCAGCAGCGACGGGTGCGCGCCGGGCGCGGCCGGGGTCCCGGACAGGGTGAGCCCGACGCCCGCGGTCACCGTCATCACGGACTTGGTCACCCCGGACGCCTCGCCCGCGCGCCCGGGGCGGACGACGGCCTGGGTGCCGGTGAGCGCCAGCCCGCCCGCCGCCCCCAGCGCCGACGCGGCAGCGGTCGCGGCCACCAGGAGCGCGGTCGGTCCGGTGGCACACCCGACGGCCAACAGGGCGGGCGCCGCGATGCCGAGGCAGCCCGCCATCACGGGAACGGCCGCGGCCGGAGGCACCCGCCCGGCCAGCGGGCCGCCCAGCGCCAGCGCCGCGGCCGGCGCGAGACATGCCACCCCGGTGCCCAGCGGCGACCGGCCCGGCGCCTGCTGGAGCGTCAGCGGGACGGCGTACAAGAGCGCCACGGTCGCCGAGTTGGCCACCGCCCCGGCCGCCGTCAGCGCGACATACGGCCGGTTGCGGAACAGCCCGAGATCCACCAGCGGGGCCCGGCAGCGGCACTCGACGCGGACGAGGACGGCGCCGAGCAGCAGCGCACCGGCCGCCCAGCCCCAGTCGGCGGGGCGCTGAAGCCAGAGGGCCAGGCAGGCGGGCGCGGCCGTCGCGGTGACGGCCCCGCCGGCGTCGAGGGGGTGGCCGGTGGCGGCCGAGTCGCGGGACTCGGTGGCCCGTCGGGCGCACAGCGCGGCGGCCGCGGCGAGCGGAATCGTGAGCCAGAACACGGCCCGCCACGAGGCGCCCTGTGCCAGCGCGCCACCGAGGAACGGCCCGCCGACCATACCCAGTCCGGCCAGCCCCAGCGCCCGGCCGATGGCCCATCGGCGGCACTGCGGCGGGAAGGCGTTCGTGAGCAGCGCCAGCCCCACGGGCATGATCAGCGCGCCTCCCGCCCCCTGGACCACCCGGGCCGCCACCAGGACGGGCACCGACGGCGCGAGTGCGCACCACGCGGCACTGCCGCCGAAGAGGCCCAGCCCCAGCAGCAGCATCCGCCGCCTGCCGTACAGATCGCCGAGCCGCCCGGCGACGGGCATCAGCGCGCCCGCGGCGAGGAGATAGCCGCTGACGATCCACGGAGTCGCGGCCGGGGAGCCGCGCAGGGCGGTACGGATGACGGGCAGCACCAGATTGAGCGCAAAGGAATCCAGCTGCACACAGAAGGCACCGAGAGCGACGGCGAGCAGGGCGGGGTTGCGGGCCGGGGATACGGGCACGGGTGCGGATCTGGGCTCGGGTACGGACGCGGGGTGAGCCTTGCGGCGGGTCATCGGCTGCCTCTCGTGCCTCTCGCGCGCGTGGCGTACGTACATACGCCACGCGCGACGCCATATGTCGGGGACATTCGGGGGTACGCGAGGGGATTGGAGGCACCGGAAGCGGGGCAGAAAGGCCCGGGCGGCCGCGGAAGACGCGCGGACGGCGGCAGGTGCAAGAAGCCGTACGACGGGCGGGGTTACCGGGTCGGCCCTACGGCCGGCAGCGTCGTACAACAAACGTTCAGCGATCGTTGATCGCTCATCTTCATGCTGATGCGCATGTTGCGCCGTGTGACCACAGAGCATGCAGATGACGCCCGGGACATTCAAGAGCCGCAGGCGTCACAGATCGCCCTCACCTGGACCGGGGAGCCGGGACGGATGGAGGAGCTGACCCACGGCATGCTCCTCGACCAGGCCGATCGCGCGGCCGCGGCGCTCGCGCGGCTGGGGGTGCGGGCCGGTGACCAGGTGGCGGTGCATCTGCCGCTGGTGCCCGAGTCGGTGATCGCCACGCTCGCCTGCGGCCGCCTGGACGCGACACGCATCACGCTGCCGGTCTCGCTCACGGTACCCGAAATGGCCTCCCGCACCCGGGAGTTGGGTGCCCGGGTGTTGATCACGGCGGACGCGGCGTTCTGGGACGGGGCCATCCGTCCGGTCAAGGCGGTACTCGACCACGCCCTGGCGCGCGGCCGGGCCGCGGGCGGCGACCAGAGCCGTACGGTCCTGGTGGTGAACCGCTGCGCACGCCCCGTCTCCTGGACACCGGGACGGGACCGCTGGTGGCACGAGGCACTCGACGAGTGTGCGCCGCGGTCCGTCCGCCGTTAGCCGCCGTCCGTCCTCCGGTTGTTCCGCACCACCTCGAGGTACTCGGCCACCGCGTCCCTGTTCCGCGTCAGGCACTCGATACGCGCCGTCATACGGTCGCGTTCCAGCTCCAGTGTGCCGAGCATCTCCGGTGTCGCGTCGGCGAAGTGAATGACCCGGGGCTTGTCCAGGCACGGCAGGATCTGCTTGATGATCCTCGTGGGCAGCCCGGCGTCCAGCAGCCCCCTGATCTGCAGGACCCGGTCCACAAATCGCTCGTCGTACTCCCGATAGCCGTTCGCGGCGCGCTGGGCGACGATCAGCCCCTGCTCCTCGTAGTACCGCAACAGCCGCCGCGGCGTGCCGGTCTGCTCCGATAGCTCTCCGATGCGCATGCGCTCCCCCTCGCCCCTGACCGTCGGATCAGATCCGTCACATCTCAGATCCATCACATCGACGTGATGGTTCGAGCGTACGCAGCGGACGCACCGGCACCGGCACCGGCACCGGCACCGGACCGGCACTGGACCGCCGATGCGCCGGCGCCCTGTGCCCGCTGTTCCGCGCCACCGCCCGTACCCTGAAGACGTGAGCACCACCCGCGATCCCGAACCGGCCCCCGCCTCCGAGCAGCCCGAGGCGGCCCGTCCCGCGCCGCGTCCCGCCGCGCTGATCTTCGACGACCCGCTGGACCAGCAGTCCTCGGACGACACCGACCGCGGCTGGGGCGACCGTCCCACTTCCTCCGGAGGCGCCGCCGACCTGGCCCGCTTCCTCGACGAGAAGCCGCCCCACCACCTCTGAGCGAGGCGACGGGGCGGCCTGTGCGCTCCGGAACGCTCGCTACTGCTGAGACTTCTGCTTGATCACGGTGGCGGACGCCGGGCCCGAGCCGTTGCGCTGGGCGAGCAGGGCGTCGCGGATCTCCATCAGCAGTTCGACCTCGGTCGGGTTGGCCGGGGTGTTGTCGGCGGGCTTCTTCGCGGCCTGGCGGTCCTTCCACTTGTTCATCGGAAGGATCATGAGGAAGTAGACGACCGCGGCGGTGATCAGGAACGTCAGTGCGGCGCTGAGCACCGAGCCCCACAGGATGTAGATCCCGTCGGTGAATGCGCCCGTCTTCTTGTCCACATTGCAGGTGGTGAGGCAGGCCTTGTAGTTGTCGAGGTTCTGCGAGCCGAGCGCGCCGATGATCGGGTTGATCACGCCCTTGACCACGGCATTGACGATATTGGTGAAGGCTGCACCGACGACGACCGCGACCGCGAGCTCGACGACGTTGCCGCGCATCAGGAATTCCTTGAATCCCTGAAGGACGCCCTTTTTCTCGCTCACCTGACAGCCTCTTTCCACGCTCGGTACGGACCATGTGCCGACACTCAGCACCGCAACTTACGGCAGGGCAGGGCGGCGGTGTCCAGTCGCTCCACACGAACCGGCGATCGGCCGGGGCGTGCGTGCGGGTCTGGCACGGCGGCCTGCCCTCCGAGCCACCCGGAGAAGTTTTCCGTGCGCGGAGAGGGGATGCCACTCGATCTTGGCGCATGGCTATCGCCCTCCGGAGAGCGCCGCCGCCGGGCATCCGGCCGCGGGAGCCGTTCGTACGGCACCGTACGAAACGCCGCCGGCCAGTGCTGCGGCGGCCATGGCCAGCCCGGCCGCGATCAGCCGCCCGCGCGCCGTCCGCGGTCGACGGCACCTCCCGCCGCCGGATCGTACCGGGGCAAAGTGGGGCACTTCACATGTGGGAGGCGTCGGAAGGGGAGGGTCGGGGGCGGCGGCCGAGGGGCGCCGTAAGCCGTCGAGAGAGGGGACGAGAGCAGGGTCGAGGGGAGGCCGGAGCATCGGTGCGGGCTCGGGCGTCGGGGTGGGCATGGGCAGGGTCATCGTGGTCACCGCCTGTCGCGTAGGTGCGGAATTCGGAACCGGCGATCACCACCGTGCCGGAATTCCGCCCGGCCCGCTCCGGGCTGTGGATGAGCCGCCCGCTGTGCACAACTCGGCCACCCACACGATCCGCACCACCCACACGAACCGCACCGCCCACCCGAGCCACGCAAGCCACCCGAGTCATGCAAGCCGCCCGCACCACACCGATCCGGGCCCTACGGCAGCGTGATCCCCAGGTCCCAGCCCTTGAGGGCGTCCCCGCACCCGCAGTCGCGCTCCGCGCCGTCGGGCAGTGCGGCGACCGCGTCGAAGAGGACCTCGCGCAGCCGTCCGACGTTCTCGCCGAAGACCTTGAGGACCTCCTCGTGGGAGACGCCCGCGCCGCTCTCGGTGCCCGCGTCCAGGTCGGTGACGAGGGCCATCGAGGCGTAGCACAGGCCGAGTTCGCGGGCGAGCACGGCCTCGGGGTGCCCGGTCATCCCGACCACCGACCAGCCCTGCGCCGCATGCCACTGCGATTCGGCGCGGGTGGAGAAGCGGGGCCCCTCGATGACGACGAGGGTGCCGCCGTCGACCGGCTCCCAGTTGCGGCCGCGGGCCGCGGCCAGGGCGACGCGGCGGCCCGTGGGGCAGTACGGATCGGCGAACCCGACGTGCACGATGTGGGGCACCTGCCCGTCCGGCAGCGGTTCGCCGTCGAAATAGGACTGGGCGCGGGACTTGGTGCGGTCGACCAGCTGGTCGGGGACGAGCAGGGTGCCCGGACCGAATGCGGGGCGCAGGCCGCCGACGGCGCACGGACCCAGGACCTGGCGCACGCCGACGGAGCGCAGCGCCCACAGGTTGGCGCGGTAGTTGATGCGGTGCGGTGCGAGGTGGTGGGCGCGGCCGTGCCGGGGGAGGAAGGCGACCCGGCGGCCGGCCACGTCGCCCAGGAACAGGGAGTCGCTGGGCGGCCCGTACGGGGTGTTCACCATGATCTCGGTCACGTCGTCGAGGAAGGAGTAGAACCCGGAGCCGCCGATCACGCCGATCTCCGCCGCCCCGGCCCCGGAAGCCCCGGCCCCCGTGCCCGTCCCGTTCCCCGTCTCCATACCGCTCTCCGCGTCAGACATGCCGGTCACACTATCGGGGCAGGCCCGGCCGCCGCCCCGGCGGTCCGGAAAACGCAACGGACCCCGCCGGTGGTGTCGGCGGGGTCCGTGAAGGCGCTGGTCAGGCCGCGGAGCTGCTGCCGCCCGAGGACGCGGCGGCCGGGGTCGCGGACTTCGTGTCCGAGGAGCCGGAGCCGCTCGACGACGAGGAAGCGGAGCCCGACGAGTCCGAGGAGGACGAGCCGCTCGAGGAGGACGAGCTCTTGGCGGGGCTGCTGCTGGACGACGAGCCGCGGCTGTCGTTGCGGTAGAACCCGGAGCCCTTGAAGACGATGCCGACCGCGGAGAACACCTTCTTGAGGCGTCCGTTGCAGCTGGGGCACTCGGTGAGCGCGTCGTCGGTGAACTTCTGGACCGCCTCGAGGCCCTCGCCGCACGCGGTGCACTGGTACTGGTAGGTCGGCACGTGACTTCCTCCTGGCACTCTCACTCGATGAGTGCTAACGACGTTCCATAGTGCAGTATTCCGGCTCGTCAGTCCACTGTGGCCGGGATACGGTGACCGACCCCACGTCCGCGGGGCGCCCGCCCCGAGGCCTCGCTCAGGCGCTCGCCAGCTCGCGTTCCCGCTCCTCCGGGGCGGTGCCGGCCGCGGCGGCGGACGTCTGGGAGACCACCGTCGAGGCCCGCGGCGCCAGATGCGCGCGCAGCGTGAGCAGGACGGCCAGCGCCAGCGCGGTACCGGCCAGCGGCACCAGGAACCCGGCGCTCGGGCCGAAGCGGTCGGTCAGCTGGCCGGCTGCGGAGGACGCGGCGGCCTGGCCCAGCGCCACCGCGCCGGTCAGCCAGGTGAAGGCCTCCGTACGGGCGGCGGCCGGCACCAGGGACTCGACCAGGGTGTAGCCGGAGATCAGGGCCGGGGCGATGCACAGGCCGACGACCAGGCCGATGGCGGCCAGCAGCGGCACCGCGGTCGCCGTCCACAGCGGGGTGGTGGCCAGCGCGAGCAGCCCGTAGGCCACCAGGAGACGGCGGCGCGGGCCGACCTTCCAGGCGATGGCGCCGCAGGCGATGCCGGCGAGCATGTTGCCGGCCGCGAAGATCCCGTAGAGGACGCCGTTGATGCCGGGGTGGCCGATGTGCTGGGTGAAGGCGGTCAGCGAGACCTGCATACCGCCGAAGACGGTGCCGATGCCGAGGAACGCCACGATCAGGACGCGTACGCCGGGCACCGACAGGGCCGAGGCGTGCGGGCGGTCGTCGGCCGGAGTGCGGTGGGCGGGCGGCTGGGTGCGTCGCTGCGCGGCGAACAGCAGGCCGCCGGCCAGCGTGAGCGCGGCCTCGGCGACCAGGCCCGCGGCCGGGTGGATGCCGGTGCACAGCGCGGTCGCCAGCACCGGGCCGACGACGAAGGTGAACTCGTCGGTGACCGACTCGAAGGCGGCGGCGGTCGGCATCAGCGGGCTGCCGCCGAGCTGGGCCGCCCATCGGGCCCGCACCATCGGGCCGACCTGCGGCGTCGAGGCGCCGGTGGGGACGGCGACGGCGAGCAGTGCCCACAGCGGGGCGTGCGCGAGGGCGAGGGTGATCAGGGCCGCGACGCCGGCGACGTGGATCAGTACGCCGGGGAGCAGCACCGCGCGCTGACCGAAGCGGTCGGCGAGCTTGCCGCTCTGCGGGGCGAACAGCGCCATCGAGACGCCGGTGGCGGCGGTGACCGCGCCCGCGGAGCCGTAGGAGCCGGTGGTCGACTGGACGAGCAGGGTGATGCCGATGGTCAGCATCGCGAACGGCTGCCGGGCCAGAAAGCCGGGCAGCAGGAATGTCCAAGCGCCAGGGGTGCGCAGCAGGTGTCCGTAACCGGGACGGGAGTCCTTGACCGCGGATGCCACGGCCGGGCCTTTCTGCCGCCTGGTAGCGCGCCGCCGCGAGGTCGTCACGGGTACGCGCCGAGAGCTGTCCTCTCGCGCAGGACCGAGTGATACCGCGTGGTCCCCACTAAAGGAAGTGGCTGCGTGTGTGGCAGTGGACCGCGGCCGCCGAGCGGTCGCGCCAGCTCTGCTTCAGGCAGAGGTGGTTCGTTTCTTTCCCCTTCATAGTACAGACCCCAATGCGAGAAGCCCTGGGATTAACCAGGGCTTCACGCGGAATTCCTTGGGATCCGTGGAGAGATGCGGCACATACCGGACGGTCGGGCCGCCCCTGCCCGCCCGGCCGACCGGCCGTCCGGCCGCCCCGCTCACCCGGCGGCGCGGCCCCCGCGCTGACCGCCCTGCCCCCGGTGGCCGCGGTGCCCGAGGTGGCCGCCGGTCCCCAGCCAGCCGGCCAGCTTGCCGCCCTGGGAGACCGCCTGGAGCCGCCGCTCGGCCGCGTCCCGTACCGGATCGGTGGCCACCACCAGAAGCTCGTCGCCCCGCCGCAGCACGGTCGTCGGCGACGGTACGAAGCTGGCGCCGTCCCGTACGACGAGGGTGACGGCGGCGCCCGCCGGCATCCGCAGCTCGCCGACCTCGACGCCGTGCATCCGGGAGGTCGGGCCGATGGACGTGGACAGCAGATGGCCGCGCAGCCGCTCCAGAGGGGCCGACTCGATGCCCAGGTCGGCGGCCTCCTCGCCGTCGCCCAGCCGGAGCCGGCGGGCGAGCCAGGGCAGCGTCGGGCCCTGGACGAAGGTGTAGACGACGACCAGGACGAAGACGATGTTGAAGACCGTTTCGCTGCCGGGGATGTTGGTGACCATCGGGATGGTCGCCAGGACGATGGGCACCGCACCGCGCAGACCGGCCCACGACAGCAGGGTCTGCTCCCGCCAGGGCACGCGGAACGGCAGCAGGCTCACCAGGACCGACAGCGGACGGGCCACCAGGGTCAGGATCATGCCGATGACCAGGGCCGGGACTATGTCGTCCAGGAGGTTGTGCGGGGTGACCAGCAGGCCGAGCAGGACGAACATGCCGATCTGGCCGATCCAGCCGAGCCCCTCGGCGAAGCCGCGGGTGGCCGGGGCGTGCGGCAGTTTGGCGTTGCCGAGGACGACGGCGGCCAGATAGACGGCGAGGAAGCCCGAACCGTGGGCCAGGGCGCCGGCCGCGTAGGCGGAGACCGCGATGGCCATGACGGCGATCGGGTAGAGGCCGGAGGCGGGCAGTGCCACATGCCGCATGCCGTACGCGCCCAGCCAGCCGACGGCCAGTCCGACCGCGGCGCCGATGGCCAGCTCCAGGGCTATCTTCCCGAGCAGGGCGTACCAGTGCTCGACGGGCCCGGCCGTGGAGAACGCCACGACCAGGATGACCACCGGTGCGTCGTTGAAGCCCGATTCGGCCTCCAGGACACCCGTCAGGCGGGAGGGCAGCGGCACATTGCGCAGGACGGAGAAGACCGCGGCCGCGTCCGTCGAGGAGACCACCGCGCCGATCAGCAGCGCCTGGCGCCAGTCGAGTCCGGCCAGATAGTGCGCGCCCGCCGCGGTGACCCCCACGCTCACCGCGACACCGACCGTCGAGAGCATCGCGGCCTGTGGCAGCGCCGGTTTGATCTCCTTCCACTTGGTGCCCAGGCCGCCCTCCGCGAGGATCACGACCAGGGCCGCGTAGCCCAGCAGTTGGGTCAGCTCGGCGTTGTGGAAGACGATGCCGCCGAAGCCGTCCTGCCCTATGGCGATGCCTATCCCCAGGTAGATGAGCAGGCTGGGGAGCCCGCTGCGCGAGGAGAGCCGTACCGCGGCCACGGCGATGAGCAGTACGAGCGAGCAGACCAGCAGAAGTTCGTTGAGATGGTGGACAGTCAGGAGCCGGTCCTTTCTCGCGCGGGCCGGAGGGGGCCTTGGGCCGGTTACGGGCTTTACGGGCTGTTGTGTCCCTACGATCCTTACCGTATCTAGTTACTGAGGCTAACAATTTACCATTGCTTGAACGTTTGAGGTGCCGGTTGTGACTCCGCGTAGGGCTCCCCGGACCCGTGCGCCTATGGTTGCTCCAGCACTCCCACCCTGCCCCTCGAAGGACAGAGATGCCCGCCAACAAGTCCGGCCCAGCCCCAAAGAAGAAGAAGGGGCGGCGCGGCCGCCTCGTCGCCATCACGGTCGTGCTGCTGCTCGTGGCGGGCATCGGCTGCGGCGCGTACTGGGGCGTCAGCACCGTCCGCGCCTCCTTGCCGCAGACCACCGGCTCGCTCAAACTCGCCGGGCTGACTCACCCGGTGGACGTCGCCCGCGACGGCAACGGCATCCCGCAGGTCTACGCCGACACCGATGAGGACCTCTTCCGCGCCCAGGGCTACGTCCAGGCCCAGGACCGCTTCTGGGAGATGGACGTCCGCCGTCACATGACCGCCGGCCGGCTGTCGGAGATGTTCGGCAAGGGCCAGGTCAAGACCGACGAATTCCTGCGCACGCTGGGCTGGCACCACGTCGCGCAGAAGGAGTACGACACCAAGCTGTCGCCCAGCACGAAGAAGTACCTCCAGGCGTACTCGGACGGCGTCAACGCCTACCTCAAGGAACACCAGGGTTCGGCACTGTCCCTGGAGTACGCGGCGCTGGGCCTCCAGAACGACTACACGCCCGAGAAGTGGACGCCGGTCGACTCCGTCGCCTGGCTCAAGGCGATGGCCTGGGACCTGCGCGAGAACATGCAGCAGGAGATCGACCGGTCCCTGATGACCAGCCGCTTCACCCCCGAGCAGATCGCCCAGCTCTACCCGAGCTACCCGTACCAGCGGAACAAGCCGATCGTCGAGGGTGGTTCGGTCGACCGGGCCACCAAGCAGTTCCGGCCCAAGGGCGTGACCAACGCCGCCCCGGCCGGCACCGCCGTCGCGGGCGTGCAGTCGAAGCTGTCGTCGCTGTCCACGACCCTCGACAAGGTCCCGGCGCTGCTCGGCCCCAACGGCAACGGCATCGGCTCCAACTCCTGGGTCGTCTCCGGCGACCACACCACCACCGGCAAACCGCTGCTGGCCAACGACCCGCACCTGGCCCCGCAGATGCCCTCGCTCTGGTACCAGATGGGCCTGCACTGCCGCACCGTCGGCCCCCAGTGCAACTACGACGTCTCCGGCTTCACCTTCTCCGGCATGCCCGGCGTCGTCATCGGCCACAACCAGAACGTCTCCTGGGGCATGACCAACCTGGGCGCCGATGTCTCCGACCTCTACCTGGAGAAGATCAGCGCCGGCGGCTACCTCTACGACAACCGGCAGCGCCCCTTCCTCACGCGCAAGGAGACCATCAAGGTCGCCGGCGGGGAGAGCCACCACATCACCGTCCGCGCCACCAACAACGGCCCGATCGTCTCCGACCGCGACGACGACCTGGCCGGCGTCGGCAAGGACGCCCCCGTCGGCAACGCCGCCCCCGACCGCGGCGACGGCTACGCCGTCTCGCTGCGCTGGACCGCCCTGGACCCCGGAAAGTCCATGGACGCCGTCTTCGAGCTCGACCGCGCCAAGGACTGGACGACCTTCCGCAAGGCCGCCGAGCACTTCGAGGTCCCCTCGCAGAACCTGATCTACGCCGACACCAAGGGCAACATCGGCTACCAGGCGCCCGGCCGCATCCCGGTCCGCGGCGCCGGCGACGGCACCTACCCGGCGCCCGGCTGGGACCCGAAGTACCAGTGGAAGAGCTACATCCCCCAGCAGGCCCTGCCCTACGAGTACAACCCCAAGCGCGGCTACATCGTCACCGCCAACCAGGCCGTCATCGACGAGAACAAGTACCCCTACCTCCTCACCAAGGACTGGGGCTACGGCGCCCGCAGCCAGCGGATCAACGACCTGATCGAGTCGAAGATCAAGGACGGCGGCAAGGTCTCCACGGACGATATGCAGACCTTCCAGAAGGACAACAGCAGCGAGATCGCCCGGCTGCTGACCCCGTACCTGACGAAGATCGACATCAAGGACAAGTACGTCCGCGACGCCCAGCAGCTGCTGGACGGCTGGGACTTCACCCAGGAGCCCGACTCCGCCGCGGCCGCCTACTTCAACGCCGTCTGGCGCAACACCCTCAAGCTCGCCTTCGGCAACAAGATGCCCAAGGAACTGCGGCTCGAGGGCCAGTGCCTGACCGTCCACCCGGCGAACGAGACCGGCCCCGCCGACGACCTCGACAAATGGGTGCGCGAATGCGGCCAGCGGGCCGCCGACTCGGCGCAGCCCGACGGCGGCGACCGCTGGTACGAGGTCGTCCGCGGCATCCTGGACGACCCGAACAACGCCTGGTGGAAGACCGAGGACCGGCCCGGCCACCCCGGTGACAAGAACCGCGACCAGCTGCTCGCCGAGGCCATGAAGGACGCCCGCTACGAGCTGACCGCCAAGCTCGGCAAGAACATCGACAACTGGAGCTGGGGCCGCCTGCACCAGCTGTACCTGAACAACCAGACGCTGGGCACCGACGGGCCCGGCCTCCTCCAGGGCCTGTTCAACCGCGGCCCCTGGAACGTCGGCGGCGGCGAGGCCGCGGTGGACGCCACCGGCTGGAACGCCGCGGGCGGCTACAAGGTCACCTGGGTCCCGTCCATGCGGATGGTCGTCAACCTCGCCGACCTCGACAAGTCCCGCTGGATCAACCTCACCGGGGCCTCCGGGCACGCCTACAGCGACCACTACTACGACCAGACCGACAAGTGGGCCAAGGGCGAACTGCTGCCCTGGGCGTTCAGCGAGGCGGCCGTCAAGAAGAAGACGAAGGACACGCTGACGCTGTCCCCGTAGGGGCGCGGCCTCAGGGCGCTGCGCAAGGGCGCAGCACCAGCCAGATCACGCCGTCGGGCGGGCCGGGAACCTCAGGCCCGCCCGACGGCGTTCTCGGGCTTACGGCTTCCCGGCCTACGGCCTTCCGGGCTTCCCGCGTTTCCCAGGCTTCCCGAAGCGGTGGACGCCCGACGGCGTCACCGCCGCGTCCACCGGCCGGTCGTGCTCCTCCACCGGCACCTCGTCCAGCACCTCCGTGTCGTACAGCAGCACCACCAGCGCCGCCGGCGCCGCCGCCCGCTCCAGCCGCGCCAGCACCCGGTCGTAGGAGCCGCCGCCGCGCCCCAGCCGCAGCCCCCGCCGGTCCACCGCCAGCCCCGGCAGCAGCACCACATCGGCCCCGGTGACGGCGTCCAGCCCCAGCCGCTCACCGGCGGGCTCCAGCAGCCCCCAGCCGGCCCGTACGAGCCGCTCGGCGCCCTCGTAGGGGGCCCAGTCCAGATCGTTGTCCGGCAGCAGGACGGGCAGCAGCACCCGCACCCCCGCCGCCCGCAGCTCATCCAGCAGCGGACGCGTGGAGGGTTCCTGCCCGATGGAGACATAGGCGGCCACGGTCAGCGGACCGGCCCCGCCGGGGGAACCACCCGGCTCATCCGGCTCACCCGGCCTTCTGGTACCTTCCCTCGATTGTGCGGCACGGAATTCCGCCATTTCCCGGGTCCGGCGGGCCAGCGCCTCGCCCGTGGCCGCGACGACATCCGGCGGCAACGCTCTCCTCACCTCCAGGAGATCCCGCCGCAACCTGAGCTTTCTATCGTGATCAGACGTGTGACCAGAGTTCACTTGTGGGCCCTTGCTCCCGCTCTCCTGCTCTTTTCACCGGACCCTCATCATCGTGCCGAATGAGCCGGTTAGGGTGTCGCGCATGACTCCATCGCACACACGGATCAGCAAGGCTGTCATCCCGGCAGCCGGCCTCGGCACCCGGTTTCTCCCTGCTACGAAGGCCACACCGAAGGAGATGCTCCCGGTCGTCGACAAGCCCGCCATCCAATACGTGGTGGAGGAGGCGGTCGCCGCCGGACTCTCCGACGTCCTGATGGTGACCGGCCGCAACAAGCGCCCCCTCGAGGACCACTTCGACCGCAACTATGAGCTCGAAGAGGCCCTGCACCGCAAGGGCGACCGGTCCCGCCTCGCCGCGGTCCAGGAATCCAGCGACCTGGCGACCATGCACTACGTCCGCCAGGGCGACCCCAAGGGCCTGGGCCACGCCGTCCTGTGCGCCGAGCCCCACGTGGGCGACCAGCCCTTCGCGGTCCTCCTCGGCGACGACCTCATCGACCCCCGCGACCCCCTGCTGGCCCGCATGGTCGACATACAGGAGCAGCACGGCGGCTCGGTGATCGCCCTCATGGAGGTCGACCCGTCCCAGATCCACCTGTACGGGTGCGCCGCCGCCACCCCCACCGGTGACGACGACGTCGTCGTGATCTCCGACCTGGTGGAAAAGCCCGAGCCCGCCGACGCCCCCAGCAACCTCGCCATCATCGGCCGCTACGTCCTCGACCCGGCCGTTTTCGAGGTGCTGCGCAAGACCGAACCGGGCCGCGGCGGCGAGATCCAGCTGACCGACGCCCTCCAGGCACTGGCCGCCGATCCCGCCCTCGGGGGTCCCGTCCACGGCGTCGTCTTCAAGGGCCGGCGCTATGACACCGGAGACCGTGGCGACTACCTGCGTGCCATTGTCAGACTGGCATGCGAACGTGAAGACCTGGGCCCGGACTTCAGGGCCTGGCTTCGCAGCTACGTCACCGAGGAGATGTAGGACGTTGAACGGCACCACCGACCAGACCCGCCACCAGGACCGCGTCTGGTCGGTGGCCGAGCATCTCGACGACGTGCTCTCCAAGATCCATCCGCTGGAGCCGATCGAGCTGCAACTCCTCGACGCCCAGGGCTGCGTCCTGGTGGAGGACATCACCGTCCCCCTCGCCCTGCCCCCCTTCGACAACAGCTCCATGGACGGCTATGCCGTCCGCGTCGCCGATGTCGCGGGCGCCACCGAGGAGTTCCCCGCCGCCCTCACCGTCATCGGCGATGTCGCGGCGGGCAGCGGCGAGCCGCCCGCCGTCGGCCCCGGGGAGGCGGCCCGCATCATGACCGGCGCCCCGGTGCCGCCCGGTGCCGAGGCCGTCGTCCCCGTCGAATGGACCGACGGCGGCAGCGGCGAGGGCCCCGTCCTGACCATGCGCCACGCCACCGCCGCCCCCCAGGACGCCACCGGCGAGGTCCGCGTCCACCGCCCCGTGGAGCCGCGCGCCCATATCCGCGCCAAGGGCAGCGACGTCACCGCGGGCGAGCCGGCCCTGCGCGCCGGTACGGTCCTCGGCCCGCCGCAGATCGGCCTGCTCGCCGCCATCGGCCGCGGCACGGTGAAGGTCCGCCCCCGCCCCCGGGTCGTGGTGATGTCCACCGGCAGCGAACTGGTCCAGCCCGGCGAGGCGTTGGGCCCCGGCCAGATCCACGACTCCAACAGCTTCCAGCTCACCGCCGCCGCCCGGGACGCCGGAGCCATCGCCTACCGGGTCGGCGCCGTCGCCGACGACGCCGAGACGCTGCGCGCCACCCTGGAGGACCAGCTCATCCGCGCCGACATCCTGGTCACCAGCGGCGGCGTCAGCGTCGGCGCCTACGACGTGGTCAAGGAGACCCTGACCGACTTCTCCGCCGAGGAGGGCACGGTCGAATTCCGCAAGCTGGCCATGCAGCCCGGCAAGCCCCAGGGCTTCGGCCTCATCGGCTCCGACCGCACCCCGCTGATGGCGCTGCCCGGCAACCCCGTCAGCTCGTACGTCTCCTTCGAGCTCTTCGTCCGTCCCGCCATCCGCACCCTGATGGGCCTGCCGGACGTCCACCGCCCCATCGCCCGGGCCGAGTGCACCGAGCCGCTCGCCTCCTCGCCCAAGGGCAAACGCCAGTTCCTGCGCGGCTCCCACGACCCGGAGTCCGGCCAGGTCACCCCGGTGGGCGGCGCCGGCTCCCATCTGATCAAGGCCCTGGCGCACGCCAACGCCCTGATCATCGTCCCGGAGGACGTCACCGAGGTCGCCGCGGGCGACGAGGTGGAGGTCGTCCTGCTCGGGTAGCCGCCGGGCGGTGCGGGTACGGTGTCGTCCCACAGGCGCGGCACGGCACGGTCCAGGAGAACGATGAGCAGCGGCCAGCAACACCTCACCCACATCGACGCGGCGGGCGCGGCCCGGATGGTCGACGTATCGGAGAAGTCCGTCACCGCCCGCACCGCCCGAGCCCGCGGCCGCGTCCTGGTATCACCGCAGGTCATCGAGCTGCTGCGGGGCGAGGGCATGCCGAAGGGCGATGCGCTGGCCACCGCCCGGATCGCCGGCATCATGGGCGCCAAGCGCACCCCCGAGCTGATCCCGCTGTGCCACCCCCTCGCCGTCTCCGGCGTGAAGGTGGACCTCACCCTCACCGACGAGGCCGTCGAGATCGCCGCCACGGTCAAGACCACCGACCGCACCGGCGTCGAAATGGAGGCGCTGACCGCCGTCTCCGTCGCCGCCCTCACCGTCGTCGACATGATCAAGGCCGTCGACAAGGCGGCCGTCATCTCCGACATCCGCGTCGAGGAGAAGACCGGCGGCAAGTCCGGCGACTGGACCCGCGGATGAGCCCCGCCCGCGCCCTGGTCGTCACGGCCTCCAACCGCGCCGCAGCCGGCGTCTACGCCGACAAGGGCGGCCCGCTCCTCGCCGAGGGCCTCACCACCATGGGCTTCACCGTCGACGGCCCCGAGGTCGTCCCCGACGGCGACCCCGTCGAAGCCGCCCTCCGCGCCGCCGTGGACTCCGGCCGTTACGCCGTCATCCTCACCACCGGCGGTACGGGCCTCTCGCCGACCGACCGCACCCCCGAGGCCACCCGCCGCGTCCTGGACTACGAGGTCCCCGGCATCCCCGAGGCCATCCGCGCGGCCGGCCGCGACAAGGTCCCCACCGCCGCGCTCTCCCGCGGCCTGGCCGGCGTGGCCGGAACGACCCTGATCATCAACCTCCCCGGCTCGACCGGCGGCGTACGCGACGGGCTGGCCGTCCTCGTCGACCTCCTGCCGCACGCCGTGGACCAGATCCACGGCGGCGACCACCTCAGACCCACCGGGAGCCCGAGCTGAACGCGTTCTGGCCGGTGGTCCTGACGGACGGTGAGATCACCCTCCGCCCGATAAAGGTGCGCGACCAGCGTCCCTGGCGCGAGGTCAACCGCCGCAACCGCGACTGGCTGCGCCCCTGGGAAGCCACCATCCCGCCGCCCCCGCCCGGCATTCCCTCGCCGCACCGCCCCACCTTCCGTCAGATGGTCCGGCATCTGCGCGCCGAGGCCCAGGCGGGCCGCATGCTCCCGTTCGTCATCGAATACCAGGGCCGCCTCGCCGGACAGCTCACCGTCGCCGGTATCACCTGGGGCTCCATGTGCTCGGGGCATATCGGCTACTGGGTCGACAAGGAAGTCGCCGGGCGCGGCGTCATGCCGACCGCCGTGGCGCTCGCCGTCGACCACTGCTTCCACGCCGTGGGACTGCATCGCATCGAGGTCTGTATTCGGCCGGAAAACATCCCCAGCCGGCGCGTGGTGGAGAAACTCGGCTTCCGCGAAGAAGGCATCCGCCCGCGCTATCTGCACATCGACGGCGCCTGGCGCGACCATGCGGTATTCGCGCTGACTGCGGAAGAAGTGCCCGAGGGCTTGCTCAACCGCTGGCGCCGGCGTCGCCCCAGTACACCGGGCACACCCCACAAATAAAATAAATGTTCGAATAGAGTGCCCGACCTGACCGTATTGCCGACCAGGTCTCTCTGACAATCGCAAAAAAAGTTCGAGATATCAGCCAGATCGTGCGACACACCGGCCCAATTGGCGGATGGCCCCGCGCAAACCCCTCTACCGTGTGAGTTGTGAGAAGCAGCGGCCTCATCTACGCAGTCATCGTCGGGGCCTGGGCCGCCTATCTGGTGCCGATGTGGCTCCGTAGGCAGGACGAGCTCAACGAGGCCCGTCCGACCGAACGCTTCAGCACTGCCATCCGGCTCCTGTCCGGTCGTGCGGCCATGCAACGCCGTTACGACAAGGGGCAGGAGGAGTGCCCTGCCGACGATGCCGGCGACGAGCAGCACCCGGACGCCCTGGCCGACGAGGCCGGCGCCGGGTCCTTCGGCGACCCCGAACCGCTCCCCGAGGCCGAGGCCCCGCACGCCCGCATCCAGGCGGGCCCGCACCGCCCCTCCCTCGCCGAGCGGACCAAGCGCGCCCGGGTCCTCGCCCGCCGCCGCCGCACCATCACGGTGCTCTTCCTCGTCTTCACCGTGGGCGCCATCGCCGCGGCCGTCGGCGGCCTCCCCCTCCTGTGGGCCCCCGCCCTCCCCGCGGCCCTCCTGACCGCCTATATCGTCTACCTCCGCGTCCAGGAGCGCCGCCGCTTCGTCATCACCATGGACCAGCGCAAGGCGGAGGCGGCGGCCCAGCGACTGCGGGAGGGCCGGCCCCGCCCTCAGCAGGCGGCCGACCAGCCGCCCGCCGACGACCACCAGCCCGACGCCCGCGCTGACGCCCCGGCCGAGGCCGCCCCCGAGGCGCCCCGGCCGGCCGCCCCCGCCTCCCACCACACCGCCGGCCGCCGCGCCCTCGTCGAGGAGACCGACCACGCCGAGTGGGTCGACCAGCAGCGCGAACGCGAACGCCCCCGCCCCGCCTCCGGCAGCTGGGAACCGGTCCCCGTTCCCCTCCCCACCTACGTCACCGCCCCGGTGGCCCCCCGCGCCACCAGCCACGTGGACCTCGACGCCGACGACGCCTGGAGCTCCGCCCGCTCCAGCGCCGCCCCCGAGCACCCCCACGACACCCCCCACACCGACCGCCGCCCCCGGGGCCGCACCCCCCTCTTCGACCAGTACGAGGACGAGGACCGCCCCCGCGCCGCCAACGAGTGACCCACGCCACCCCGGCGCACGCCCCGGCGGCCCCTCCACTGACCAGCACCGAAAGCGATTTCCGGGCACCGCGAACGGGATGCTAGAGTTTCTCTCGTCGCAAGGGCCTGTGGCGCAGCTGGTAGCGCACCTCGTTCGCAACGAGGGGGTCAGGGGTTCGAGTCCCCTCAGGTCCACCGCACGACAACACGAGATCCCGGTCAGACGGTCACCGTCCGGCCGGGATCTCGGCGTTTGTCAGGGGGTGAAGGCGGGGAGGGGGATGCCCGCGCCGCGCACCGTGGTGAAGAAGGTGGCGTAGTCCGTGAGCACCGCGTCCGGGGCCAGCGAGGGCACGTCCTCGTGGTAGCCGAACGCGACGCACGCGACCGGGAGTCGGGCGGCCCGGGCGGCGCGGACGTCGCTGGTGCTGTCGCCGACCATCAGCGCGGCGGTGCCACCGGCCAGCTCGACGGTGTGCCGCAGGGGCCTGGGGTCCGGTTTGCGGACCGGCAGGGTGTCGCCGGTGACGACGGCGTCGACGCGTTCGGTCAGGTCCAGGGCGGCCAGCAACTCACCGGTGATCCGGCCGGACTTGTTGGTGCAGATCCCCAGGCGTACGCCGCAGCCGCGCAGTTCGTCCAGGAGCCGGGCGGCGCCGGGGTAGACGGTGGAGTGCCGGACGGGTTCGGCGGCATAGGCGGTCAGGTAGGCGTCCTGGAGCTCGGCGATCTCTTCGGGCCCGGCTTCCCGGCCCGCCTTCGCCAGCGCCCGCCGCACCAGGGCGGTGCCGCCGAGGCCCACCTGGCCGCGTACCTCGGCCAGGGTCAGGGCGGGCAGCCCGGCCGGTTGCAGCGCCCGGTTCACCGCGTGGGCGATATCGGCGACGGTGTCGACGAGTGTGCCGTCCAGATCGAAGACGACCGTGTCGATCGGCGGGGTCGAGGCAGGGGCCGAGGCCGGGGAGGGGGGCGGAGGCGGGCTCGTCGCCTCTGGGGTGGATGTGGTGGGTGTGGTGGTCGGGTTCATCTCCGTTGCCCCCTCAGCCCTGTTCGGGGTCGAGTGCGAGGGCCAGGGAGCGTTGCCAGTCCGTGTCGGGGGAGACCATGCACAGGGGCTGTCCGGTTCCCGCCAGCCAGCCGAAGACCGGGTGTGCCGCCGCTTCTTCCGACAGATGGACGGGGAGCGCCGAAGGGAGTTGGGCATGGAGTTCGGCCATGGTGCCGACCTCCGTGCGGCCGCCGTCGGCCAGGTGCGCGGCGAGGTGCTGGGGGAGCAGGCCGGGGGCGCGCATGCCCAGGATGGCCAGCGCCGGCATGGCGGGGCGGTCGCGTTTCTCGTGCACGGTCAGCCGGATCGCGCGGCCCGGAGCGGCTTCTTGGCTGCCGTCCCGGTCCGCGGAAGGTGCACCGGCGGCCGCGCCGGTCGCGGCCTCCCGGTCCGCGGCGTGGATCGCCGCATAGCGGCGGGTGGCCTCCCACGCGATGTGCGCGAAGAAGTCGATGGCGTCCTCCAGCAGGTCCTCCCCGTCCTCGGTGTCGGCCAGTTGCTGCTCCCAGTGCTGCTGGAGGCCGGGGTTGACCAGGCAGGTGGTGGCGGCGCGGATCAGGAACGGGCCGCGCTCGGCAGGGGCGCCGGCGAGCCAGCCGGCCAGGCGGTCCGGCAGGGCCACCCCGTGCGGAGCGGCGCCGTCCGCGGCACGGGTGAGGACGGTGTCCCAGTCGACGTTGAACGCCACCGTGTGCAGCCGCGCCGTGATCTCCTCGTCGCTCGTCGCGGCGAGGGTGCGCCGGTAGATCTCCTGCCACGCCGCCCGGTCCGCGTCGGTCCGCGCGGCCGTGAAGTCGCCGAAGACGACCGTGCCGGACGCCCCGAGCGCGTCCGCGACGGCCTGCCGCTGAGCGTCGTACGCCGCCAGCTGCTCGGGGCGGGTCAGCAGCGCGTCCTGGAAGCGGGTGCCGCCGGTCAGGACCGTCAGCCGCACCTCGCCGTCGAGTAACTGGCCCGCGGCCCGCATCAGGGCGGTCAGCCGTCCGACGGCCAGGGCCTCGGCGAGATCGGCATACGGGCCCGCCGTCTTCAGCCCGGCCAGACCGCGCTTGACCTGCCCCCATGCGATCTCGAAGCGGAGCGGGCCCCCGGCGTCCAGCGCCCCGGCCAGGGAGTGCTGGAGCGTTCGGACGTCGAGCCGGCCGGCGTTCTTCACCACCGTATGGGTGCGGAACAGTTCGGCGATCAACGCGGCCCGCCGGTGCAGCGGGTCGTCCAGCCTGCTGTACAGGGCGTCGCCGGAGAGCGTCTCCAGTGTGCTGCGGGCCCGTTTGACCAGCGCCTTGACCTGCCGGTCCACCCCCTCCCGCCAGCGCGGAAGGATCTGGTCCCGGAGCGTCGCGGGGTCCAGTAACGGGCCGGAGCCGGGCGAGAAGCCGTAGGGCGTGCGCAGCGCCGCGTCGGGGTCGTTGCGCAGCAGCGCGGGAAGGCCGCTGTCGCTGACGATGCGTTCCGGAGTGGTGGTGGTCATACCTCGGTCCTTTCCAGCATCCGGTGCAGGGTGTGGCGGAGCACCGGCTCGGCATCGTCGACGTAGGCGATGGGCTGTCCGGTGGCTTCCAGCCGGGCCAGCGCCCGGTGGCGCGTGTCGCCGCCGTGCCGGGGGGTGCCCTTGATGAGCACCGGGATCTCGCCGCGGGCCTCCCGGTCGATCAGGTAGCTGTAGGTCGGCTTGGCCTGTCCGCCGGAGATGCTGTAGCCGCCCGTGGAGTGCTGGGCGGTCATATTGGCGTCCTTGGAGGTGGCGGTGACCAGATGCAGCTCGCCGGGCTTGCCGTGGATCGTCAACTTGACGGCGTCGGGGGCGAGTTGGCGGATCAGGTTCAGGTCGCGGTCGGCCAGCGAGATGGCCACGTAGCGGCACGCGGCCTGCCAGGCTTCGCGGCGCAGCGTCCGGTGCAGCGTCGTCACGTCGTATCCGGCCCCCGCGGCCAGCCCCATGTCGGGACGCCCCCGGTGGCCGGAGAGCCTCCTGGGCAGCGAGGCGACGTAGTAGGCGTAGGCGCGCCGGGCCGTGTCCGGCCAGCCACCGTGCTCGTCGCGCGCGGTGGCGAACGCGTCGTAGTTGGCCGAGGTGGCGATGGACCAGAAGGTGTGGACGAGCTGGCTGCCGATCTCGTCGTGGTCGGCGAGGCCGGCCAGCCAGGACCGCGGATCCTCCGGGTCGAACAGCTCCCCGTAACTGGTCAGCAGCCGCTTCTCCCAGGTGGCGTAGTGCTGCCGGCGGGCCTGGAAGAGGTCGGCGCTCAGGCCGTTGCGCAGCCACTCCTCGTAGTCGGCGACATGCAGCACCTCGCCCGCGCCGAGCTCGCCGATCCAGTCGCGCAGGGTGCTCTGGTAGTCCTCGACGACCGCGTCCGGGGTGCGGCAGGCCCTGTTGTACTTGCGGCCGTCGGCGAGCAGGGTGAACCGGCCGCCGGTGGGGCTGAGGACGTCGACGACGTGCGCGAGCGCCGCGCAGCGGGCCAGCGAGTGCAGTTCGGCGGTGTCGGGTGCGACGCCGCGGTTCTTGACGGGGGAGTACGGCTTGCGGGAGAAGACCGGGAAGACCAGCTGGACGGGCTCTCCGCGGGCGATCACGCCCTGTATGCGGTCCCGCAGTGCGGCGCGGGTGAGGTGGTCCTTCTTGGTCCGGAACCACTTGGTGTCGAACAGCGCCTCGGCGATCACCTCGGGCGCCCCCGGCCGGGTCGTCCCGTACTCGGCGTGCCGCTTACGGGCTCGGGCCAGGGCGGCGTCGACCTTGCCCGCCGCCGCGCGGGAGACATTGGCGCGCAGCGTCGGCAGGACGAAATCCAGCCAGTAGTCGGCGTCCAGGCCCACCGCCTTGGTGGCGAACTCCCCCTGGGAGTAGAGGGCGAACGGATGCCGGCGCACATTCCTGATCAGCCGGTGGCCGTCGGATATCTGGCTTTTGCGCTGTTCCTCGTGAAGATCTCGCTCCGACAGGGCGCGCTGCGCGCCGATGAGGGCCGCCGCGGACTGGGCGGGCCCGGTCGTTAAGGCACCGGTGTGCGAGGTCAAGGACATGCTGATCCCCCGTTGACGTGCGTACGGATACGTATGGGTCGGCTTGCGGATGGGCGGCGTACGGAGTGGCCGGCTCCGTACGGGTCGGTGGTCGTGTCGCTCGGTGGTCGTCGTGCTCGTCGGTCGTCGCGCTCGGCGGGCGCGGGCGGTCGGCCGCTATCCGCGCCGGGTGGAGCGGGAGCGGAACAGGTAGGCGAGCGTGAGCAGGGCGCTGGCCGCGATCGGGGCGAGCAGCGCGGCGTTCATCGGCGCCCAGCCCAGGGCGTTCAGCACCGGCCCGGCGCTCAGCGCGCCGACCGCGGAGCCGCCCAGGGTGAAGATCTCCCCGATGCCCTGGACGACAGAACGTTCCTGCGGGCGGTAGGAGTTGGCGACGAGCGCGGAGCCGGAGACATACATCAGGTTCCAGCCCACGCCGATCAGGCCCAGGGCGATCATGAAGTTCATATGGGACGGACCGGCCATCGCGAAGGCCGTGCCCAGCGCGCTGATCGTGCCGCCGATCAGCAGCGTCCAGCCCGCCCCGATCTTCCGGGTGAGCCGTCCGGAGACGAAGGCGGTGGCGTACATGCCGACCATGTGCCACTGGATGACCTGCGCGCCGTCGTGGACGGTGTGCCCGGCGCGGACCGCGGCCAGCGGGGCGGCGGTCATCAGGGACGTCATGACGAAATAGCCCACGCACGAGCCGACGGCACCCGCGAGGAAGACCGGCTGCCGGGCGATCTCCTTCAGGGTGCGCGGCGCGCCACTCTCCTCGGGCCCGGGTCCGGCCGTGGCCGGCGTCGGGGCGGCGGGACCGTCCGCCGTCAGCAGCGACAGCACGCCGAGGGAGATCAGCGCGAGCACGGTGACCAGCGCATAGGAGCCGGCGAACTCGACCGGCAGGACGTCCTTCACGGTGGTCGCCAGGAACGGCCCGATGACCGCCGCGATCACACCGCCGGACAGCACGGTCGAGATGGCCTTGCCGCGCTGCTCGGGCGGGTGGATGTCGGCCGCGGCGTACCGGTAGTAGCCGGCGAACGCCTGGTAGACGCCGATACAGGCGATGCCGCAGCAGAACAGCACGAACCGCTGGGTATACAGGGCGGTGACCGAGGCGAGGCCGCCGAGCATCGCGGCACCGGAGCCGACGACGAAGCCGGCCTTGCGTCCATAGCGCCGCATGAAGGCGGACGCGGGGTAGGTGGCGCACCAGGAGCCGACGCTGATGAGCGCGAACGGCAGCGTGGCGAGCGCGGGCACGGGGGCGAGCTTGAGGCCGACCAGGCCGGTGAGGGTCAGGTCGATGCTGATGCCGAAGTAGTACAGCATCTGACTGGTCGTCAGCAGCGTCATGGTGCGCCGCCGATGCCGTGCGGCGGGCTCCGGCTGCTGCGCGGAGGCCGTTGTGGTCTTCTCGTTCGCATCCTGGGTGGGCTGTGCCATCAGCGCTCTCCTAAACGGGAGGAGGCCGGGAACGCATGCATCCCGGGTGCGCTGCCGGATTCCGTTCCGGAGGGCGGTCGTTCCTTCATGTCCACCTTGGGATTCCTCTGAGAACTCGGGTAACTCTGCGCGGCGAAATACCTGTTGACGCCGGCGGCGATAAGCCTCACTGAGTTCACGCGGACGCGCAAGCATATTTCCCGTCCCTCTTTCCGGCGTCCGCGAATCCGCCGTGACCTGCGGTGTCTTGGTCGGTGGCGGCCTGCTACGAAGTCTTTGCGTCGATCTGGCGCCGCTGTGACAACCATGTGACCACGTGGCAAATTCCCGCCGCGTACGCCGTACCGCTGGTATGCGTATCGCCTCACCCGGGATTCCCGGTGGCCCGCACTTCGAAGCGGTGCAAGAGATTCCACTTTCGTTCCGCGGTGCTCTCGTAATTACCCGTGGCCCTCTCGGTCGGCTTTCCGTCAATGTCGTTCGGATTGGCCGATAAAGTCCCTCGGAAGGAATAACTCCGGTACGCCCCGGCCGTCGGACGACCGCCGGGGCGCGGCGGCGTCAGGGCGCCAGGCGGCCGACCGCTGCGACGACCGCGCCGGCGCCGTCTTCGGCGGCGAGGCGGTCGGCGGCCCGGGCGGCGTGCGCGCGGAGGGCTGGGTCGGTGGTGGCCCGGGTGAGGGCTTCGGCGAGGCGGCTCTCGGCGTCGGGGGAGGCGAGGTCCGCGAAGGGGATCGGGGCGGTTGCGGCGCCGAGGGCGGCGAGGCGGGCCGCCCAGAAGGGCTGATCGGCGGTGACGGGGACGGGGACGGTGGGCACCCCGGCGCGCAGGCCCGCGGCGGCGGTACCCGCCCCGCAGTGGTGGACCACCGCGGCCATCCGCGGGTGGAGCAGGGCGTGCGGGACCTCGCCGATGGTGAGGAGGTCGTCGTCCTCCCGTTCCGTGGCCAGATGTGCCCAGCCGGACTGAAGGATGCCGCGGACCTTGGCGCGGCGCAGCGCCCGTACGGCCAGGGAGCTCAGCCGTTCGCCCTCGCCGGACGCCATGCTGCCGAAGCCGATGAGGACCGGTGGTGGACCGGAGGCGAGGAAGTCCGCTACGACGGAGGGGAGTTGGGCGTCGGGGGAGAGGTGGGGCCACCAGTTCCCCACGACCTCCAGGCCGGGGCGCCAGTCGGCGGGGCGCGGGACCAGGACCTCGCTGAAGCCGTACAGAACGGGCGGGGCGGCCGCCTCGGTGCGGCGGCGGACCGTACGGGGGGAGGCGGGCGGCAGTCCGAGGCGGGCCCGGAGATCGCGGGTCGCCTCCGCGTAGAGGCGGTCGATGACGCGCAGGGCGAGGCGGCCGGCGGTGCGGTTGCCCCAGCGGCCCAGGGAGCGCCCACCGCTGACGACGGGGGCGAAGTCGCCGGTGGGGGCGTTGGGGACGAGGGGCAGGTCCAGCGACGGAATGCCCGTCGCCTCGGCGATCTGGCGGCCGAGCGGGGCCGTGGTGGTGGAGAGGAGCAGGAGTTCGGTGTCCGGGCGGGCCGCCTCGGCGAGGCCGTCGCCGAGGCGGTGGATGAAGGCGGCGGCCTGGCGCATCAGGGCCCGGTTGCCGCCGGCGGGGGGCTTCCGCGGTGCGGGCCCCTCCTGGCCGGGCTCCTCCTGGCCGGGCTCCTGGTCCGCGGCGGGGCGGGCGGTGCGGGGGTCGGCCGGAAGGGAGCGGAATTCCAGGCCCGCGGCCCGTACGAGGGGGGCGTAGGCGTCGTGGGTGGCGAGGGCGACCTCGTGTCCAGCGGCGCGGAGGCGGGCGCCGACGCCGGTGTACGGGGCGATGTCGCCGTAGGAGCCGGCGGCGGTGATCAGGATTCTTGTCATGGCTATGTCAGATTCGATTTCCGGAGGTGGGGTGATGGGTGCGGTCCGGGGGCGGCTGCGCGCTGCGACGGCCTCGGATCCCTCGGGGCCCGTCAGCTCTCGTCGGTCCCGTCCGCCTGCCGTACGGCGTTGGCGTGCACGGCCGTCCGCAGGTACGCGGCGAGGCCCGGGCGCTGTTCGCTCGGGGGGACCAGCAGGGCGAAGGCACGGGGATCGGCGGCGAAGTCGTCGGCGATACGGCCGTGCATGGCGGTGGGGCACGGCGTGAACCAGCGGGAGATGTGCCGGCGGTGTTCCTCGGCGAGGTCCATGGCGCGCTCGCCGTCCGCCGGCTCCCCGGTGTCGAAGGCGGCGGTCAGCCGCTGCCGCCACGCGGCGGCCTCGGCCATGATCTGCGCCCAGTCCTCCTTCGAGTGCGTCGCGGCCCGTGCCATGGAGCGCTGATGTCCCTCGCTGTGCCGCCACTTCAGCTGCGCCTCGGTGGCGTAGCTGAGGTCGAAGGCGATCTCGCCGAAGACCTCGAACCGTTCTTCGGGAGTCAGCCGCACACCCGTCTGCTGGACCTCCATGGCCTGCTCGGCGACCTCGACCAGCCGCTGGAGCTTGGCGATCTGCTCGGTCAGCAGGCGGTGCCGGGCGCGCAGGTGGTCCAGGGCGTTGGCCTGGGGGTCCGCCAGGATGGTGGCGATCTCGTCGAGGGGGAAGCCGAGTTCCCGGTAGAAGAGGATCTGCTGGAGCCGGGCGAGGTCGGCGTCACCGTAGAGGCGGTAGCCGGCCGGGCTGCGGTCGCCGGGGGAGAGCAGGCCCGCCTTGTCGTAGTGGTGCAGGGTGCGCACCGTGACCCCCGCGAAGCCGGCGACCTGTCCGACCGAATAACCCATCGCAGCGCCTTTCGTCCCGTACAGCCCGTATGTCCGCCGATGGCTGCGGCCGGGCGGTCACCGGGCCCGGATGTCCCCGCCGTCGATCACAGTGCGGCCTGACGTCGGGTGAGGGTCAAGCGGACGGGGGTGCCGCGAGAACGGCTCAGCCGGCCGTCACCAGCGGCTTCGCCATGCAGCGGCTGTCGTCGTACGTCCGGTACAGCCCGAACTTCCGCACCGGCACATAGCCGCTGGAGGCGTACAGCTCCAGCGCCTCGGGCTGCTTGGTGCCGGTCTCCAGCACCATGCGGGAGCGCCCCGCGGCCCGCGCATCCGCCTCCAGGGCGGCGAGGATCCGCCGGGCCAGCCCGCGCCCGCGCGCCTCCGGCAGCACGAACATCCGCTTGATCTCGGCGTCACCGACCGCGTACCCCTCGTCGGCGTCCTCCTGCACCCGCCATCCGCCGGTGGCCAGCGGCCGGGCACCCTCGTACGCGATCAGATACAGGCCGTGCGGAGGAAGGAACATCCCCGGGTCGAGCGGGGTGACGTCGCCGTCCCCGTAGCGGCGGGCGTACTCCTGCTGCACCAGCGCGTCGAGTGTGACCGCGTCCGGGTGGTCGTAGCGGACGGGGTGTATCTCGACGGGGCGTGTCGCGGATGTCTCCCGTGTCTCCATTCGCGCAAGCGTACGGGGGAGCGGCGGGCCGGCGTGAGACGGGTTCGGGGGGCGGCAGGCGGGATAGGTATCGTGCCCCGGTGCTCACCGTGACGACTGTGAATGTGAACGGGCTGCGTGCCGCGGCCAAGAAGGGCTTCGTCCCGTGGCTGGCGGAGACCGGGGCCGATGTGCTCTGCCTCCAGGAGGTACGCGCCGAGACCGCGCAGCTGCCCGACGAGGTGCGTGACCCCGAGGGCTGGCACACGGTGCACGCCCCGGCCGCGGCCAAGGGCCGGGCCGGCGTCTCCCTCTACACCCGGCGTCGGCCGGACCGTGTCCGGGTGGGTTTCGGCTCGGCGGAATTCGACGACAGCGGGCGCTATGTCGAGGTCGACCTGCCCGGTGTGACCGTCGCCAGCCTCTATCTGCCCTCCGGCGAGGTCGGCACCGAGCGGCAGGACGAGAAGGAGCGCTTCCTGGCGGAGTTCCTCCCCTACCTCATCGACCTGCGCACACGCTCCGCGGCGGACGGCCGTGAGGTCGTGGTCTGCGGCGACTGGAACATCGCCCACCAGGAAGCCGACCTCAAGAACTGGAAGGCCAACCAGAAGAAGTCCGGCTTCCTCCCGGAGGAGCGCGCCTGGCTGACCGAGGTCCTGGCCGAGCAACGCGGCGGCTACGTCGACGTCGTCCGCGCCCTCCACCCGGACACCGAGGGCCCGTACTCCTGGTGGTCCTACCGCGGCCGCGCCTTCGACAACGATGCGGGGTGGCGGATCGACTACCAGATGGCCACGCCCGGTCTGGCGCGGCGGGCGGTCAAGGCGCATGTGGAGCGGGCGGCCAGCTATGACCAGAGGTGGAGCGATCATGCGCCGGTGACGGCGGTGTTCGACCTGTAGGACTCCGGGTGAACGGTAAGGCTCCGGACGGCCCGCCGCGCGGGCACCGCTGGTGAAGTACTGGTCTCACTGGTGAAGGACTGGTGAGCAACGGGATTCCTGTGGGTCTCGGCGGGCCGTCGTACGTGCCGCACGCGCCCCGATGCCCTAGCGTGCATCGGCGTGTACATGACGCGGCGGTGATCCGCCGTCATCCAGGGGGTCTTTTCTTCATGCGTTTTGCCACCGTCCTTCTGCTGCTTGCTGCCCTGCTCGGGGCCGCACCGGCCACGGCCGCGTATGCGGCGCCGTCGAACGGCCGCGTCAGCAAGGTGGGACTGGTCTTCAAGGGCGGCCACAGCTCCGGGACGAGCCACCACAGCTCCGGGACGAGTCACGGCTTCGGGACGAGTCGCCACGGCTTCGGGACGAGTCGCCACGGCTTCGGGACGAGCCACCACAGCTTCGGGACGGGCACCGGCTCCCACGGCAAGATGGCGTGGTGGGAGGCGATCCTTGTCCTCGTCGTCTTCCTTGGTTTCTTCGGTTACGTGGGCTACCGCGGCGTCAAGAAGGTACAAGGCTTCTTCGGGCGGAACGCCTGACACCCAGGGGCCGTCCGCTGACGGCCGGCGGCGGACCCGGATAGCTACTGCGCCGCGCCTCGCCCCTCGGCTCCGCTCTCCCTCTCAGCCCGGCTCTCCCTCTCGGCCCTCCTCGCCCTCGCCCCCGCACGCCCGGAGCCACTGCTCGATCTCCCTGCGGATGCGGCGGTCCATGGCCATGGAGAGTTCGGCCTCGACGACGCCCTTGGGCAGGGGGCGGAGTGTGTCGAGGGTGTCGGCGATGCGGTCGACGTCCTGAGGGGCGGGAGGGCCGTCGGCGGGGGTGGAGGGGAGGACGTCGGTGAGGACGTAGGTGCGGATCAGGGTGGTGAAGAGGTCGGCGAGGGCGTCGGCGTGGGCGCGGACCTGGCGGCCGGCCTCCAGGACGGCGGCCAGCGGGACGCCCTTGTTGACCAGTTCCGTCGAGGCGTCCAGCAGGCGGCGGCTGATGTGGACGAACTCGTCTCCGTCGACGGCGAGATAGCCGATGTCGAGGGAGGCGGTGAGGTTCTCGGGGGTGATGTCGTTGCGGAAGTGGTCGGCCAGTTCCTCGGGGGTGAGGCGGACCGGGGTCTCCTCGGACCACGGGGGGACGAGGGGGGCGTCCAGGCCGAGGAGTTCGCCGACGTCGCGGCCGCTTTCGAAGGCGGCGAGGAGTTCGCCGATGCCGCCGAGGGTGTGACCGCGTTCCAGGAGGGCGCCTATGGTGCGCAGGCGGGCGAGGTGGTGTTCGTTGTACCAGGCGATACGGCCTTCGCGGCGCGGTGGCGGGATGAGTTTGCGTTCGCGGTAGAAGCGCAGTGTGCGGACCGTGATGCCGGCCTCCTTGGCCAGTTCGGCCATGCGGAACTCGCGGGCGGGGGGACGGGCCTTCTGGTTCGCTGCCACGGGGTCAGCCTATGCCCGTGGGTGGGAAAGCCGGCCGGGATGCGACCGTCGGTAACTTCCTGGTGCGCGACCCCTACCGCTCGGTACGGAGCTGCCCTACGCTCCCCTCAGTCGATCGTGCCAGTGATTGCTGGCGCGATTGGCGCGGAGTGGGTGTGACGGGTGACGTCGAACTCGGGAGGCGACGGGATGGCCGGGCGCGAGCGGGAGCGGAAACGGGAGAAGGAGCCGGGGGTCGGGCGGGAGCCGGACGGCGTGCGGGAGCACGTGCGGGTGGCCGTGATCGGCTCGGGGTTCGGTGGGCTGGGGGCGGCCGTGCGGCTGCGCCGCGAGGGGATCACCGACTTCGTGGTGCTGGAGCGGGCCGATGCGGTGGGCGGCACCTGGCGGGACAACAGTTATCCGGGATGCGCGTGCGATGTGCCGTCCCACCTGTACTCGTTCTCCTTCGCGCCCAATCCGGAGTGGCCGCGGAACTTCTCCGGGCAGGCGCATATACGGGCGTATCTGGAGCGGGTGACGGACACGTTCGGGCTGCGGCCGCATCTGCGCTTCCGCTCCGAGGTGCGCGGTCTTCGGTGGGACGGCCGGGCGCTGCGCTGGGAGATCGAGACGGCGCGCGGGGCGCTGACCGCGGATGTGGTGGTCTCGGCCACCGGGCCGCTGTCGGACCCGAAGCTGCCCGATGTGCCGGGGCTGGACGCCTTTCCCGGCAAGGTCTTCCACTCCGCGCGCTGGGACCACGACTACGACCTGCGGGGCAAGCGGGTCGCCATGATCGGCACCGGGGCGTCGGCGATCCAGATCGTGCCGGCCATCCAGCCCGACGTCGACCGGCTCACCGTCTTCCAGCGCACACCCCCCTGGGTCATGCCGCGCGCCGACCGCAGGATCACCGGCGTGGAGCGCTGGCTGCACACCCGGATCCCCGCGACCCGGGCGCTGCGCCGCCAGGTGCTGTGGGGCATCCGCGAACTACAGGTCAGCGCGTTCACCAAGCGGCCCAAGGAGCTCGGCCTGGTCGAGGCCCTCGCCGGGGCCCATATGCGCAAGGTGATCAAGGATCCGGAGCTGCGGGCCCGGCTCACCCCCGACTACCGCATCGGCTGCAAGCGCATCCTGCTGTCCAACACCTGGTACCCGGCGCTCGCCCGGCCCAATGTGGACCTGGTGTCGGCCGGGCTGAAGGAGGTCCGCGGCAGCACGCTGGTCGCCTCGGACGGTACGGAGACCGAGGCCGACGCGATCATCTTCGGCACCGGCTTCCACGTCACCGATATGCCCATCGCCCAGCGGGTGACCGGCGCCTACGGCACCACCCTCGCCGAGGAGTGGAAGGACGGCATGGAGGCGCTGCGCGGCACCACCGCGGCCGGCTTCCCCAACTTCCTCACCGTCATCGGGCCCAACACCGGCCTCGGGAACAGCTCGATGATCCTGATGATCGAGTCCCAGCTGAACTACCTGGCCGACTTCATGCGCCAGCTCGACGTGCTGGGCGGAGGGATCGCGCTCAGCGCCCGTCCGGAGGCGGTCCAGGGCTGGACGCGGATGATCCAGCGGCGGATGGAGCGCACGGTGTGGAACACCGGCGGCTGCGACAGCTGGTACCTCGACGCCAACGGCCGCAACACGACCGCCTGGCCGGGGACGACGGCGGAGTTCCGGCGGGTGACCCGGCAGGTGGATCTGGCCGAGTACGAGGTGCTGCGGCCCCCGGGCCCGGACGTGACGCCCGTCCGGTCCGTCGCCGCCCCCGAGGAGGTGACCGCATGAGCGAGCGCAGCGAGGTCATCGTTGAGAGGTGCACACCTGGCGAATGCCGGGCCGAGCGAAGCGAGGTTTTGGCATGAACCGCTGCCCCGGACACGTGACGAGCGGCCCCTACGCGCCGCCGGTGCCCCGTACGACGACCACCGTCACCTCCGCCGACGGCTCCCGCCTCCACGCCGAGATCCACGGCCCCGAGGGCGCCCCCGCCGTGGTCCTCTCCCACGGCTGGACCTGCTCGACCGCCTTCTGGGCCCCGGTCGTCCGCGACCTCGCCGCCGATCACCGGGTGGTCGTCTACGACCAGCGGGGACACGGACGCAGCCCCGCCGTCGCCGCCGACGCGTACACCACCCGGGCCCTGGCCGACGACCTCGTCGCCGTACTGGAGGCGACGCTGGCCGCGGGGGAGCGGGCCGTGGTCGGCGGGCACTCCATGGGCGGTATGACGATCATGGCCGCCGCCGAACGGCCCGAGCTGCGCGAACGGGCCGCCGCTGCGCTGCTGTGCAGTACGGGAAGCGCCCGACTGGCCGCGGAATCACGGGTGTTCCCGCTGCGCACCCCGCAGGGCAGGCGCCGCGCCCACCGGCTGCTGCTGCACTCGCGCGCCCCGCTCGGCCCCGTCTCACCGGTCGCCAAGTGGGCGCTGCGGTACGCCACCATGGGCCCCGGGGCGAGCCCCGACCAGATCGAGGCGTGTGCGCGCATCGTGCACGCCTGCCCGCCCGGCGTACGGTCCCACTGGGGCCGGGTGCTGGCCGCCCTCGAACTGACCGGCTCGGTGGCCCGGTTGGAGCTGCCCACCGCCATCGTCGCGGGCACCGCCGACCGCCTCACCCCCTTCGTGCACGCCCGCCGGCTCGCCGCCGTCCTCCCCGACTGCCGGGGCATCACCGAGCTGCCCGGCCTGGGCCATATGACGCCCATCGAGGACCCCGGCGCGGTCGCCGACCGGCTGCGCGCACTCGTCCGTGACCATCTGACCACCCGCCTGACCACCCGCGTCCCCGCCTCCCGGGGCGAGCGGCAGCCGAAGGAGACGAAGTCCGCATGAGTGAGAGCAGGAGCCTGGACGGACAGGTCGTCGTGGTGACCGGGGCGGCCCGCGGGGTCGGTGCGCTGCTGGCCCGCAAACTGTCCGCGCGCGGTGCGACCTTGGCGCTGGTCGGGCTGGAGCCGGACGAGCTGAAGAAGGTGGCCGCCGCGCTGCACGGCCCGGCCCACCACTGGCATGCCGATGTCACCGACCACGAGGCGATGGCCCGGGTCGCGGACGAGGTCAAGGAGCGCTTCGGCAAGGTCGATGTGGTCGTCGCCAACGCCGGGGTGGCGACCGGCGGCCCGTTCGTCGACTCCGACCCGGTGGCGTGGAAGCGGGTCATCGAGGTCAACCTGATAGGCGGCGCGGTCACCGGCCGCGCCTTCCTGCCCGTCCTGATGGAGTCCCGCGGGTACTTCCTCCAGATCGCCTCGCTCGCCGCGATCACCCCGGCGCCGATGATGACCGCGTACTGCGCCTCCAAGTCGGGCGTCGAGGCGTTCGCGCACAGCCTGCGCGCGGAGGTCGGCTACAAGGGCGTACGGGTCGGCGTCGGCTATCTGAGCTGGACCGATACGGATATGGTGCGCGGCGCCGACCAGGACGACATCATGCGCGAACTGCGCTCCCGGCTGCCCTGGCCGTCCAACAAGACCTATCCGCTGGGCCCTGCCGTCGACCGGATCGTCGCGGGCATCGAACGCCGCTCCGCCCATGTCTACGGGCAGTGGTGGCTGCGCGGGATGCAGTCGCTGCGCGGCTATCTGCCGTCGGTCATCGGCTCGGTGGGCCAGCGCGAGATGCGGCGCTTCGGCGACCGGCTGGACGGGATGCGGACCGGGCTGGTCGGCGCGGGCGGGGAGGCGGACGAGAAGGCGCGGGCGGACCGGTAGGACGCACCGGCAAGAGGGGCGCGCCCGCGGCGGCGGGTGCGCCCCGTCGGCCCGACGGCCCCGCGGTCCGTCGTGGTTCGGCCAGGCCGGGACGGTGTCCGGCCGTATCGGGGACACTTCGTTGTCGTGTGCGCCGAGTGACGGTTCAATGACGCGCATGGGGACTGTGGGGGGATCGGGGGCGTTCCGGCCCGGCGCGGCGACGGACGCCGACGCATTCGCCGGAATGCTGCAACAACTCAGGGACTACACGGGGTTGACGGAGCATCAGCTCGAACGATGGGCTGCGCAGGGGGGATATGCACTCGCCCCCGGTGAACTCGCCGACGTCCTGCGAAGACGGGCCCTGCCCCGGCCCGAGGCGGTCGAGGCGTTCGTACGGGCCTGCGGGGGCACCGACGCCGAGGTCCACGAGTGGCTGACGGCGCGGCAGCGCATCGAGGACGTGGCGCGGCTGGACCCGGCACCGGACCCGGACCCCGTCCGGCCGCGGCCCCCCGCCTCGCACCGCAAGAGCCGCCGGCCCGTCCTGCTGGCCGCGGCCGCCGCCCTGGCCGCCGCGCTGGTCATCCTCGGCGTACGGCTGCTGATCGGCTACGGCGCGGCCCCGGGCGCCGGGACGCAGGAGGCCGCGCCGCCGCTCCCCGCCGGGGAGGTCCACATCCGTCCGCTCCGGGCGCCCGGCCTGTGCCTGACCGGCGAGCGGATCCGGCGCGCCCACGCCGCCCACACCGTCGCCGTCCAGCGGCCCTGCGCGCAGGCGGTGCCGCCGCACACCTACCTCAAGGCCGCGGGCCCGGACCGCTACCGCATCGAATGGGACGGCGCCGGCGCGGACAGCGGCTGTCTGTCGCTGCTGAGCGGGCCGGGCGTCGAGGGGCTGCTGGAGCCGGACGACGACTGCTCGGCGACCGGGCCCGCCCAGCGCTTCCGTATCGAAGCGGCCGGGAAGGCGGCGTACCGGATCGAGTTGACGGCCGAGGACGGCGCCGACAGCTGCCTGGGCATCGAGGGCGGCCGGGCCACCGCCTCCGGCGCCCTCGCGCGGGCCGAGCGCTGCACCGGGGCGGACGGGCAGCGGTTCCTGATCGGTACGAGGTAGCGGGGGGCGGGGCGAGGCAGCGGGGCGGGGCGGGGCGCGGTCACCGGTCCCGCGCGGTCACCGGTCCCGCGCGGTCACCGGCTCCGCGCCGTCACCCGTCCCGCGGCGGCAGCTGCGGCCGCGTCCGGTCCGGTACGTCCGACAGGTCCGGCGGGGTCGCGGCCGGATGCCGCTCCAGCAGCTCCAGCGCGGTGCGCACCGCCACGCCCAGCTGCGGATGGCGGCCCTCGGCCCAGTGCAGCGGCGACCGCAGCGCCTCGATGTCCACCTCGACGCCGTAGTTCTCCACGCCCCACCCGTACAGCTGGAACCACGCCGCGTTCATCGGCACGGTGATCTGCGTCCCGTCCGCGAGCCGGTGCCGCCCGGTCATCCCGACCACCCCGCCCCAGGTGCGCATGCCCACCACCGGGCCGATGCCCTGGAGTTTGAACGCGGCGGTGATCATGTCGCCGTCGGAGGAGGTCATCTCGTCGGCGACCGCGACCACCGGCCCGCGCGGGGCGTTGCTGGTGTACGACACGGGCTGGGCGTTGCGCGTCAGGTCCCAGCCCATGATGGCGCGGGTCAGCTTCTCTATGACCAGCTCGGAGATGTTGCCGCCCGCATTGCCCCGTACGTCGACGATCAGCGCGGGCATCGACATCTCCCGGCGCAGATCGCGGTTGAACTGCGCCCAGCCCGAGCCGCCCATATCGGGGATGTGCAGATAGCCGCAGCGGTCGTCGCTCAACTCCCGTACGACGGCGCGCCGTTTGGCGACCCAGTCCTGGTAGCGCAGCGGCCGCTCGTCGATCAGCGGGACGACCGCCACCCGGCGCGACGGCCCGTCGCCCTCCGCCGGGGCGAAGGTCAGCTCTACGGTGGTGCCCCCGGCCGCCGCCAGCAGCGGAGACGGGCCCGCCACCGGGTCGACCGGCCGGCCGTCCACATGGGTGAGCGCGGCGCCCTCGCGGATCCCCGTACCGGCCAACGGGGAACGGGCCTTGGGGTCGGAGGACTCGCCCGGCAGGATCCGCTGGACGATCCACCGCCCGTCGCGGGGATAGAGATTGGCCCCCAGCAGCCCGATCGGCCGCTGGTAGTGCGGCGGCCCCTCGTTCCTGCGCGCCCCCGCCACATACGCGTGCGAGGTCCCCAGCTCCCCCAGCACCTCGCGCAGCAGATCGGCGAACTCGTCGGGGGAGGCGACCCGTTCGACCAGCGGACGGTACTGCGCCAGCACCGTGTCCCAGTCGATACCGCACATCCGCGGTTCCCAGAAGTACGCCCGGATCAGCCGGCCCGCCTCGTCGAACGCCTGGCGCCACTCCCACCCCGGCTCGACGTCGTGCAGGATCCGCCGCAGATCGAGGAAGACCGTCGAGTCGGCGTCGGGCAGTTCGGTCGCCGGTACGGCCCGCAGATCGCCCTCGTCGTTGACGACCAGCCGGGAGCCGTCACCGCTGAGCGCGAACGAGTCCAGGGAGCCGGACAGTTCGGTGCGCCGGGCCTTGACCAGGTCGAAGTGCTCCAGGGTGGGCCGCCCCGACACATCGGCGGGGTTGGCGAAGGTCTCCCCCAGCGCCCCGGAGATCGGCCAGCGCAGCCACACCAGCCCGCCCCCGGCGACCGGCGCCAGCGCGGAGTACTTGGAGGCGGCGACCGGGAACGGCGTGACCCGGTTCTCCAGCCCCTCCACCTCCACCGTCACCGGCCCTTCGCCGAGCGGCGGATTCTCCGCCGGGTCCAGCCCGCCCGCCGCCGGCCGCCCCTCCGGGGACAGCGCGAAGGGGGAGGGGGTGGCCGAGGACAGCGGGACCAGATGCGGCCGGCAGCCCAGGGGGAAGGACAGGTCCCCGGTGTGGACGTCGTAGACCGGGTCGAAGCCGCGCCACGACAGGAACGCGAGATAGCGCCCGTCCCGGGTGAACACCGGCTGCTCGTCCTCGAAGCGCCCGTTGGTGACGTCCACGACCGTTCCGTCGGCCAGCCGGGCCATCTTGATCTGCCGCAGCGAACGGCCGATCCCCGGATGCGACCAGGTCAGCCAGCGGGAGTCGGGGGAGAAGGCCAGATCGCGGACCGGCCCGTTGCGGGAGGCGATCAGCTCGGTGACCTCCCCGGGCGGGCCGGGCTTCTCGGCGTCCTCGGGCGGCTGGACGTCCACCAGCAGCAGCCGTCCGTCGTGCGAGGCCACCGCCGCCCGCTCCCCGTCCGGCGACGACACCAGCTCCAGCACCCGCCCCAGCTTCCCCGCCGCCAGCCGCAGCGGCGTATGGGCCGCGCTGGCCCGCGGCAGATCGCAGATCTCCAGCGCATCCTCCCCCTCGGCGTCCGTCACATAGGCGATCCGCCCGGTGGAGCCCAGCATCTCCGGCAGCCGGACCCGGACCCCCGGCACATCGTGGATCGTCCGCGCGGGCCCGTCACGGTGCGTGAGCCAGTACAGGCTGCCGCGCACCCCCACCGCACTGGCCCGCCCGGTGGCGTCCACCGCCAGCGAGGTCACATGGGAGGCGGCCGGCACCTGGTACGGCCGCCGGCCGGCCCGCGGCCCGCCCAGCTTCACCGCCAGCTTGCGCGGCCGTGCCCCCGGGCTCAGATCGTCGATCAGCCAGAGGTCGCCGGCGCACTGGTAGACGATGCGGGAGCCGTCGGTGGCGGCATGCCGCGCGTAGAAGTCGGCGTGATCGCTGTGCCGCCGCAGATCGCTGCTGTCCGGCAGGCAGGAGTACACGTTCGCGACCCCCTCGTGGTCGGACAGGAACGCGATCCGTCCGTCCACGAACATCACCGAGTCCAGATGCCCGCACAGATCCGGCACCAGCCGCGCACCCTGGAGCCACATCCGCCCCATCGCACCGCCCCGGTAGCGCTTCCACGACGCCGGTTCGTGCGGCGGCTTGCCGCTGAGCAGCAGCGTTTTGTGCTCCCCGTCGACATCCGCGACCGCGATGTCGGAGACCGGCCCCCAGGGCAGCCGGCCACCGGGGCTGCCGTCCGTCGGCAGGCTGTACGCCCAGGAGTAGTACGAGAACGGCTGCCCGTGCGACGAGACGGCCAGGATGTGCGGGGCGCCGTCGTAGTCGGGCGGCGTCCATCCGCACACCCGGGCATCCGTACTGCCCCAGTACGTCAGCCGCCGCGCCGGGCCGCCCTCGACCGGCGCGAGATGGATCTCCGGGTCGAGGCTGCGCCAGGTGGTGAAGGCGATGTGCCGCCCGTCGGGCGAGAAGCGGGGATGCCCCACGCGGGTCCGGTCCACGGTCAGCCGCCAGGCCCGGCCCGGCTCCTCGCCCGCGGGCGCGAGGGGCGCCACCCACAGGTCGTCCTCGGCGGCGAAGCAGAGCAGATCCCCGTGCAGATGCGGATACCGCAGGTAGGAGCCGGGCGCCGGGCCCGGGGGCGCTTCCTCGGCCGCCCGCTGGGCCGTCCCCGGTGGCGCTTCCGGGGGCGGCCCCGGCTGCGCTTCCTGCTTCCGCCCCTGGTCCGTACCCCGGGGCGGTTCGACGGCCTCGTGTGCGTCGCTCACGGATCCATGGTTTCGGCGCGGGGGGAGGGCGGCAACTCGGCCGGGGCGGCGGGGCAGCTCAGCGGCCGGGGTCCCGGACCGGCAGGTGCCGGGCGAAGAACCGGTGCACCAGATGCCGCACCTGGGGCACCGATACGGCCGGTTCGACCGTCCCGACCAGCGCGTTCCGGGCCTCGGCCGGCATCAGCCCGGCGCCCTGCAACTGCGGAGCCAGCGCGCCGTAGTCGTTGAACACCCAGTGCGCACCGCCATCGATCCGGTCCCGCCGGATATGCCCTCCCCCCTGGGCGAGCAGGGTCGCCCAGGACCTCTCCAGCTCCCTCCGGGCGGGGAAGCGCTCGCTGCCGAGCAGCAGCAGCGGCCGGTCCACGCCGTGCCGGGCGACGGGGTAGGGATCCGGCTCCCGGCCGGGTGTATCCGAGGGGCGGTCCAGGAACCCCTCCAGGTTCACGGCCGCCCGGATCCGCCGGTCCTCGTCCATCGCCTGCGCCGCGGCGGTGCCGCCCGCCGAATGCCCGAAGACGCCCACCCGTCGCAGGTCCAGCGCCCGCCCGAGGCCCGCGGGCACCGCGCGCCCCGCCGCGTCCGGGTTCCGCCCCGCCGCCAGCGCCGCCAACTGGTCCAGTACGAACCGGAGGTCCGCGATCCGGGTCTCGATCATCGTGCGGAACTGCCACGGCCGCGCCCGCGGATCCCCGCGGAAGACGGTGGGCCGGACCGGCCCCCGCCCCGCCCTCGGCACCGGGAACTCGACCTCACCGGCATCCCCCGGGTGATCGACGGTGACGACCACATAGCCACGGCTCGCCAGCTCCTCGGCCGTCCCCGTGCCCAGGGTGCGCGCATCGCCGCCGCCCGGGGTGTACAGCAGCACGGGGCGGCGTACGGGCTCCGCGGGCGCGCCCGTATGGGCGTGGGTCCGGGTGGCGCCCCAGTCCACCCCCTTCCGCGGCAACCGGTGCACGGCGACGTCCACGGCCCGGAACACCTCCACCGCACCCCTGCTCATCTGCGGCGCGACCGGATGTCCTCCGCCGACGTCACGGGCCGGGTAGAACACCGAGACCATCACCTCCCGTACGGCGATCCCCGCCTCCCACGGGTCGCGCCGCGACCGGTCGACCAGATAGAGCGCGGTGACCCCGATCCGGTCCCGGTACGGTCCGGTGGGCGGGGGGAGGCGGAGGACGAGGCCGGTGGGGGCCTGGGCGGTTCCGCGCCGGTTTCGCGTGCCCTGGGCGGCGCCGCATCCTGCCGACATCAGCCCTGCGCCCAGGGCGGCGGCCGACGTGACGAGCGTCCGCCGGGCCACGCCCCCATGGGCCCCGTAACCATCCGTATGCGTGCCGAACATGGCTTGGCTCTCCCCCCTGCTGGCTGCTTGCTTGTGCCTTGGTGCGTCTCTGGCGAATGCTGGCCAACGGCGGGGGGACGAGCGAAGGTTGAGGCCCTGCCCGAAACGCTGGCGCGACACGAGGAGACGTGGCATGGGGAGGGGGAAGTAGTGGCGATCCGGATCCACTTCACGGCCGACGACTTCGCCCGCGTCCGCTTCGCGCCCCGCCCGGCCCCGCTCATCGAGCTGAACGTGGCCCTGATGAAGATGTGCCTCCCCGACGACGCCCTGCTGTTCGGCCGCTGGCGCCGCCGTCTGCTCCGCTCCCTGCCACCCGCCGTGGGCCCGTTGCGGGACGTGGTCCCCGGGGACACCGCCCCGCTCTTCCTCGACGTCTTCGCCGACACTCTCCAGGACGGCCTCGACACCGTACGGGCCACGCCGCCCGCCCTGGTCCGCTCCGAACTCGCCCACGTCCACGCGTCCCGCCCGGCCCCGCCGCCCCCCTGGATCCGCGACCTCCACCGGGGCGACGCCGATGCCTGGCACGTCTTCCGCCGCGCCCAACAGGCCGCGTTCGACACGGTGTTGCGCCCCGTATGGCCCCTGATCCAGGACCTCCACCAGGCGGAATTCACCCGGCATGCCCTGACCACCGCCGAACGGGGCATCGCCCACGCGCTGACCTCCGCACTCCCCGGCTCCCAACTCGCCAACGGAATATGGGAGTTGGATTCCCCAGTGGCCCGCACCCTCACCCTCCAGGGCCGCGACCTGGTCCTCGTCCCCACCTTCCACTGGACCGGCCATCCCCTCATCGCCGACCCGCCCGGCGGCCCGGTCCACCTGACCTACCCGGCCGGTACGGGCCTCCCGCCCACCCCTCCCGGACCGGGCGGCGACCCCCACGACGCCCTCTCCGGAGTCCTCGGCCGCACCCGCACCGAGCTCCTCCACCGCCTCGCCGACCCCCACACCACCACCCAACTCGCCCGCTGCCTGGGCGTCAGCAACGCCACGGCCTCCGCCCACACCGCCGCACTCCGGGCCGCGGGCCTGATCACGACGACCCGCACCGGACGGTCGGTCCTGCACGAGCACACGGCCCTGGGCAGCCTGCTGGTCCGGCGCGGTGAGGGTGGTCCGAGGTCCGCCGGCCCGTTGTCAGTGGGCGGGTCTACGCTGCGTGGAAGCAAGAGCAAGTGTGACTAGCGTGAGTCAGGGGGGACCATGACCACACTCACCAACCGCCCGAACACCGCACTCCTCGTCGTCGACGTGCAGATTGCCGTCGTCGAGGAGGCTCACGAGCGCGACGCAGTCGTTGCGAACATCGGAAGCCTCGTCGAGCAGGCGCGGCGAGAGGAGGCCTCGGTTGTCTGGGTCCAGCACTCCGACGACGAGCTTGTGAGGGGGAGCGACGGCTGGCGGATCGTCCCCGAGCTGGCTCCGGGCGACGCCGAGCCGCTCGTCGAGAAGCACTACGGCGACTCCTTCGAGGACACCGCCCTTGAGACCGTGCTGTCGGGCCTCGGAGTCGGGCGACTCGTCGTCGTCGGTTCGGAAACCGATGCCTGCGTCCGCTCGACGCTTCATGGCGCGTTCGTCCGGGGGTACGACGTGACCCTTGTCAGCGACGCCCACACGACGTTCGACAAGACGGCATGGGGCGCACCGCCGCCGGACCAGGTCATAGCGCACACGAACCTGTACTGGAGCCGTCAGGCGGCGCCGGGGCGGACGGCCGGGACGGTCCCGGCCAAGGCCGTCGACTTCGGGCCGACCGCAGCCGTGGCCTGACGCGACCACTCAGGCGGCCGCCGCCAGCTCGCACCACACGTACTTGCCCAGGTCGCCGGTGCTCAGCAGCGGGTACCACCCCCACTTGTCGGCGCAGGAATGGACGAGGTCTAGCCCGCGCCCGCTCTCGACCTCGTTGGTGAGCCGCAGCGCGAGCGCCGGCGGCGCGGGGTCGGTATCCCAGGCCCCGATCCGGAGAATGCCGTCCGCCCAGTGAATGCGGAGGGCCGCGGGCCCCTTGGTGTGCCGCACCGCGTTGGTGATCAGCTCGCTGGCCAGCAGCTCGGCGACCTCGATGAACCCGGCCAGGCCGTGCGCGGTGAGGACGAGACGGAGGGTGTGCCGGGTGATGGGGACGGCGCGGGGGTCGTGGGGGATGTAGAGGGAGTATTCCCAGGGTTCGGTCGCGTCGACGTCAGCGATTTCAGGCATGCGTAACTCCGGTTGAGAGTGAGGGAGTTGATACGTACGCGGCGGGCGGTCGACGCCGGTGGCAATGTCGCGGCCGTCACGGCATGACGGGGCGATGCGCTTCCGGGGAATCCGGATCCGCAGCGTGTGCGATGCGTCACTCAAGGTAGGGGTGAGTACTTACCCCGGTCAAGCCGACTGGAATACTCGCGCTTCTCAACTCTCAGGAAGGGGAGGGTGCATGCCAGCGAGGACCGTCACCACCGCCCGGCAAGAGCGGCTGGGTGCCGAGCTGCGCAAACTTCGGGAGCGGGCAGGTTGGTCGATCCGTGAGGCGTCCGAGGCGACGGGTATCGCACAGACCAAGATCTCCACGATGGAGGCGGGACGCGTCGGGGTGAGCGAGGAACGCGTCCGATTCCTCGGCAGCCAATACGCCTGTGGTGACGCCGCGTTCGTGGACGCGCTGGTGGCCATGGCGAACGAACGTGGTCGCGGCTGGTGGGAGGAGTACCGGGGCCTGGTGCCGTCCGGCTACCTGGACATGGCCGAACTGGAGCACCACGCCAGCAGCTTGCGCGCCTTCGAGAGCGTGAGCATCCCGGGCTTGCTCCAGACCGAAGAGCAGATTCGCGCGATCTTCACCGTGACGACGCCGCAGTTGTCAGACGACGAAATCGCGGCGCGGGTACGGTTCCGGCGGCGCCGTCAGGAGTTCCTCGTCAGGGAACGGCCGGCTCGTTATGACGTCGTCATTCACGAAGCGGCGCTACGCATCAAGGCCAGCGACAGCAACGTCGCCCGTCGGCAGCTCCTCCGCATTCTGGAGCAGTCCGAGCTGCCGCAAGTCACCTTGCGTGTGGTGCCGTTCGCCGCGGACGACTTCGCCGGTCTTTGCTACCCCATGCTGTACGCGGGCGGGCCCGTCCCCCAGCTCGACACCGTCCTGATGGATACTCCGCACGGTGGCGCCTTCGTCGGCGCGGAGGCCCAACTCAGCCGCTATCGGGGCCTCCTTTGCGAAGTGGAGAAGGCCGCGCTGGGGGCCATAGAGTCAAGGGACTTCATTCAGAGCCTCGTACAGAGCATGTGAAAGGTTCCGCCATGGCGCAGGCCATCGTTTGGCAGAAATCTTCCTTCTCCGGTGGGCAGGACGGCCCCAACTGCGTGGAGCTCGCCGTCGCCAACAGCTCCGCGCTCCTCCGCGAGAGCGACGCCCCAGCCCAGGTGCTGTCGGTGACCCCGGCCGCGCTCGCGGCACTCATGCGACATCTGCGCGGCGAGGCGGAGTAACCGGCGGCAACCCAATCGGCGCTTGCGGTGTTTCTTCAACTGGAGGGTTCAGGAGAAGGCACGTACCGACATGACACAGGGAATCGCAGAGCAGAAGTCGTCGTGGTCCAGCCGCCGCATACGGGGCGGTTCGGGCGCGCGTAACTAACTCGTGCCGCAGGTGGGGGCGTCGATACGCTCGCCGGTTATGGGTGTCAGCGGTGTCATCGAATCGATCAAGGACGAGCGGATCGCAGCCGCACGGGCACTGGCCACGCGGGCCGGCCGGATGGCTGCTGGGCGGTGTCTGATCGAGGGCGTGAGTCTGATCCGGCAGGCCGTGGCCGCCGGGGCCGGGCTGGAGTACGTGCTGTGTGCGGCGGGTGCGGATGAGCCCGCGCTGGGTGCGGAGTTGGCCGGGGCCGGGGTGCCCGTGTACGCGGTCCGGGACGGGCTGATGCGGAAGATCACCGGGGGCACGAAGCCGGTCGGCTGGGTGGCCGTCGCCGCCTGGTCGGGCGAGGTCGGGCCCGCGGCGCCGTACGGCGACTTCGCCGTGGTGTGCGAGGGGGTCGCCGACCCCGGCAACCTCGGGACGATCGTGCGCACGGCACGCGCCCTCGGGGTGCGGGACGTCGTGCTCACGGACGAAGCGACCGACCTGTCGTCCCGGCGGGTGCTGGACGCGGCGCGGGGTGCCGTGCTCGGTTGTCGCGTCCGCCGGTTCGCCGATCCGGAAGGCGCGGTGGCGTCCTTGCGGGAGGCCGGGTTCCAGATCGTGGTGACCAGCCCGCGGGGGAGCCATGTGCAGTCGATGGCACCGCTGCGCGGCCGGAAACTGGCGCTCGTGGTCGGGAGCGAGACCGACGGGGTGGGCGCGGCAACCCTGGCCGCGGCCGACCTGGTGGTGCAGATCCCGATGGCCGGCGCGGTGGAATCACTCAACGTCGGCGTCGCCGCCGGCATCAGCATCTACGAACTGCGGATGGGGATGATCCTGAGCATGCTGACCGACCGGATCCGCGACACCCTGGGCCGCAATCTGACGTTGGGCGGCCACCTCGTCCGGCAGGCGTTCGACGCCCATCTGCGCCGCATCGGAGACCTCGACAGCGCCCAGGCCGTGCTGTTGATGGTGCTGGCCTGCGAGCGGAGCGCCCCGCTCGACCGTCTCCGTCGCGATGTGGGAGTGGACACCGAGGAACTCGCGTCCCTGCTGGCCCCGCTCCGCGACCGCGGCTATGTGACCACCACGGGGGACGGTCCCGATCCCGGCGGACCCGCCGAGCCCGCCGCCGGGATCACCGCCGAGGGGGAGCGGGCCGTCGCAGGGCTCTGGGCCGTGCAGGAGCGTGTCGAGGAGGAGCTGTACGCGGGGTTCACCCCGGAGGAGCGGGAGCAGTTGCGCGACTTGCTCCACCGGGTGCAGGAGAACGCGATCCGGATGGCGGAGGCAGGGGACAGGGACAGGGACAGGGACGGAGACGGGGACGGGGGACCGCCCCCGGCGCGGTAGCCCCGGTCGGGCCGTCGGAAGCTCACGGCCCGACCCGGGACGGCGGGGAGGGCGGTCAGTCGGGCAGCCGGTCCATCAGCCACAACCCCAGTTCCTCCGTGACGGCGGTGTGCTCCGTCGTCGTCGAGGAGCAGAGGAAGTCGTCGACCTCGCTCTCCGACGGGTCGAGGTCGTCGATGGTCGCGTACAGGTCCTTCTGCTGGTCGATGTCGCGGATCGCTACCGCGCTGACGGAGGGGACGAAGCAGACCTCCTCGTGCCGCAGATCGACCTGCGCGCCGAACTTCTTCAGCATGTCGGCGAGGATCCCGTACGAGCGGAGGGTGCCGCCGGGGGCGCCGTCCAGTTCGGGGAGGCCGTTCGTCGTCACCGTCTTCTCGGCCTTGGGGAATCTCCGCTTCAGCTCGGCGACGATGACGTCCTTGCCCTGCGCCTGGGCGTAGAAGGTGGTGCCCGGGTAGATCCGCTCGACCTTCAGCATGGTCTCGCCGGGCGGGATCGCCAGGCCCGTGCCGTCGCCGCGGCCGTTGGCGAGCGCGAGGGTGCGGGGGATACGCGGCCAGCCGCCCAGCTCCTCCAGCTCCCGCAGGAATTCCGTGCGCTCGGGCGCGATCCCGATCTTCCCGCTCTTCGGGTCGTAGTGCCGCCAGAGCATCTGCCGCGCGGCCGGGCTGTTCATCTGCCGGGCGAAGGGGTTGGGGAGCGGGATGAAGTGCGAGAACGCCTGGAGGCCGATGGGGATGACGGCGCCGCGGTGCGGGCTGTCGTAGGAGAAGTACAGGCGGGTGCGGTGGTCCGTCTCCTCGCACTCCATCTTGGCGAGCGCATAGCGGGTGACCATGCCGCCCATGCTGAAGCCGCCCACCGTCAGCCCCGCGCTGCCCAGCTGCTCGGCGTTGGTCTGCTGAATGCAGGCCATCGCGGCCTCGGCGTTCTTCACGATCGAGGCGCTGCGCTCGCTGAAGCCCAGCAGGATGACGTCCCGGCCCCGGCGGCGCAGTTCGCTGAGGAGGGGGTAGTCGCGGTCGAGGCCCGCGTAGAGCCACTTCAGGTCGCTGGGGCCGAGGTTGAAGCCGTCGGCCATGATCACCGGCCGGGTGATTCCTTGGTTCCCCTCGCCGTAGAAGACCTGCGCGAAACCGTTCGGCAGCTGCCACTCCTCGTCCGGTTCCGGGACCGGATACGGCAGCGAAACCGGCGGTGTGGAGCTCAGCGGGCCCGCGAGCGTGAACTCCCCGACGCTCTGCTCCGCCTTCTCATCCTGCTGCTCGGACACTGTCCTCTCCCTCCGTATTCGCGCAGGGCGCAGCGGCCCGTCGGAGCCGGGCCGGAGAACTGCGAATGGCGCGAAGACGGAACATCATCGGCATACCGGACATCGGCCCGGCCATGGCCCGCCCGGTGCTTCCTTCATAAGGAGGCAATGGAGGCGGGAGGCGATTGCGGCCGATGCGCCCCCCGGCCGGCTCAGCGGAGCCTGCTGCCCGGCCGGTCCCCCGGCGGATCCCTCGGCGAGCCACCGCGCTACCAGGGGGCGCGCGTTGCGTTACGGAGCAGTAACTGCGGGCTGTAACGTTTCGCACCACTGGCGCTCTTGCAACTCCTTTGCAGTAGGCCCCACCATTGGCTGGTTGCAGAGCCGGAAGTGGAGCTCTGGAGCGGAGCTGGAGCGGAGACAGCCTGAGATGCACGTACCCGATGGATTCATCAATGCGCCGGTGTCGGCGGCGACCGGCGCAGTGGCCGCGGCCGCGATCGCGGTCAGTCTGCGCGGTGCCCGGCGGGAGCTGGCGGGTGCGGGGCAGGGCGGGGCCGGAGCCGAGCGGACGGCGCCGTTGGCCGGGCTGGTGGCGGCGTTCATCTTTGCCGTGCAGATGCTGAATTTCCCGGTTGCTGCGGGCACGAGCGGGCATCTGCTCGGCGGTGCGCTCGCGGCGATCCTCGTGGGGCCGTACACCGGTGTGCTGTGTGTGTCGGTGGTGCTGTTGATGCAGGGCGTGCTGTTCGCCGACGGCGGGCTGACGGCGCTGGGCGTGAACATCACCGATATGGCGATCGTGACGACGGTCGTCGCCTACGCCCTGTTCCGCGGTCTGGTGAAGGTGCTGCCCAGGCGGCACCGGTCGGTGACGGTGGCGTCCTTCGTGGCGGCGCTGTTGTCGGTCCCGGCCGCGGCCGTCGCCTTCACCGGGATGTATGCGCTGGGCGGGACGGCCGATGTGTCGATCGGCAAGGTCTTCACCGCCATGGTCGGTGTGCATGTGCTGATCGGCGTGGGGGAGGCCGTGATCACGGCGTTGACGGTGGGCGCGGTGATGGCCGTACGGCCTGATCTGGTCTACGGGGCGCGGGGGTTGGCCAAGCCGCTGGAGCTGCGGACGTCGCCGTTGGCGGCACCGGCACCGGTCGCCGAGCCGGTCGCGCCGGTCCCCGCCACCGCTCCCCGCCGTTCCGTCCGGAAGGTCTGGCTGGCCGGGCTGGCCGCCGCGCTGGTGTGCGCGGGCGGCATCAGCTACTACGCCTCCGCCAGCCCCGACGGACTGGAGAAGGTCGCCCATGACCAGGGCATCGACAAGAACACCAAGAAGCACGCGACCGAGGGCTCGCCGCTGGCCGGCTACAGCGTCAAGGACATCGGCAATGCGCGGCTGGCGGGCGGGCTGGCCGGTGTGATCGGCGTCGGCGCGACGCTGGCCGTCGGGACGGGCATCTTCGTCGTGCTGCGGCGGCGCAAGGCAGAGGGCGCCGCTCCGGCGGCCGGTGTCGCGGGCGAGAGCGCCTGATGGGCGCCGGGCACGCTCATAAGCTCTACCGTCACGGGCATTCGCCGGTACATGCGCTGCCGCCGCATTGCAAAATCGCCGCCGTTTTGTGCTTTGTACTGATTGTGGTGTCCACACCGCGGGAAGCTGTGTGGGCCTTCGGGCTGTATGCGGTGTTGATTGCGGCCGTTGCGGGTGTGGCTCGTATTCCGGCGGGGTTTTTGCTCAAGCGGCTGCTGATCGAGGTGCCGTTCGTGGCGTTCGCGGTGCTGATGCCGTTTGTGGCGGAGGGGCCGCGGGTGCAGGTCGGATGGCTGAGCCTGAGCGTTTCCGGGCTCTGGGGTGCCTGGAACATCCTGGCCAAGGGCACGCTGGGCGTCGCCGCTTCCGTTCTGCTGGCGTCGACCACCGAACTGCGGGAATTGCTGCTCGGACTCCAGCGGCTGCGCATGCCGCCGCTGCTCGTCCAGATTGCGTCGTTCATGATCCGCTACGGCGATGTGATCACCGATGAAATGCGACGGATGCGCATCGCGCGGCTGTCGCGGGGATTCGAGGCGCGGGGCGTACGGCACTGGGGAGTGCTCGCCAAATCCGCCGGCGCGCTGTTCATCCGCTCCTACGAGCGGGGGGAGCGGGTGCATCTCGCCATGGTCAGCCGGGGTTATACCGGCACCATGCCCGTTCTCTCCGACGCCGCCGCGGGCCGCGCACAATGGATCCGCGCCGCGCTGCTGCCGCTTTCCGCCCTTGCTGTATGCCTTTTGGGATGGACCCTGTGAGTACGACCACGCCGCCCGCCTCTTTCGCTCCTTCTCTGGAGGTTTCCGGCCTCGCCTATGCCTATCCGGACGGGCATCAGGCGCTTTTCGGGGTCGATCTGTCCATCGAGCGGGGTGAGCGGGTGGCGCTGCTCGGGCCCAATGGGGCGGGAAAGACCACGCTCGTGCTGCATCTGAACGGGATTCTGGAGGCGGGCGCGGGATCCGTGGCCGTTGCCGGGCTGCCGGTGGCCAAGGAAAACCTCGCGGAGATCCGGCGGAAGGTGGGGATCGTTTTCCAGGACCCCGACGACCAGTTGTTCATGCCGACCGTCCGGGAGGACGTCGCCTTCGGCCCCGCGGCCGCCGGGCTGCGCGGTGCGGAGCTGACGGAGCGGGTCACGGAGGCGCTGGAACGGGTCGGGATGGCCGGGTTCGCGGACCGGCCGCCGCACCATCTGTCCTTCGGACAGCGGCGGCGGGTCGCCGTGGCCACGGTGCTGGCGATGCGGCCGGAAATTCTCGTACTGGACGAGCCGTCGTCCAATCTCGACCCGGCCTCGCGACGCGAACTCGCGGATATTCTGCGGTCGTTGGACGTCACGGTATTGATGGTCACCCATGATCTGCCGTATGCGCTGGAGCTGTGCCCGCGGTCCGTCGTGCTGTCGGGCGGAGTGCTGGTGGCGGACGGCGGTACGCAGGAATTGCTGTGCGACGAGGAACTGATGCGCAGCCATCGGCTGGAATTGCCGTTCGGCTTCGATCCGCGGTCGGTGTCGTTGCCGGTGTGAGGACCGGTGTAGGGGACCGGCGTAAGTCGTTGCAAGGGCCGATGCAAAAGTCGGCGCAAGAGTCGGCGAAAGACCGGCCCTTGCCGTCCCGGCGGCTCGATGTGATGAATCCCACTGGCCGGTGCTCTGGTCATCAGCACTGATCTGCGCGTTGCACCATTGATGGGTCACCAAAGCGACGGATGAGTGGGAAGCGGGAATCAGTGGTGGACGTCCAGGGCACGGTCGAGGACGGCTTCGAGCCGGTCCGGGACGCATTCGTGGACAACTTCGCGCGGCGCGGCGAGCGGGGCGCGGCGGTCGCCTGCTATCTCCACGGGCGCAAGGTGGTGGACCTCTGGGGCGGCACCAAGGACGGCGACGCGGCCGCGGACGACGCCGGCGCACAGCCGTGGGAGGCGGGCACGGCGCAGGTCGTCCGGTCCGCCACCAAGGGCATCGCGGCGATCGTTCCGCTGCTGCTGCATCAGCGCGGCCTGCTGGATCTCGACGCGCCGGTCGGCACGTACTGGCCCGAATTCAAGGCGGCGGGAAAGGAGCGGGTGCTGGTCCGGCATCTGCTCTCGCACCGCGCCGGGCTGCCCGTTCTCGATACGCCGCTGACGCCCGCGCAGGCCATCGACGGGGTGAGCGGCGCGGCGGCGCTGGCCGCGCAGGCGCCCGTATGGGAGCCGGGGAGCGAGCACGGCTACCACGCCCAGACCTACAGCTGGCTCATCGGTGAGCTGGTGCTGCGGGTGACCGGGCGGTCGCTCGGCAGCTGGGTCGCGGAGGAGATATCCGGGCCGCTCGGACTGGAGATGTGGATAGGGCTTCCGGAGGGCGAACGGTCCCGGGTGGGGCGGCTGGCCGAGATCGAGCCGCCGGCGGCCGCGGGCGGGGGAGCCGCCGGGCTGCGGGTGCGGCCGAAGCGGTCGGTGGCCGATGCGTATGCGGATCCGTCCTCGCTCACCCGGCGGGCGTTCGAGGCCATTTCGCCCATGGCCGATGAGAACGCCCCGGAATACCGTGCCGCCGAACTCCCGGCGTCGGCCGGAATCGCCACCGCGCGGGCGCTGGCCCGGTGTTATGCCGCGCTGATCGGGCCCGTCGACGGGCATCCGCGGCTGTTCGCGCCGGCCACGCTGACCCTGGCGCGGACCGAGGAGTCGGCGGGGCTGGACCGTACGCTCCTGGTCGGCACGCGCTTCGGGCTCGGCTTCATGTTGCACGGCGCCGCGTCGCCGCTGCTGGGGCCGGGATCGTTCGGGCATCCGGGGCGCGGCGGCGCGCTGGCGTTCGCCGATCCGGAGAGCGGGTTCGCCTTCGGCTACGTCACCAACGGCATGCAGAAGAACGTGACGGCGGATCCGCGGGCCCAGGCACTGGTCCGGGCCGCGGCGTCGGGCCTGGCCGGCTAGCGGTACGGGCCGCGTGAGCCGGCCGAGCGGTACGGGCCGCGCGGTGGGGCGTGCCTGCCGAGCGGTGCGCGGCGCCCGACCAGTGCGCGGTGGCGGTGACGGCCTCAGGGCCCCGGCCCTCAGGCCGTCAAGCCATCAGGTCGTCAGGTGGCGGACCAGGCCGACCAGCAGTTCGCGCTGGGCTGCCGAGGGGCCCTTGGCGGCCGCCGGGGTCAGCAGATGCGCCAGCTGGGGAAGGGTGAACCAGGAGGCGGTCAGGGCGATCACCGCGCGCACCAGGGCGCCGGCGTCGAGGTCGTCGGTGAGGGTGCCGGACTGCTGGGCCCCGGTGACCGCGGCGATCTTCTCGCAGTAGTGGGCGGTGCGTTCGCGTTCGGCGGCCACCTCGCCCCGGTAGTGCAGGCCCTCCCAGGCGAGCAACCGGGCGAAGTGCGGGTGCCGGTGGTGGTAGTCGTAGACCCGGCCCGCGAAATCGCCCAGGTCGGCGGCCTGTTCCGGGGTGAGGGGGACCGCGGCGGCGGCCTTTTGCAGTTCGGAGTCGAGCACCGTGGCGAACAGTTGGTCCTTGTTGCCGAAGTAGGTGTAGATCCGCTCCTTGTTGATGCCCGCACGGGTCGCGATACGGGCGACGCGGGCGCCCTCGGGGCCGTATGCGGCGAATTCCTCGACCGCGGCGTCGAGGAGGAGCTGCTTGGTGCGTGCGGTGTCCCAGGCCATCGCACGACTGTAGGACGGACTCCGCGGCATTTCCAACCGGTGGGTTGGAGAGTGGGCGCTGCTGTGGCAGAATCCAACCCGTTGGTTGGAATTTTGGTCCGAGGGGGAAGCGCACAATGCCGTCCACGAGCACGTCCATGAACACGCCCATGAGCACGTCGATGAATACGGCCGCCCCGGCCGCCCCGTCCGTGCACCGCCGGGCCCTGATCACCTGGCTGGCGATCTATCCGACGGTCACGCTCGTCCTCGGCCTGCTGGGCCCCGTCACGGCCCAACTGCCGCTGTTCCTACGGACGTTGATCCTGACGGCGATCGTCGTACCGATAGCCGCCTACGTCCTGATCCCGGCGCTGATGAAGGCCAACGCCGCCCTCACCCGCCGACGGCGCTGACGCCCGGCCGGGCGCGGCCCCGCCTCACGCCGCGCGTGCGCGGACACCCAGCCGTTTGCGGGCAGGCTCCAGGCCGTCATCGACGAGTCCCGGCCCGGTCCACTCGACGAGGAGGGAGCAGGGCCGACTGTCCAATCTCCGCAGGGCAAGAGATACCGGTTGGCGTTGCGGGCGGGCCGGCTGTGGCAGCTCTGCCATCGGGGCCTCTGCCGAGTCGTTCAGGGTGAAGGCCACGGGCGCCTCGTCCCGAAGGGCCAAAGTCACCTTGACGGCCCCTCCGGCACAGCCGTCGGCCTTGATGGTTCCGCTCCACCTCCGAAGGGAACGGCCATGGAGGATTTCCGGCAGCCAGACCGTGTTGCGGGACGATCCCCGGGGAAGTTTCCACGACCAGATCGGCACGCCATAGCAGGGGTTGACGCTTTGGCACATGGATGTGTCGACGCGGATCCCGGGTCTGTCGCCGGAGTGGTAGCTCAAGTCGACCTGAGTGGTGGTGTCGTACATCATCGATACCAACGCAAGGGCACACAGCGCGGAACCGACCTGCACCGCACTGGCGAAGACGGGCAGGAGCGGCCTCCACCGTTGCCACTCGGCGTTCCACTTCCCGTATACCGACCGGGACGGCTTCTCGGCGACTCCGCCGCCCAACTGCCTCAGCAGCCGCTGGTGGCGGAACTGGTAGACCGCGCCGATCTGACGCAGTACGCCGCGTTCGTGGGCGTTTTCGAGGAAGGACAGCGGTCGCCTGGGAAGGCGGCCCGTGATCCAGAACCACAGGCGGGAGACCTGGTACGAGCCCCAGGCCGAGCCGAGCAAGGTGGCCGCGCCCGAGGCGGCCCCGACGATCGTGCCGTAATGCCAGGCGACCGGTGCCGCCACCTCGAGGACCCTGGAAAGCCACAGTCCTGCGGATGCTCCGGTCGCACCGGCGACCGCCAGTGCCGTTGCACCGCCGATGAGCGCGTACCGGCGTAAGAGGGCTTTCGGCCCGTGTACGGCGCGCTCCGGAACGTACACCTGCTTCAGGTCGGATCGGACCAGGGCGTGGGCAAGCCATCCTCCGAGTCCGGCCAGCACTCCGGTCGCCATTCCCAACGCCGGGCTGAACAGCACCTCCATAAACCAGCCCCAGACGGAGCCGAACGCGAAACCGACCAGCGGCCCTGCCAGTAGTGCATTGAGCTGCCACCAGGCGAAGTCGACCGTTCCGTCGCGTCGCATCTGCCGTGCCGTCAGCGTCAGATACCGCCTGGCCCGTGTCTCCTTGTAGCGACTGGACGTATCGTCCGTGTAGACGGCCGGCAGGTACCGGTTGAGCAAGGCGTCCTCGACGTCCTCCGGAGAGCGCGCCTTCGACACCAGTTCTCCGGGGTCGGTGAGGCTCGCCCGGTAGGTCTTCTGAGCCAGGTACAGCATCAGGGGTGAGGCCATCGTCTGGGTCGGCATCGACTCCCGTTCCCCGCGCATGGCGTCGAAGACCGAGTTCCAGCGTTCGTCACCGGTCACCTTCGACCTTTTCAGGTAGGTGATCGCGGCTTCCGCACCCACAGCCTCGAGTTCCACTACCGCGGCCCTGGTCAGGTGGGAGCCGGCCCGGCATGTCCGCTCGTACTCATCGTCGCGGCAGGTGACCAGCAGCCAGCATCCGTTCCGGATCACCGCGTCGATCGACCTGACCGCCCGGGCGCGCAGCGGCTCCGGCAGCTCGTCCAATCCGTCGAGCACAGGCATCACCATGCCCGCATCGAACAGCTTGGCCGCAGCGTTTTTGCCGAACTTCCATCGGTTCGTGAGTGTGGGACTGTTCTGCTTGATCTGCCGGACGAGCCAGTCCTTCATGGAGATCGCTGGGCGCCATGACGAAAGCGACATCAGCACCGGGACCGGATCACCGGGCTGGGGCTCTTCGGCCATATCGCGAACGAGGAGTAGTGCGGCGACGCTCTTGCCGGTACCGGGTTCTCCCAGGACCACCAGTTGATGCAGGGGCAGTTGTCGGCAGGCATCGGGTAACCGGGTCACCGTGCCCTTCAGTTCCTCAGGGGCAGTACCCAACACGTCATGCGACGGCTGAACAGGCCGACTGCTGCCCTCCCAGGAAATCTCGATCAGGGCCGGCCGCTGCAGGCCGAGACGAGCCACCGACTCCTGCGCTCTGAGAACGACGTCTTTCCGTAACTGGACCGCCGCGAGATCCAGGTCGGTGGCGACCGGTGTGCCATTGATGATCATGGTGAGGTTGCCGCCGATGCGGCTGCGATTGACCCTTTGCTCGCCTTTGCCCCACACGCACGCCCCCGATGCTGAAGAATTGGCCCTGCAAGGCTACGGAACCATCTGGGGGGATGGGATGGGAATGACAGCGATGCGTGGAGTTGTGGCGGCCGGATCCGTGGTGGTGGCAGCGGCCGTGAACGTGGCCACCGGGATGTTGACGCAGAACTGGGCCGCGGCGTGGTGGGCGTGCACGGCCGTGCTCGTCCTGCTGGGTGCCTTGTTGGCGGTGTGGCAGGCGAAGTCCGGGGATGCGGCATCCCGACGCCAGCTCATCCGGGACACGGAGAGCGCCTCGGCCTCGCAGACGATGAGCGGGCCGGGCGATCAGGTCGTACGAGGCGCCAAGATTCAGGGAGACCTGAATCAACGCCAGGAAGGATGAGTTCCGAGCCGATGTGCCTGCGGCCACGTTCGCAGGCGCGCGGTGCGGGGATGCGCGCGCAGGTGGCCGAGTCCGAGGGTGCGACACGTTTCCCCCGCCGTCCCCTTCCCCTCACCCCGTGTGCAGCATCAGCCCGATGCCCACGACCATCAGGCCGGCCGCGGCGATCCGCGGGGCCCCGAAGCGTTCCTTGAAGAAGAGGGCGCCGATGGCGGCGCCGACGATGATGGAGGACTCGCGGAGGGCGGCGATGGGGGCCAGCGGAGCGCGGGTCTGGGCCCACAGGACCAGGCCGTAGGCGAAGACGGAGAGGACGCCGCCGGCCACGCCGCGCACGGCGAGGGGCCGCAGTTCGGTCAGCAGCCGACGGCGGCGGGTGGCGAGCGCGTAGGCGGGGATGACCAGGCCCTGGAGGATCATCAGCCACGCGATATAGCCGAGGGGGCTGCCGGAGGCGCGGACGCCCAGGCCGTCGACGGTGGTGTACGCGGCGATGGACAGACCGGTGGCCAGCGCGGCGAGGATGGCCGGCCAGTGGGGCCTGGTCCCCGCGCCGCGGATGCCCCAGACGGCCAGCCCGACCAGGCCCGCGGACGCCAGCGCCACCCCCGACAGGGCCCAGGCGTCGGGCAGTTCGTGGACGAAGACGGCGGCCAGAACGGTGACCACCAGGGGCGCCGTACCGCGGGCTATCGGGTACATCTGGCCGAAGTCGCCCAGGCGGAAGGACCGCATCAGCAGCGCCTGATAGACGATGTGGAGGACGGCCGAGGCCACCAGATAGGGCCAGGCGGCCGCAGCGGGCACGGGCGTGCAGGTCAGCAGGACGGCGCCGCACAGCGCGCCGCCGCTGCCCACCAGGGTGAAGGCGAGGAGTTGGTCGCGTATGCCGTGGGCGATCGCGTTCCAGCTGGCGTGGGTGACGGCGGCCAGGAGGACGGCCGCGACGACGAGCGGCGTCACGAGGTGCGCTCGCGTATGTCCAGGGGGGCGGCGGAAACGGTCATGGCCCGCACGCTAGCGAAGGCTGTACGGGCCATGTGGAGCAATTCCGGCAGGTGGGATGTGGTGTGCCCCACCCCTGAGGACGTCCGGGCGGGGCACCCGAAAAGCACCGGGGCGGGGCGCCCGAAGGCACCCCGACCGGAGTTCGGCGGCAGGCTCGGCCCGAAGCTCAGCCCGCCGTCAGGATCGCGCGGACCAGCGGGCCCGCGTTGGAGCCGCCGTGGCCGCTGGCCGGGACGACGGCCGCCGCGGCCAGGTCGTCGCGGTAGGCGGTGAACCAGGCGTTGGGCTTCTTCTGGTTGTCGACCTCGGCCGAACCGGTCTTGGCGCCGACGTCACCGCTGATCCCGGCCATCGCCTCGGCGGCCGTACCGGAGGTCGCGGTCAGCTTCATCAGCGACTTCAGCGCGGCCTGGGTGCCCGACTTGAAGCTGCCCGAGGCCTTGGCGAACGTCCGGTTGTCGAGGGACTGCGCGACGATGTACGGCTGGTGGAAGGAGCCGGACTGCACGGTCGCGGCGAGCGTGGCGACGTTCAGCGGGTTCATCCGTACGCCGCCCTGGCCGATCAGCGACGCCGCCATCTGCGCGTCGTGCTGCACCGGCACCGCACCGTCGAAGGTGGGGATACCGGTCTGCCAGTTCAGGCCGATACCGAAGACGTCCCGGGCCTCGTTGGTCAGGTCGTCGTCCTGGAGGTCCTTGGCGTGCGAGATGAAGGCGTTGTTGCAGGACGCGGCGAAGCTCTGCGCGAAGGTGCCGTCCTTGATCTCGGACTTGTTGAGGTTCTGGAACTTCCAGCCGCCGACGGTGACGTACTTGGGGCAGGGGTTCTTCTTGTCCGGCGCGGTCAGACCCTTGTCGATCAGTAGCGCCGAGGTGACGACCTTCATCGTCGAGCCGGGGGCGTACGACCCCTGGGTGGCCGTGTTGAAGTCCTTGGCCGGGGAATAGGCCAGCGCCAGGATCTCGCCGGTGCTGGGCTTGACCGCGGCGGCGGACGCCTCCTTCTTGCCCGCGACGGCCTTCTCGGCCGCCGCCTGGAGCTTGGCGTCCAGGGTGGTCTTCAAGGTGCCCGGGGTGCCCTTGGAGAGCACCTTCAGCGTCTTGTCGGGCTGCTGGTCCGCGGGCTTGGCGGCGGTGGCGCGGTGGATGAACAGCTCCACGCCGGGCTTGCCGTTGGTCTTGCTGCCGTACTTGTCGCGCAGGCTGTCGAGGACCCCGGCCAGCGAGGGGTACGCCTTGGCGGTCAGCTCGGTGCCGCTGCGGTCCACGGCCTTGATCGGCGGCGCCTCGGCCTCGCCGGTGCGCAGCTCGTCGCCCTTGGCCAGGTCCGGGTGCAGGATCGCCGGCTGCCAGGCGATCTGCGGCTTTCCGGTGGTCTTGTTCCGCTGGACGGTGGCGGCGGTGCGGTACGAGTACGGCACCTTCTTGCCGTTGTAGTCGATCTGGGTGGTGACCGTGTACGGCACCTTGTCGCCGGACGGTGTGTCCGGCGTCACAGTCACGTTCGAGAAGCGTGCCTGCTTGCTGAAGGACGCCAGCGCGCTCTCCGCGGCGGTGGGCTGGTCCGTCAGCCCGGCGGCCTTGGCGGCCTCGCCGCTCTGCCAGGACTTCAGGAATTCCTGCGATGTCGCGTGCACTTCCTCGGCCGTGAGCGGCCCCGTCTTGACGTGCGGCTTGTCAGCGCCCGACTTGGCGTCCGCCGACGTGACCTGCTGGGTCGAACCGTCGTCGGAGCCGCCGAACAGCGTGAGGCCGCCGACGACTCCCGCCACCAGGGCCACCGATCCGCCGATCAGCCCGTACTTCACCTCGCGGCGCATGCCACCGATCCCCTCCCAGAGAGCTCGTTCCCGAATACGCACACAAGAACGTCCGTCGCACTCTAAGGGACACGGGGAAGTCAACGGCTCCCGGGCAGTCTCGATCGGAGAACGGTCCGGTGACGCGCTGCTTTACGGCTGTGACGGTCGCTACATCCGGCCTTCACACTGTGACGGCCGCTACATCCGGCTGCCGGGCCGCGGCAGTGGCCACCCGGCCGTCACACCCAGCTGTCCAGCCACATCCGGTTGTGCCATGCCGACTTCGGAATGGGCATTCCGGTATAGAGCGGATAGAAGTAGATGAAGTTCCAGATGATCAGCAGGACGAGGACGCCCGCGCCCACCGCCCCGATCGTCTGGCGGCGTTCGCTCGCGCCGGGCGGGCCGATGATCGCCCCGACCATCATCGCCAGCGCCAGGCACAGGAACGGCACGAAGACGACGGCGTAGAAGAGGAAGATCGTGCGTTCCTGGTAGAGGAACCACGGGAGGTAGCCGGCGGCGACGCCGCAGGCGATGGCGCCGGCCCGCCAGTCGCGCCGGAAGGCCCAGCGGTAGAGGGCGTAGAGCAGGGCGAAGCAGGCGGCCCACCACAGCAGTGGGGTGCCCAGCGCCAGGACCTCGCGGGCGCAGCCCTCCGCGGCGGTGCAGCCCTGCTGGCCGGCGGCGGGGTCCTTGTAGAAGTACGAGACGGGGCGGCCCAGGACCAGCCAGCTCCACGGGTTGGACTGGTAGGTGTGCGGCGTGGTCAGGCCGGTGTGGAAGGCGTAGACCTCGGTCTGGTAGTGCCACAGGCTGCGCAGCCAGTCCGGCAGCCAGGTCCACGAGCCGGCGCGGCCCTCGGGGGTGGTGGCCCAGTCGCGGTAGTAGCCGCCCTTGGTGAAGAGCCAGCCGGACCAGGAGGCCAGATAGGTGGCCAGGGCGACGACGACGGTGGCGCCGAAGGCGGGGGCGGCGTCGCGGCGCAGCATGGCGCGGAAGGGGTGGCGGGCGCCGGCGATGCGGCGGGCGGCCACGTCCCACAGGACGGACATCAGGGCGAAGGCGGCCATGTAGTACAGGCCGTTCCACTTCGTGGCGGAGGCCAGCCCCAGGCACAGACCGGCCGCGATACGCCAGGGGCGCCAGCCGAGGCGGAAGCGGTCGCCGACCGTGTCGTCCGGCCGCAACATGCCTCCCCCATTCTCGGCTCCGCTCGAACGGGAGGTGCCCCCATCGCCGATCGGCAGCGCCGCGGCCAGCCGGGCCCGGGTGCGGTCGCGGTCCACCAGGAGGCAGCCGAAGGCGGCCAGCACCCAGAACATCACGATCAGGTCGAGCAGGGCCGTGCGGCTCATGACGAAATGCAGCCCGTCGACCGTCAGCAGCGCACCGGCCAGACAGCCCAGCGCGGTGGAGCGCATCAGGCGGCGGCCGATGCGGCAGACGAGGAAGACGGACAGGGTGCCCAGCAGGGCGACCGTGAAGCGCCAGCCGAAGGGGTTCATGCCGAACGCCCACTCGCCGAGGGCGATCAGCCATTTGCCCATCGGGGGATGGACGACGTACGACGCCTGGGGCGAGAGCAGGATCTTGGGGTGCGGGGCGACCAGCGCCGCGTTGGCGTTCTTGTCCCAGGTGCCCTCGTAGCCGTACTGGAGCAGCGACCAGGCGTCCTTGGGGTAGTACGTCTCGTCGAATATCACGTCGTGCGGACTGCCCAGATGCCAGAACCGCAGCACGCCCGCGACCAGCGCCACCAGGAGCGGGCCGGCCCAGGCCGCCCGGCGCGCCAGCCGTACGGCGGCGTCCGGGCCCACGCCGAGCGCCGCCCACAGCCGCAGCGCCGGCGCCGGGTAGGGGGCCACCAGCCGCGTCCGCAGATCGCCGTGCGGGCGGCCCCGGTAGCCGAAGCGGCGCAGCCGCAGCTGCCACACGGCCGACTGCCGGTCCGGGTGCCCGGTGCGGTGCGCGCCGGTCTCGGTCGCGGTGGTGTCACTCGTCACCCGGCCCATCGTAGGGAAGCACTCTGTGGACCGGCGGTCGGCGCCGCGGACCGGGGCGCCGTGCCGTCGGGGTGGCGGTCAGCAGAACCTCGGGAACCGACGACGGCTCCTGTCCCGGCCCACCCTCCGCGGCGGGTCGTGCCGCCCTGGGAGGATGGGGGCGTGACTGGAACGCTGGTACTTGCAGGGACGCCCATCGGTGAGATCGCGGACGCGCCGCCGCGGCTGGCCGCCGAGCTGGCCGCCGCCGATGTGATCGCCGCCGAGGACACCCGGCGGCTGCGCCGGCTGACCCAGGCGCTGGAGGTCCAGCCGGCCGGGCGGATCGTGTCGTACTTCGAGGGCAACGAGGCGGCGCGCACTCCGGAGCTGGCCGACGCGCTGGCCGGCGGGGCGCGGGTGCTGCTGGTCACGGACGCCGGGATGCCGTCGGTGTCCGACCCCGGCTACCGGCTGGTGGCGGCGGCCGTGGAGCGCGGGGTGAAGGTCACCGCCGTACCGGGCCCGTCCGCGGTGCTCACCGCGCTGGCGGTGTCCGGTCTGCCGGTGGACCGCTTCTGCTTCGAGGGCTTTCCGCCCCGCAAGGCTGGCGAGCGGCTCTCGCGGCTGCGCGAGGTGGCCGGCGAGCGCCGCACCCTGGTCTATTTCGAGGCGCCGCACCGGCTGGACGACACCCTGGCCGCGATGGCCGAGGTCTTCGGCGCGGAGCGGCGGGCAGCGGTGTGCCGCGAGCTGACCAAAACCTATGAGGAGGTCAAGCGGGGGCCGCTGGGGGAGCTGGCGCAGTGGGCCGCGGAGGGCGTACGGGGCGAGATCACCATCGTGGTCGAGGGCGCTCCGGAGGCCGGTCCGCAGGAGCTGGGCCCCGAGGAGCTGGTGCGCAGGGTGCGGGTGCGCGAGGAGGCGGGGGAGCGGCGCAAGGAGGCCATTGCGGCGGTTGCGGCGGAGCTGGGGCTGCCCAAGCGACAGGTTTTCGACGCGGTGGTCGCGGCCAAAAACGCCGCTCGCCCAGAACCGACCCACGGGCAGGTAAATGGCTAGCCTGGAAGGTAAAGGCAGTCCTCGCGCAGCCGGGTGTTTTCCCTGCCACCTGTCAAATCTGGGCCAATAGCAAGCAGCTGAGCTGCGCATCTGGCCGGAAAGGGCGTCCACTAGGTGTGGGACGTACGGTCCCGGAACCTTGCCTTGTCCTGTGGACAAGAGGGAGCGCACATGAGCGACATCGCCAAGACCACCAGTACTGCAACCCCGCGCGGAGTTTCCCCTTTTCCCCGGTCGGCCGAGCCTGCGGCGCATGAGGCGTATGCCCATGCCTGCATGAAGTGCGGCCACGGCTGGGAGCAGGCGTACGAAATAGAGCACCATGTCGACGCCAAGGGCGAGCTCCACGTCGTCTACTACGCGGACGGCGAGCGTGTGCCGTCCCCGTTGACCCGGCCCCTGTGCATGAGCTGCGGCAGTAACGTCGTCAGGATCATGCGCGCGGGCCAGGTCTCGATGGTCTCGGACGCGATAGCGAACATGCATCAGCGCCAGGGCGGTCACGCGAAAAACGCGAAGAACGCCAAGAACGCAAAGAAATCGGCCGCCCCTTCCGAGGCGGCCGAGGACCGTACGGACGGCGACGAGGACGCCGGGCGTCACCACTGGCACCTCTCCGACCTGCTGCACCCCTTCCAGCACCACCGCAAGTGACCGCCCGCGGACCGTGGCCGCGGTCCTCGTAGGATCGCGGCCATGGCACCGCAGGACGACAAGACCACCCCGCCGCCGCTGCCCGCCCCGCTGCGGGTCCCGGTCGCGGATTCGCACACCCACCTCGACATGCAGGAGACCACCGTCGAGGAGGCGCTTTCCAAGGCCGCCTCGGTCGGGGTGACCACGGTCGTCCAGGTGGGCTGCGATCTGGCCGGTTCGCGGTGGGCCGCCGACACCGCCGCCGCCCACGAGAGCGTGCACGCGGCCGTCGCGCTGCATCCCAACGAGGCACCGCGGATCGTGCTGGGCGATCCCGACGGCTGGTCGCGGCAGGGCGCGCGGGAGCCCGGCGGGGAGACCGCCCTGGACGCGGCGCTCGCGGAGATCGACGCGCTGGCCGCCCGCCCCGAGGTCCGCGGCGTCGGCGAGACCGGCCTGGACTACTTCCGCACCGGCCCCGAGGGCATGGCCGCCCAGCAGCGGTCCTTCCGCGCCCATATCGAGATCGCCAAACGGCACGGCAAGGCCCTGGTGATCCACGACCGCGAGGCCCATGACGACGTCCTGCGGATCCTGCGGGAGGAGGGCGCGCCCGAGCGGGTGGTCTTCCACTGCTATTCCGGCGACGCCGCGATGGCAAAGATCTGCGCCGAGGCCGGCTACTTCATGTCCTTCGCCGGCAACATCACCTTCAAGAACGCCCAGCCGCTGCGCGACGCCCTCGCCGTCGCCCCGCCCGAACTGGTGCTCGTCGAGACCGACGCCCCCTTCCTCACCCCCGCGCCGTACCGCGGACGAGCGAACGCGCCGTATCTCATTCCGCTGACCCTGCGCGCGATGGCCGAGGTCAAGGGGATGACCGAGGACGCGCTGGCCTCGGCCGTCGCGGCGAACACGGCGCGCGCCTTCGCCTACTGACCCACCCGTCGCGGCCACCGGCCCGCACACCCCGCAGCGCGCTGGGTAATCGAACGACTTTGGAGAGTGACCGCCGCTCCCGCTACCCTCCGCCCGTCAACCGGATACCGGATACGGATCTGTGGCATCGGGAGCGTCGTGAGTCCTTCACCCAGCAGCCACCGGGCCGCACACGGCCGTCGCAGGCGCGCCTCCCGGCGCTCCGAAACCCTGCGGCGACTGGTGCCCCGCGCCCTGGTCGTGGCCTTCCTCGCCGGCGGCACCACCGCCTTCATCGCCCACGACAAGGCCGTCCGCCTCACCGTCGACGGCAAACCCCGCACCCTGCACACCTTCGCCCACGGCGTCGAGGACCTGCTCGCCGAGGAGGAGCTGCCCGTCGGCCCGCACGACATCGTCGCCCCCGCCCCCGGTGACGTCCTCCACAGCGGCGACGAGGTCGTCGTCCGGCACCGCCGCCCCGTCGTCCTCACCCTCGACGGACAGCAGCAGCGGGTGTGGACCAGCGCCGAGACCGTCGACGGCGCACTGCACCAGCTCGGCGTACGGGCCGAGGGCGCCTACCTCTCCAGCTCCCGCTCCCGCCGCATCGAGCGGCACGGCCTGGAACTGGCCGTGCGCACCGAACGCTCCGTGGCCTTCCTCGCCGACGGCCGCGAGCACCGCCTGCGCACCAACGCCGCCACCGTCCGCGAGGCGCTGGCGCAGGCCGGGCTCGCCCTGCACGGCGAGGACACCACCTCGGTGCCGCCGGACAGCTTCCCGCGCGAGGGGCAGAGCATCTCGGTGCTGCGGATCACCGGCCGCAAGGAGGTCCGCGAGGAGCCGATCCCGTTCCGTACGGTCACCCGGCACGACCCCACGCTGGCCCGCGGCACCGAATCCGTGGTCCAGCAGGGGCGGCCCGGCGTGCGGCGGGTCACCTACCGGCTGCGCACCGTCAACGGCGTCCGGCAGAAGCCGCGGCGGACGGCCGCCGAGGTGGTGCGCCGGCCCCGCCCGCAGATCGTGCACCTCGGCACCCGGCCGCTGCCGGACACCGTCGCCGGCGCCGAGAACCTGGCCTGGGACGATCTGGCACGGTGCGAGGCGGGCGGGCGGCCGGACGCGGTCGATGCGTCGGGGAACTACGGCGGGCTCTACCAGTTCGACGTGGGCACCTGGCACGCCCTTGGCGGCAGCGGCCGCCCGCAGGACGCCCCCGCCGACGAGCAGACCTACCGGGCGAAGAAGCTGTATCTGACGCGGGGCGCGAGCCCCTGGCCGGTCTGCGGGCACCGGCTGCACGGGTGAGGACCTGCGGGGACGGGCCGTAAGCTTCACGGGTGAGCAACAGCAGCAGTAGCGACGATTCCGGCCCCCTCCTCGGGCCCGCCGATGTCCGGGAGCTGGCCGCCGCGCTGGGCGTACGGCCCACCAAGCAGCGCGGCCAGAACTTCGTCATCGACGCCAACACCGTCCGCCGGATCGTGCGCACCGCCGAGGTGCGCCCCGACGACGTGGTGGTCGAGGTCGGGCCCGGGCTGGGGTCGCTGACCCTGGCGCTGCTGGAGGCCGCCGACCGGGTCACCGCCGTCGAGATCGACGAGGTGCTGGCCGCCGCGCTGCCCGCCACCGTCGCCGCCCGGCTGCCCGAGCGCGCCGACCGCTTCGCGCTGGTGCACCGCGACGCCATGCACGTCACCGAGCTGCCCGGCCCCGCGCCCACCGCGCTGGTCGCCAACCTCCCCTACAACGTCGCGGTCCCCGTCCTGCTGCACATGCTCGCGACCTTCCCCACCATCGACCGCACCCTGGTCATGGTCCAGGCCGAGGTCGCCGACCGGCTCGCCGCCCGCCCCGGCAACAAGGTCTACGGCGTGCCGTCGGTCAAGGCCAACTGGTACGCCGAGGTCAAGCGGGCCGGCGCGATCGGCCGCAACGTCTTCTGGCCCGCGCCGAACGTCGACTCCGGGCTGGTCTCCCTCGTACGGCGGGAGAAGCCGCTGGAGACGACGGCGAGCCGGGACGAGGTCTTCGCGGTGGTCGACGCCGCCTTCGCCCAGCGGCGCAAGACGCTGCGGGCGGCGCTGTCGGGGTGGGCCGGTTCGGCCGCCGCGGCGGAAGCCGCGCTGGTGGCGGCCGGGATTTCCCCGCAGGCGCGGGGCGAGGCGCTTACTGTCGAGGAATTCGCGCGGATTGCGGAGAACAAGCGACAGGGAGACGGCGGATGAGGGCAAGCGGGACGAGCGGTGCGGCGGTCACCGTACGGGTACCGGCCAAGGTCAATGTGCAGCTGGCGGTCGGCGCGGCCCGGCCCGACGGCTTCCACGACCTGGCGAACGTCTTCCTCGCGGTCGGCCTCTACGACGAGATCACCGTCACCCCCTCCGACGCCCTGCGGATCACCGCCGAGGGCCATGACGCCGACCAGATCCCGCTGGACGCGGCGAACCTGGCGGCCCGCGCCGCCGAGCTGCTCGCGGCCCGCCACGACATCGCACCGCACGTCCACGTCCACATCAACAAGGACATCCCCGTCGCGGGCGGTATGGCGGGCGGCAGCGCGGACGCCGCCGGCGCCCTGCTCGCCTGCGACACCCTCTGGTCGACGGGCGCCACCCGCGAGGAACTCCTGGAGATCTGCGCGGAGTTGGGCAGCGATGTGCCGTTCAGTCTGGTCGGCGGCGCGGCGCTGGGCCGCGGCCGCGGTGAGCAGCTGACCCCGCTGCCGGTCGGCGGCGCCTTCCACTGGGTCTTCGCCATCGCCGAGGGCGGACTGTCCACCCCGTCCGTCTACCACGAGTTCGACCGGCTGACCGAGGGCACCGCCGTCCCCGAGCCGGAGGCCGACCCGGCCCTGCTGGCCGCCCTGGAGGCCGGCGACGCCACCGCCCTCGCCGGCACCCTGGCCAACGACCTCCAGCCGGCCGCGCTGTCCCTGCGGCCCGACCTGCGCGCCACCCTCGCCGCCGGTACGGACGCGGGCGCCCTGGCCGCCCTGGTCTCCGGTTCCGGCCCGACCACCGCCTTCCTGGTCAAGGACCACCAGGCGGCGCAGGAGGTCGCGGCGGCCCTGACGGCGTCGGGCACCTGCCGGTCCGTACGCCTCGCGGACTCCCCGGCGCCGGGGGCCACCCTCGCCTGAGCCTGGCTTTCGGCCTCCGGGCGGCTCCGTGGGATCCTGGTGGTTGCCCCACGAGCGCGCGCCGATCAGGAGCCGCGCGGGCCGGCAGCAAGGAGCGCAATGGCCACCAACCTCGTCAATCTGGAAGCCGTCGGCAAGGTCTACGGAACCCGTGCCCTGCTCGACGGTGTCTCGCTCGGCGTCAACGAGGGGGACCGGATCGGCGTCGTCGGCCGCAACGGAGACGGCAAGACCACCCTGATCCGGATCCTGGCCAAACTGGAGGAGGCGGACAACGGCCGGGTCACCCACAGCGGCGGCCTGCGCCTCGGCGTCCTCACCCAGCACGACTCCCTCGACCCGGCCGCCACCATCCGGCACGAGGTCATCGGCGATCTGGCCGACCACGAGTGGGCCGGCAACGCCAAGATCCGCGACGTCCTGACCGGCCTCTTCGGCGACCTCCACCTGCCCGGCTTCGACAAGGGCCTGGACACCGTCATCGGCCCCCTCTCCGGCGGCGAGCGCCGCCGCATCGCCCTGGCCAAACTCCTCATCGCCGAACAGGACCTGATCGTCCTGGACGAGCCCACCAACCACCTCGACGTCGAGGGCATTTCGTGGCTGGCCGGCCATCTGCGGGCCCGCCGCAGCGCCCTGGTCGTCGTCACCCACGACCGCTGGTTCCTCGACCAGGTCTGTACGCGGATGTGGGACGTCCAGCGCGGCGCGATCCACGAGTACGAGGGCGGCTACAGCGACTACGTCTTCGCCCGCGCCGAGCGGGAGCGGATCGCGGCCAGCGAAGAGGCCAAGCGGCAGAACCTGATGCGCAAGGAGCTGGCCTGGCTGCGGCGCGGCGCCCCGGCCCGTACCAGCAAGCCCCGCTTCCGCATCGAGGCCGCCAACGAACTGATCGCGGACGTGCCGCCGCCGCGCGACACCGCCGAGCTGATGAAGTTCGCCAACTCCCGCCTCGGCAAAACGGTTTTCGAGCTGGAGAACGTCACCGTCCAGGCCGGGCCGAAGGAACTGCTCAAGCACCTGACCTGGCAGCTCGGCCCCGGCGACCGGATCGGCCTGGTCGGCGTCAACGGCGCCGGCAAGACCTCGCTGCTGCGCGCGCTGGCCGAGGCGGCCCGTACGGGAGGCGAGGCGCAGCCCGCGGCCGGGAAGATCGTCGTCGGCAAGACCGTCAAACTTGCCTACCTCTCCCAGGAGGTCGCCGAGCTGGACCCGTCCTGGCGCGTCCTGGAGGCCGTCCAGAAGATCCGCGAACGCGTCGACCTCGGCAAGGGCCGGGAGATGACCGCCGGCCAGCTCTGCGAGAAGTTCGGCTTCACCAAGGAGAAGCAGTGGACCCCGGTCGGCGACCTCTCCGGCGGTGAGCGCCGCCGCCTCCAGATCCTCCGCCTGCTGATGGACGAGCCCAACGTCCTCTTCCTCGACGAGCCCACCAACGACCTCGACATCCAGACCCTGACCCAGCTGGAGGACCTGCTCGACGGCTGGCCCGGCTCGCTGGTCGTCATCAGTCACGACCGGTACTTCATAGAGCGCACCACCGACCGGGTCCACGCGCTCCTGGGCGACGCCACCCTCCGGATGCTCCCGCGCGGCATCGACGAGTACCTCGAACGCCGCCGCAAGGCCGTCGAGGCCGCCGCACCGGCCCCCGCCCCGCAGTCCGCCGCGCCTAAGAAGACCGCGGCCGTCAACCGCGCGGCACAGAAGGAACTCCAGAAGATCGAACGGCAGCTGGACAAGATCGGCGACAAGGAGACCAAGCTCCACACCCAGATCGCCGAGCACGCCACCGACTTCGAGAAGGTCGCCGGACTCGACGCCCAGCTGCGGGAACTGGCCGGTGAGCGCGAGGAGCTGGAGATGCGCTGGCTGGAGCTGGCCGAGGACGCCTGACGGCGCGGGCCCGGGGCCGCGGGAGCGGCTCTCGGCCGGGATTGGCCAAGAAGCCCGCATTTTGGGGGTCTTACCCCGAGGAGGGGGCGCGCGGCGTCGGCCGAGCGTGTAGCTTCCCGGGGACAATGCGCGGGACAAATAGGGACCCGGCGAAGGCCGGGGGCGGGCCCCGCGCCGGGAGGTGAGGGGGTTCTCGATGGTCGTGCGGCTCATGGTGGTCGACGATCACCGGCTGCTCGCCGAGGCGTTGGCCTCGGCTCTGAAGCTGCGCGGACACCGCGTCCTGGCGGCCGCGGCGCCGAGCGCCGGCGCCGCGGACCTGGTGGTCAGCCGGGCGCCTGAGGTGTGCCTGCTGGGCTGTGCCGCGCCCGCGGCGCCCGGCGTCTTCGATCCCGTCGTACGGATCAAGAAAGAACGGCCGCAGATCTCGGTGGTGGTGCTGGGCCCGGTGCCCAGCCCCCGCGGGATCGCGGCCGCCTTCGCCGCCGGGGCGTCCGGCTATGTCCGTAACGACGAACGGATCGAGGGCGTCGAGCGCGCCATGCTCAAGGCGCGCGCCGGCGAAGCGGCGGTCTCCCCCCTGCTGTTGCAGCAGGCCTTCGAGGAACTCCTGCACCCGGCGGCCCAACCCGACGACGAGGGTGCCCGCCTCCTCCAACTCCTCACCCCACGCGAGGTCGAGGTCCTGATGCGGGTAGCCGACGGCGAGGACACCCGCCTGATCGCCGCCGGCATGTCCATCGCCCCGAGCACCGCCCGCACCCACGTCCAACGGGTCCTGATGAAGCTGGAGGTGGGTTCGCGGCTGGAGGCGGCGGCGCTGGCGGCGCGGACGGGGTTGTTGGAACGGGCGGTACGGAACGGGGCGGCACGGGCCGCGGGTGCGGGGGGCGCGGAGGCGGGCGAGGGGGAGGACGCGGAGGAGGACGCGGAGGAGGACGCGGGATTGGGGAGCGAGTAGCCGGGGGCGGACGGCGGGCCAGGGTCCCCGTCGCGCGCCGGTTTCCTGGGAGCCCGTCTGCGACCTGTGCAAGGGTGACGTGCATGGCTATGACACCGGACGGCCGTCCCATCCCGCCCCCGTACGCCGACGAACGAGCCATGCTGGAAAGCTGGCTGGACTTCCACCGGGCGACCCTCGCGTTGAAGTGCGAAGGGCTCGACGACCACCGGCTGCGCCTGGCTGCGGCAGCACCGTCGCCGATGACGTTGCTGGGACTGGTCCAGCACATGGCGGAGGTGGAACGCAACTGGTTCCAGCGGGTGTTCGCCGGCCGCGACGTTCCGCCGGTGTACGAAGAGGGCACAGGCGACGGCTTCGCGCTCGCCCCCGGCCGTGGGATCGATGAGGTACTGCCCGTCTGGCGCGCGGAAGTGGCACGGGGCCGCGAACTGATCGCCGATGCATCGCTGGACGATTCCGGCAGTCTCCCGGACCATGAGGCCGGACACGTCGGCGACCAGGGCGTCTCCTTGCGCTGGATCCTGGTCCACATGATCGAGGAATACGCACGCCACAACGGCCACGCCGACCTGATCCGGGAGGGCATCGACGGCGTCACGGGGGCGTGACGGGGCAACGCCGTCGTGATGTGGTCGGGTGCGTGGGTGCCTACCGCCAGGGCGTGGAATCCCACCACCCACCCCCCACAGCAGCGAAGTCGTGCCACGCCGCCATTGACGAAAGAGCGGGGCTAGGCTCGCCGCACGGCTGACTTCCTTCAGGTATCGACAGCGGCAGAGAGCCGCGAGGCAGCCGTAAAGCTGGCCCAGTCGGTCGTGACAGCTCGGCTCGCGGCAGGAGCGCAGATCATTGGTCCGGTGACGTCCGTCTTCTGGCATCACGGCGAGTTCGGCACGGGGATGAATGGCAGCTCTTGCTCAAGGCCCGTGGCCGCGGTGGGTGGAGACGACCACCGAACCGGACTCGACGCACTGACCCGTCAGGCCCCTGCCCTGTCCAGCACTTCGGACCACTGGCAGTTCGCGGTGGCGCTGAGCTATCGAACGGTCGGCACGAGGCGCTGACGCGGGCGGATGGATGCCACATCACCCTGCGCTCCGGCAGCGGAGAACATCGTGGCCCGCCGGTCATGAGCCGTTCGTCGTCCCCATAGCCGGGGCGACCCACGCTTGCCCACATTTCCGGCAAGGGCGGCTTCACTCCGGCGTGAACTCGTATTGAAGCTCGTAGAGATGACCGGCCTTGACCATGACGGTGGCCTCGATGGGCCGTTCATGGTCGCTGTAGACGACGCGCAGGGTCCGAAGGACGGGCAGGTTGCTGGGAAGGTGGAGGGCCTCGTACTGCTCTTGAGTGGGTACGCGGGCGGAGACCCGGTCGACGCTGAGCCTGGGCGGGAGACGGCGGATGCGCCAAAGCGGCCGAAACCGGGGCTGTGCCCTGTCCGAGGGGTCCGTCACCGACTCCTCGGAGCAGGGGTACCGATAGCCAGGCCCCTCTACTAGCCAGGCCCCTCTACAAGACCTGTGAGAACTCGTACTGCAATTCGTAGAGGTGACCGGCCTCGACCGTGTCGTGGGCCTCCACGGGTCGGTCGTTGTCGCTGTAGACCACTCGGAAGGTGCGCAGGACCGGCACGTTGGGTGGCAGCTTCAGGAGGGCGTGCTGCTCTTGGGTGGGTATTCGGGCGGACACGGAGTCCACGCACCGGCGCGGCGGATAGCCCAGCCGGGCCAGGAGGGTGGAGGTGCCTCCGCGGATCTTGCGGTGTTCCGTCATCGCGGTGCCGTGGACGATCTGTAGTGGGAAGTAGGCCTTGACCAGTGCGGCCGGCTCGTTGTCGAACGTCAGGAGCTGGGAGCGCAGGAGGGCAGGGTTGCCTGCGTTCAGTCCGAGCGCCTGCGCGACATGGGCCGGAGGCTCGGGCACGGGCTTGACGTCCAGCAGCACGCAGTTGGCGCTTACCCCGCGCCTTCGTGCCTCGGTAACCCAACGGAAGGGCTGCCCCGGATCAGCCGGGGCCAAGCTCCGCGCGGGTTGCATGGTCCGCTGACGGTGCTCGATCACGACCGAGTCCGGCGCCTTGTTCGCCATGTTGGCGCAACTGGTGACCAGGCGCTCCTCGCGCAGTATGTGGAGCGCTCGTGCCACGGTCGCGCTCGACGTGGCGAACCGCTCCCGAAGTTCCGCTGTCAGCAGGGCGGCGCCCGGGAGGACGATTCCCGAGAGGATCTCGTGCCGCAGATCCGCAGCGACGCGCTCGTGCAGGGGACGCTGGTCGGTGGTCTGCTCGCTCATGGTCGTCATGCCGCAGTTATGCGGGAGCCGGGCAGGAGGGCGCCAGAGGACCATTTCAGCCAGGCGCGGATCCTGTTGAGGGTCACGGGCCCCGTTGGACGGGGCTACGGCGTGTCCGATGGGTCAGGAGCCGTGAGGCACCAGCGAGATCACCCCGCCCCGTATCGAGGGAAACGGTCCACCGCGAGGCGGGGCGCCACGACTCATCGGACACGACCTAGCCGCGAAGACGGATTCCCTTGACGGCGGTGTCGAACACCGGCCGGTAGGTGGTCCATTGGGCGTTCGGGGCGGAGAGGTAGACGACGTATTGCGTGCCGTCGGTGCCGGAGAAGGCGATCTCCACCGCGCGGTATTCCCGCAGCTGGCCGTTGAAGGTGAACTCCCAGTATCCGGCGGGGCGGCCTCGGAAGGTCGTGGGGCCCATTCGCACCCGCTCATAGCCCGGGTTGTCGCGACGGGTCTGGGCCTCTTCGGTGTCATGCCAGTGCTGGAGCGGGTCGGATCCCGCGAACTCGACGACGTCGACCCTCAGGCCCACCCGCCCGGTCGGGTCCAGGTAGGCGATTTCGCCGCCGGGCACGTTCTTGCGCCTCCAGCCGTCCGGTACGGGGACGGAGAAGCCCTGGCCGGCCTTCTGGAGGTGGTAGCCGGCGGGAAGCGGTGGCGGCGGGGAGGGGTTCGGGTCCGGAGAGTGGGTGACGGGGCCGGACGGGGATGCTTGGGGGGTCGTCGACGCGGCGCCGTCCTCGGGCCACAGCAGTACGCCACCGGTCACGGCGGCGACCACCGCTGCGGAGGCACACCACAGGGCCGTACGGCTGCCGCGCCTGCCGCCGCCTCGGGCGGGGGCCGCAGTCGCTGCTACGGGCGTTGCCGTGGGCGCTGTTGCGGGCGTTGCCACGCGTTCGGGCCCTGTGGGCCGCTCGACGGGCGCGGTCCCGGCCTCGGCACAGGTCCCGGTTACGGCCCCCGCCCCCGTAGCCGCATCCAGAAGCCGTTCCGCCTCGTCCGCGGCCATGCGCCGGGCCGGCTCCTTCACCAGGAGGCCGTCGATCACCGGGGCCAGGTCCCCGGCGTTGCGCGGGGGTTCGTAGGTCTCGGCGGCGATGGCGTACGCCGTTTCGATCGGGGTGTCGCGCTGGAAGGGGTGGCGGCCTTCGACCGCCTGGTACAGCGTCGCTCCGAGGGACCACAGGTCGCAGGCGGGGCCGGGCTCGGCGATGCCGGTGCGCAGGCGTTCCGGGGCGAGGTACTGGATCGAGCCGAGCAGCTCCCCGGTCCTGGTCAGCGACGGGGTGCCGGACTCCACGGCGATACCGAAGTCGGTGAGGACGATGCGCCCGTCGTTCCCGAGCAGCACGTTGGCGGGCTTGACGTCCCGGTGCAGCACCCCGGCCGCGTGCGCGGCGCGCAGCGCGGCGGCCATGATGCGGCCGATCCGGGCCACTTCGCCGACCGGCAGCGCGCCCTGCCGCTTCAGGACGTCGCTCAGGGTGACCGAGGGGATGTACTCCATGACGATGCACGGCAGGCCCTCGTCATCGACGACGTCGTGCACCACGATCACATTGGGGTGGGTGATCCGGGCGGCGCTGCGGGCCTCCCGGCGGGTGCGCTCGTAGAGCTTGCGGATCTCGTCGTCCTGGAGATGTGGCGGGACGTGCAGTTTCTTGACGGCGACGTGCCGGCCGAGCACCTCGTCCTCGGCCCGCCACACGGTGCCCATGCCGCCGCGGCCCACCCGCTCCACCAGCCGGTACCGACCCGCTACGAGGCGCCCCAGATCGGACACGGTGAGACCTTCGCCTTCATTGCACGCCGGAGCGCGCCTGGACATGTTGCGGGAGCACCATAACCGCTGGCGATTACATGGCCATGCCAGCGGACTCCCGGCCCGTCCGAACCCGTCCGCGCCGGTCCGGGCCGGGCGCCCGTCTCCCTCGGCTCAGTGCGCCGGCGGTGCCTCCTCGGCCGCCGCGAGTTCCTCCGCAGTAGGCGGTATGACGGGCCGCAACTTCATCCAGGCCAGGAAGAAGAGGCCGAGGACGAGCATGCCCAGGCCCGTCCAGAGGTTGATGTTGATGTCCTCGGCCTTCTTCAGGTCGGCGTCGGACGCGGTGAATCCGGCGACGGTGACGATCACGCCGTAGACGGTGAACAGGCCGCCGATGATGAGCCGGATGTCGAACAGCCGGGCCGCGGTGGCGGATGTGCGCTCCAGTTCGGAGACTTCGCGCTGAAGGTCGGACATGAGGTTCACGCCTCCGGTCGTCAGAGGGAGTAGAGCAGGGCGGAGTGGAGCAGGGCGGAGTGGAGCAGAGGGGCGGAGCAGATCGGGGGGAGCACGTCAGAGGGAGTACGGCAGGTAGCAGGCCGCGGCCAGGACGAGCGCGCCCCAGCCGAGCAGGGCCGGCTTGCGGTACCAGGCGTCGTCGCCCGCGGCGGGCGGTTCCTCCAGGCCGGGGGCGGTCGTCCCGTAGACCAGGCCCGCGAGTTCCGCCTCCGGCTTGGGGGCGGTGAAGAGGGTGACGACGACCATGACGACGGCACCGGCGACGAAGCCGACGATGGCGGAGACGAAGTTGGCGCCCTGGTCGGTGGGGATGGCGATGATGCCCTGCTTGTAGATCCAGAAGTAGTTGACCATCGCGGCCGTGGTACCGGCGAGCAGGCCCCAGACGCCCGATTTCATCGAGGCGCGCTTCCAGAACATGCCGATGATGAAGACCACGAACATCGGGACGTTGAAGAAGGAGAACAGCGTCTGGAGGTAGCCCATGATGTTGGAGAAGGACGAGGCGATGAACGCCGTGCCGATCGAGGCCAGCACGCCGATCGCGGTGATGAGGCGGCCGAAGCGCAGGTAGTAGCCGTCCTCGCGGTCCGTCTTCACGTACTTCGCCCAGATGTCGTACGTGAACACGGTGTTGAAGGACGAGACGTTGGCCGCCATGCCCGCCATGAAGGCCGCGAGCAGCCCGGTGACGGCGATGCCGAGCACGCCGTTGGGCAGCAGCTCCTGCATCAGGTAGGGGATCGCGTCGTTGTACGTCAGACCGGAGCCGGGCCCGCCGAGCTTGGGGACGAGGACGGCGGCGACCAGGCCGGGGATCATCACCAGGAAGACGATGAACATCTTGGGGAAGGCGGCGATCAGCGGGGTGCGCTGGGCCGCGCTCAGATTCTTGGCGGACAGTGCGCGCTGCACCTCGGCGAAGTTGGTCGTCCAGTAGCCGAAGGAGAGGACGAAGCCCAGGCCGAGGATGATCGTCAGCCAGTTCGCGCCGAGCGGGTTGGCGTCGCCGATGCCCGTACCGCCCCAGGCGGTGAGGAAGTTGTGGCCGTGCGACGACTCCAGGGAGTGGCTCAGGCCGCCCCAGCCGCCGACGCGCTTGAGGCCGATGATGCACAGGGGTATGAGCGCGGCGAGGATGACGAAGAACTGGAGCACTTCGTTGTAGATCGCCGAGGACAGTCCGCCGATGGTGATGTACGCGAGGACGAACAGGCCCGCCACGACGATCGCCACCCACTGCGGCCAGCCCAGCAGCGCCTCGACGACGATCGACAGGGCGTAGAGGTTCACCCCCGCGATCAGTATCGCCGCGAAGGCGAACAGCACCGAGCTGAGCAGATGCGCGGACCTGTCGAACCGCTGGAGCAGGAACTCGGGGACCGAGCGGACCCGGGAGCGGTAGTAGAACGGCATCATCACCAGGCCCAGGAAGACCATGGCGGGGATGGCGCCGATCCAGTACCAGTGCACGACGGCGACGCCGTACTGGGCGCCGGTCGCGGCCATGCCGAGGATCTCGGTGGCGCCCAGGTTGGCCGCGACGAAGGCGAGGCCGGTGACCCAGGCGGGCAGCGACCGGCCGGAGAGGAAGAAGTCCAGGCTGGTCTTCACGCTGCGCCGGGCCGCGAAACCTATGCCGAGGACGACGACGAAGTAGAGGGCCAGCAGCGTGTAGTCGAGCCCGTTGGTGGGCAGCCGGAGGTCTTCGGCCAGGGTGGTCATGGCGTGGCTCGCCTTCTCGGGAGCGATGGGAACGCACAGAAAGCTACGCGCGGGCGGTCAGAAACTGAACAGTTTTGTTCGGTTGAGTTGTTGGATCGTGATGGGGGTGGAGGGGATTGGTGAGTGTTTAGGGGGCTATGTCCGGCCGCTCGACCGCAAGATTTCGGCCCGGATCCGGGCCCGCCCCCGGGTGCGGCCTCAGATTGACGCGTCTGTTCACTTGTGCTTCATTGTGTTTGGTTATGTTTGGTCGCTGTGTGGTGTCTGCCGTGCAGGGCGAGGCCGTACAGGGTGAGGAGCTCTTGGTGAAGAAGACGACGACCCGGCTCGCGGACGGCCGGGAGTTGATCTACTACGACGCACGCGACGACGCCGTACGCGACGCCACCGACCCCCGCCCCCTGGACCCCGTCGCCACCGCCTCCGAGATCCGCCACGACCGCCTGCTGGGCGACCGCGTCGCCGTCGCCTCGCACCGTCAGGGCCGCACCTACCACCCCCCGGCCGACGAGTGCCCGCTGTGCCCCTCGCGCGAGGGGCGGCGCTCGGAGATCCCCGCCGACGACTACGACGTCGCCGTCTTCGAGAACCGCTTCCCCTCCCTCGCCGGCGACGGCGGCCGCTGCGAGGTCGTCTGCTTCACCCCCGACCACGACGCCTCCTTCGCCGACCTCACCGACGAGCAGGCCGCCCTCGTCCTCGACGCATGGACCGACCGCACCGCGGAACTTTCCCAACTCCCGGGCGTCGAGCAGGTCTTCTGCTTCGAGAACCGCGGCGCCGAGATCGGCGTCACCCTCGGCCATCCGCACGGCCAGATCTACGCCTACCCCTTCGTCACCCCGCGCACCGAGCGGATGCTCGCCTCCCTGGCCGCCCACCGCGAGACCACCGGCCGCAACCTCTTCGACGACGTCGTCGCCGACGAGCTGGCCGACGGCCGCCGGATCGTCCTCGACGGCGCGCACTGGGTGGCCTTCGTCCCGTACGCCGCCCACTGGCCGTACGAGGTGCACCTCTACCCCAAGCGGCGCGTCCCCGACCTGTCGGCCCTGGACGACGCCGCCCGCACAGAGTTCCCACAGCTCTATCTGGAAGTCTTGCGGCGCTTCGACCGGATCTTCGGAAACGGGCAGCCGCCGACGCCGTACATCGCCGCCTGGCACCAGGCTCCGGTGCGCTCCCCGCAGCGCGCTGACTTCGCCCTTCACCTCGAGCTTTTCACCATTCGCCGGACTTCCGGCAAGCTGAAGTTCCTCGCGGGTTCCGAATCCGGCATGAACGTGTTCATCAACGATGTGCCGCCGGAGGCCGCGGCCGAGCGACTGCGAGAGGTAGCGAGCGAGTCATGAGCAAGTACCTGGTGACGGGTGGGGCCGGTTACGTCGGAAGTGTCGTCGCCCAGCATCTGCTGGAGGCGGGACACGAGGTCACCGTCCTGGACAACCTGTCGACCGGCTTCCGTGCGGGCGTCCCCGCGGGCGCCGCCTTCGTCGAGGGCGATATCCGCGACGCCGGCAAATGGCTCGACGCCTCGTACGACGCCGTCCTGCACTTCGCCGCGTTCTCCCAGGTCGGCGAGTCCGTCGTCAAGCCCGAGAAGTACTGGGACAACAACGTCGGCGGCACCATGGAGCTGCTGGCCGCCATGCGCGAGGCGGGCGTGCGCCGGCTCGTCTTCTCCTCCACCGCGGCCACCTACGGCGAGCCCGAGCAGATCCCGATCACGGAGTCCGCGCCCACCGCGCCGACCAACCCCTACGGCGCCAGCAAGCTCGCCGTCGACCACATGATCAGCGGGGAGGCCGCCGCCCACGGCCTGGCCGCCGTCTCGCTGCGCTACTTCAACGTCGCCGGCGCGTACGGCAGCTGCGGCGAGCGCCACGACCCCGAATCGCATCTGATCCCGCTCGTCCTCCAGGTCGCCCAGGGCCGCCGCGAGGCGATCTCCGTCTTCGGCGACGACTACCCCACCCCCGACGGCACCTGCATCCGCGACTACATCCACGTCGCCGACCTCGCCGAGGCCCACCTCCTCGCCCTGGACGCCGCCACCCCCGGCGAGCACCTGATCTGCAACCTCGGCAACGGCAACGGCTTCTCCGTGCGCGAGGTCATCGAGACCGTCCGCAAGGTCACCGGACACCCCATCCCCGAGGTCATCGCCCCCCGCCGCGGCGGCGACCCCGCCGTCCTGGTGGCCTCCGCCAAGACCGCCGTCGACCGGCTCGGCTGGCGCCCCAGCCGCGCCGACCTCGCCGGGATCGTCGCCGACGCCTGGCAGTTCGCACAGCAGCGGGAGAGGGCGACCGAGGAGTGAGCACGACGCAGGCAGCGGCGGCCGAAGGGTTTCGCGCCGTCTACGGCGCCGCCCCCGAGGGACTGTGGGCGGCGCCCGGCCGGGTCAACCTGATCGGCGAGCACACCGACTACAACGACGGCTTCGTGCTGCCGCTCGCCCTGCCGCACACCACGGTCGCCGCCGCCTCGGCCCGCCCGGACGGCATGCTGCGGCTGCACTCCGGCGGCGCCGACGGCGGCATCGTGGAACTGCGCACCGACGACCTGCGGCCCGCGCCCGGCGCGGGCTGGGCCGCCTACCCGGCGGGCATCGTCTGGGCCCTGCGGGAGGCCGGACTGCCGGTGGGCGGCGCGGACGTGCACTACGAGAGCACGGTGCCCACCGGCGCCGGCCTCTCCTCCTCCGCCGCCCTGGAGGTCGTCACCGCGCTCGCCCTCAACGACCTCTACGGCCTCGGGCTGGACCGCCCGCGTCTGGCCCGCCTCGCCCAGCGCGCCGAGAACGCCTTCGTCGGCGTGCCCGTCGGAATCATGGACCAGACGGCCGCCGCCTGCTGCACCGAGGGCCACGCCCTCTTCCTCGACGCCCGGGACCTCACCCGGCGTCAAGTGCCGTTCGATTTGGCGGCGGAGGGGCTCCAGCTGCTCGTCGTGGACACCTGCGTCCAACACGAACTGGGGGACGGCGCATACGCGCAGCGGCGCGCCGGTTGTGAGAGCGGTGCGCGGGCGCTCGGTGTGCGCGCCCTGCGCGATGTGCCGTACGCGCACCTTCCCGAGGCACTGGCCCGGCTCGACGACGAGCCGGGCACCGGCCCCGCCCCCGCCCCCGGCACCGGCCCCGCCGTCCGGGACCTCGTACGCCATATCGTCACCGAGAACCACCGCGTCGAAGAGGTCATCGCCCGCCTCGACGCGGGCGAGATCCGCGCGATCGGCCCCCTGCTGACCGCCGGACACGCCTCGCTCCGCGACGACTTCGCGATCTCCTGCGCCGAACTGGACCTCGCGGTCGACACGGCCCTCGCGGCGGGCGCGCTGGGCGCCCGGATGACCGGCGGAGGTTTCGGCGGTTCGGCCCTCGTGCTGGCCGAGCGGACGGCCGCCGAGCACATCGGCACCGCGGTCACCAAGGCGTTCGCCGCGGCGGGCCATATCGCCCCCCGCATCTTTCCGGCCGTACCGAGCGCGGGAGCCCGGCGCCTGGCATAGGCGCCCGGAACCTGGAAAAAAATCCCGCGGGTAGGAATCAGTTCGGGCAATCGCCCCCCTCCGCCGCGCTCCGTCCGTATGCTGAGATCCGCGCCGGTGGGGGCCGGTGCCTATCAGGGGGCGAGACCGCCGGGTACGGCGTCCGGGGTGGGGTAGTCGAGTCGGCGCGGCGGCGGCCGTGCGGCGGAGGCGATCTTCAATCCGGGCGCCGTGCCCGCTAGGGTCCGTTCACCGAGACAGGGGGTCTCCGTGCAACGCATCAGGGTCCTGGTGGTCGACGACCACCGCATCTTCGCCGAATCCCTGGCGGCCGCGCTCGCGGCGGAACAGGACGTGGACGTGGCGGCGGCGGGCAGCGCCCCTGCGGCCCTGCGCAATCTGGAGCGCGCCGCCGCCGAGGGCCGCCGCTTCGACGTGGTGCTCGCCGACGCCGAACTGGCCGCCGTCGCGCCGCTGCCGGCGGTGCCGCCGCAGCCGACGGCCCGCCGGGACGGCGCCCCGCGCCCCGCGCCCGCGGCCGGTATAGCGCTCGTCTCCGGCCTGCGCACCAGCCATCCGTACGTCCGTACGGTCGTCCTCGCCGAGCGCGACGATCCGCGCCGCGCGGCCGCCGCCCTCCAGGCCGGCGCCTCGGGCTGGGTCGCCAAGGACTGCTCGCTCTCCCGGCTGCTCGCCGTCGTCCGCGGCGTGCTGCGTGATGAAACGCATCTTCCGCCCGCCCTGCTGACCGGCGTCCTGCGCGAGCTGACCGCGGCCCGCCGGCACCGTACGGAGAGCGAACGGCTGGTGGAGACGCTCACCCCGCGCGAGCGCGAGGTCCTGCGCTGCATGGTGGCGGGCCTGGGCCGCAAGGCCGTCGCCGAGCGGCTGTTCCTCTCCCCGCACACCGTCCGCACCCATATGCAGAACGTGCTCGGCAAGCTCGGGGTGCACTCCACCCTCGCGGCCGTGGCGCTGGCCCGCCGGGCCGGGGTGGGCCCGGCGGAGATCGAGCAGGCGGCCGCGCCGTTGGGCGCCCCGGTGGGGGCGCGCTAGGCCGACAGGGCGCCCGGGGACAGGCCCTGGACGCCCGGCTCCGGGACAGGGCTCAGGCGCCCGGCCCCGGTTCCGTCAGGACGGCCACGCCCCGCCCGGTCAGGGTGATCCGCTCGGCGGGCTCGGCCGCGGCCTCGGGGGTGTCCGCCAGCGCATCCGCCAGCGGGACGGGCAGCGCGACCTCGACCGGCTCGGTCCGATGGTTCAGCAGGAACGTGAACCGCCCGTAGCGCCCCTCGGGGTCCTCGCGCACCGTCGCCTGGACCCCGTCCGGCAGCCCCGGCAGAACGGGCGCCACCCCGGCCGCGGCCCGTACGGCGTCCAGCAGCGCCCGCATCAGCCGCGGTTCGAGCCGCGTGGCGACGTACCAGGCCGCGCCCCGCCCGTAGGCGTGCCGGGTCACCGCGGGCCGACCCGCCAGCTCCCCCTCCGTGAACGACGCCAGCGCCCGCGCGCCCTCCAGATCGATGGCCTCCGACCACAGATCGCCCGCCCCGGTGTACTGACCGTCCCCGCCCCCGACGGCGACCGTACGGCCCGCCTCCAGCGGCCAGAACTCCTCCACCCGCAGCCCCAGCAGCTCCCGCAGCGGCGCCGGGTAGCCGCCGGGATGCACCCGGTCGTGCTCGTCGACGATCCCCGAGAAGAACGACACCACCAGCTGCCCGCCGCCGCGCACATACGCGGCCAGCCGCTCGGCGTCCCGCGCCGTGAGCAGATACAGATTGGGGACGACCACCAGCCGGTACCCGGTCAGCTCCCGCTGCGGCGGGACGATGTCGCAGGGCACGTTCGCCTCGAAGAGCGGCCGGTAGTGGGCGAGGGCGATCGCCGAGTGGTTCAGCGCCGTCGACGGTTTGGAGTCCACCTCCAGCGCCCACCAGCTGTGCCAGTCCGCCAGCAGCGCCACCTCGGCCCGCGACCGCGTCCCCGCGATCTCCGGCAGCGACGCCAACTCCCGCCCCAGCGCCGTCACTTCACGATGGATACGGGTGTCGGTCCCGCCGTGCGGCAGCATCGCCGAATGGAACTTCTCCGCCCCGCCCAGCGACTGCCGCCACTGGAAGAACAGCACCGCATCCGCCCCCTGGGCGACGGCCTGCCAGCTCCACAGCCGCATCGCCCCGGGCGGCTTGGGCCCGTTGCGCGGCCGCCAGTTGACGGCGCTCGGCGCCTGCTCCAGCAGCAGCCAGGGCTGGCCGTCCCGCGCCGAGCGCATCAGATCGAAGACGTAGCCCGCCCGGATGTGGTCGTCGGGCGCATACGGGTCCTGGTAGAAGTCCAGCGCCATGACGTCCATGTGCGCGGACCAGGCGAACGCGTCGACCGGCTTGTGCTGCGGCATCAGATTGGTGGTGACCGGCACCCCGGGCGTCAGCCGCTCCAGCACCTCCTTCTCCGCCAGATAGCAGTCCCGCAGCGCCGCATCGGAGAACCGCAGATAGTCCAGCTGCTGGGCGGGATTGGGGAAGGTGGGCGCGGTCCGCGGCGGCAGCACCTCGTCGAAGTCCCCGTACCCCTGCGACCAGAAGGCCGTCGACCACGCCTCGTTCAGCGCCTCGATGCTGCCGTAGCGCTCCCGCAGCCACCGCCGGAAGTCGCCGGCCGACACCTCGCAGAAGCACTGCCGGGTGTGGCATCCGTACTCGTTGCCCACATGCCACATGGCCAGCGCCGGGTGACCCGCATAGCGGGCGGCCAGCTGTTCGACCAGACGGACGGCGTGCGCCCGGTAGACGGGGCTGGAGGGGCAGTAGTGCTGCCGGCCGCCGGGCCAGCGGCGCTGCCCGTCGGGGCCCTCGGGCAGGATCTCGGGATGGGCGCGGCTCAGCCAGGGCGGCGGCGAGGCGGTCATCGTGGCCAGGCAGACCGCGATACCGGCCCGCGCCAGCCCGTCCAGCACCCGGTCGAACCACCCGAAGTCCCATTCCCCCGGGCGGGGTTCGACCTTGGCCCAGGAGAAGATCCCGGCGGTGACCATGGTGACCTGGGCCGCCTTCATCAGCTTCAGATCCTCGGCCCACACCTCCTCGGGCCACTGCTCGGGGTTGTAGTCGCCGCCGAAGTGAATGCCGCGCATCGGACCCCCAGGGTCGCAGTTCGGTTCTCGCTGTCCCGTTTCAACTCGAGTTCTTGTACACGCTCCAGCCGCCGTCGACGACGAGGCTCGCCCCGGTGACGAAGGACGCCTCCGCGGAGAGCAGGAACGCGATCGCCGCCGCGACCTCCTCGGGCCGCCCCAGCCGCCCCGCCGCGGTCTCCCCGGCGCTGGCCCGCCGCGCCGCCTCGCCGATGCCGTCCCACGCGGCGGTCAGCACCGGCCCCGGCAGCACGCTGTTGACCCGCACCTCGGGCCCGTACTCCACGGCCAACTGCCGCCCCAGCCCGGTCAGTCCGGCCTTGGACGCGGCGTACGCGGGGCGCCCGGGAAGCCCGATCAGGGCGTGCACGGACGAGGTGAGCACCACCGCGCCCTGCCGCGCCCGCAGATCCTCCAGCGCGGTGCGCACCCCCAGGAACGAGCCCGTCAGGTTCACCGCCAGCTGTCGCTCCCAGTCCGCGAGCGTGGTGTGCTCGGCCGCCGCGACGTACGGCACGAAGGCGTTGCTGACCAGCCCGTCCACCGGCCCGTACCGCCGCCGCGCCGCCTGGACGGCGCGCCGCCAGTCGTCCTCCGCCGCCACGTCGCAGTGTTCGTACGAGGCCCGTCCGCCGGCCGCCCGGATGCGGCGGGCGGTGTGCTCCCCGCGCTCGTCGTCGATGTCCAGCAGCAGGACGGCGGCCCCTTCGGCCGCCAGCCGGTGGGCGGTCGCCGCCCCGATCCCGGCGGCGGCCCCGGTCACCAGGACCGTCCGGCCGGTGAAGCGGGCGCCGCCGTGGCTGCCGCCCGCCGGGTACGGTGCGTGCTGCTGGCTCATGGCGCGCATCCTGGCCCGGCGGGGGAGCGGGGGCAAGGGGGCGCGTAGCGGGTGTCACCCCAGGGGCGACACGACTCGGCCGGGCGGGCGGTGGGTGCCGTCGCCCTGCGCGCTCACCCCGGGATGTTGTCGAAAGGCCCCGTCAGCCGGCGCAGCAGACCGGCCAGTTCATGCCGCTGCTGGCGCGACAACTCGGCCAGGATGGCCCGCTCCTGCGCCAGCAGTCCGGCCAGCGACTGGTCGGCCTTGTCGCGGCCCTCGGCGGTCAGGCGGACCAGCACGCCGCGCCGGTCGCTGGGGTCGGGGAGGCGCTCGACGAGGTCCTTCTTGGCGAGCCGGTCGATGCGGTTGGTCATCGTGCCGGAGGTGACCAGGGTCTGGGTGAGCAGCGCGCCGGGCGAGAGCTGATACGGCGCGCCGGCCCGCCGCAGGGCGGTCAGCACATCGAACTCCCAGGGCTCCAGCCCCACCTCGGCGAAGGCGATCCGCCGGGCCCGGTCGAGGTGCCGGGCCAGCCGGGAGACCCGGCTGAGGACCTCTAGCGGTTCCACGTCGAGGTCCGGGCGCTCGCGGCGCCATGCTGCGACCAGTCGGTCGACCTCGTCCTCCATGGCGATCAGTGTAAGGGGTCTGTCGATGTGAAGTCTCTTGGTGTAAAGTATCTTGATATCAAGCTTCTCGGGATCGAGTATCTCGGCCTCGAGATATATTTGGATGGACTATTGGGCATCGTCGGCCCGAAGCTCGCTCCATCAGCGTTGGCCAGAACCAATCGTTGGTGAGCACAGTGCCAGCCCTGCACCAGCAAAGGGGTTTCGAACATGCACGACGCACCAACCTGGGATCCGCAGCAGTATCTTCACCACTCCGGGCACCGCACCCGCCCGTTCCGTGATCTGCTCAACCGCATACCCGAACTCCCCCGGCACACGGGCCCCGCCCGTATCGCCGACCTCGGATGCGGTCCCGGGAACGTCACCGCCCAGCTCGCCGACCGCTGGCCCGATGCGCACATCACCGGGTTCGACAACTCGCCCGAGATGCTCAGCGAGGCCAAGACCTACGCGGGCCCGACCCAGGGCGGCGGGCTGATCGACTTCGCGCCGGCGGACGCCACCGACTGGACCCCGGACGAGCCGTACGACCTGATCGTCTCCAACGCGGCACTCCAATGGGTCCCCAACCACCCGCAATCCCTTCCCCGCTGGATCGACGCCCTGCCCCCCGGCGGCACCCTCGCCTTCCAGGTCCCGGGCAACTTCACCTCGCCCAGCCACGCACTCCTGGGCGAGCTGTGCGACGCCCCGCACTGGCGCGAGCGCCTGACCACCCACGGCCGCCGCTTCGTCCACATCCTCGAACCGGCCGAGTACCTCGAACGCCTCACGGACCTCGGCTGCACCGCCGACGTGTGGGAGACCACCTACGTCCAGCTCCTCCAGGGCGAGGACCCCGTCCTGGACTGGGTCAAGGGCACCGCCCTGCGCCCGGTACTGACCGTCCTGGACGACGACCCGGCGGCCCGTGACGCCTTCCTCGCCGAATTCCGCGATCTGCTGCGCGCGGCCTATCCGCCCGGCCGCCACGGCACGGTCTTCCCGTTCCGCCGTATCTTCGCGGTGGCCCGCAAGGCCAGGGAATGACGTCTGCGGGGAGCGACGCGCCGTGAACGCCGGCCTCGACCGCCTACGCCCGCCGCGGCTTCCGGTGCGAGGCCGGCCCGGCGCACCCCCGCCTCACGCCTTCCGGTGCCCTATCAGCCGCGGCTTCGCCTCCAGCCCGTCCAGCCCGTGCCAGGCCAGATTGACCAGGTGGGCGGCGACCTCGGCCTTCTTCGGCTTGCGGGCGTTGAGCCACCACTGGCCGGTCAGGGCGACCATGCCGACCAGGGCCTGGGCGTAGAGGGGGGCCAGTTTGGGATCGAAACCGCGGGCCTTGAACTCCAGGCCGAGGATGTCCTCGACCTGGGTGGCGATATCGCTGATCAGGGACGCGAAGGTGCCGGTCGACTGGGCGACGGGGGAGTCGCGGACCAGGATGCGGAAGCCGTCCGTATACCTCTCGATGTAGTCGAGGAGCGCGAACGCGGCCTGTTCGAGGAGCTCACGGGGGTGGCCGGCGGTCAGCGCGCCGGTCACCATGTCGAGCAGCTGGCGCATCTCGCGGTCCACGACCACCGCGTACAGGCCCTCCTTGCCGCCGAAGTGCTCGTAGACGACCGGTTTGGACACGCCCGCCTTCGCGGCGATCTCCTCCACCGAGGTGCCTTCGAAGCCGCGCTCGGCGAAGAGTGTGCGACCGATGTCCAGCAGCTGCTCACGGCGCTCGGCGCCGGTCATCCGCACCCTGCGGGCCCGCCGGCTGCCCGCGGACGGGGTATGCCGGTCCTTGCCCTTGCTGCTGTCTGTGCTGCTGTCGTCGATCGCCACTCGTCAATCATGCCTTCCCCCGCTACCGCCGGGGGGTACCCCCAGCGGGCACCCGCCTATTTCAGGAGCCGCGCATCCAGCCGCGAGGCGTTCGGCCAGCGCACGTCGTAGGCCCAGCCCGCCCGCTCGCACCAGCGGATCAGCCGCGCGCTGGAGTCGAGCTGGCCGCGCAGCACGCCATGACGTGCACACGTCGGGTCGGCGTGGTGCAGGTTGTGCCAGGACTCGCCGCAGGAGAGGACGGCGAGCCACCACACGTTGCCGGAGCGATCACGCGATTTGAACGGCCGCTTGCCGACCGCGTGGCAGATGGAGTTGATCGACCAGGTGACGTGGTGCAGCAGCGCCACGCGAACCAGCGATCCCCAGAAGAACGCCGTCAGGGCCCCCTGCCAGGACCAGGTGGCCAGCCCGCCGACCAGCGGCGGAATCACCAGCGAGACCGTCGTCCACAGCGCGAACTGGCGGGAGATCGCGCGCAGGGCGGGGTCCTTGATCAGATCCGGCGCGTACTTGTGCTGCGAGGTCTGCTCCTGGTCGAACATCCAGCCCACATGGGCCCACCACAGCCCCTTGAGCAGCGCCGGGACGGTCTCGCCGTAGCGCCAGGGCGAATGCGGATCGCCCTCGGCGTCGGAGAACTTGTGATGCCTGCGGTGGTCGGCGACCCAGCGGACCAGGGGCCCCTCCACGGCGAGCGACCCCATGATCGCCAGCGCGATGCGCAGCGGACGCTTCGCCTTGAAGGCGCCATGGGTGAAATAGCGGTGGAAGCCGATGGTGATGCCGTGGCAGCCGATGAAGTACATCGCCACCATCAGACCCAGATCGAGCCAGCTCACGCCCCAGCCCCACGCCAGGGGCACCGCGGCCACCAGGGCCAGGAACGGGACGGTGATGAAGAGCAGCAGGGTGATCTGTTCGAGCGAGCGCTTGCTGTCGCCGCCCAGCGTCGCCGACGGCAGCGGCGAAACGGTGGAAATCGGTGACTCTTCGGCGGTGTCCGGACCAGCGGTCATGTGATGTCCCTCGGCGGGGGTCTCGGGGGCTCGGGGAACTCGGGGAGCAAGATCACTCCCGGAGCTGGGGGTGTGCGGCGGCTACGGGACCGTAACCTACGGTTTCGTAAGTATGGCAGCGCGACCGTCCCGGGCAAGGCCGTGACAGGCGCCTCGCCCTCACACGCCGCACGCACTGCCCAGCAGTCGGACGGTGTGATCCGTCGAAATCGGGGAGACCTATCCTGGGGTCGTTCGGACAGCGCGGTCCGCACCCGCCCGCAAGCCCAGACGGCATCGTCGCCCGCCACCGCCCACGAGACGGACCCGGCCGCGACGCCCCGCCTAGACCGCTGCAAGGAGCCGCACCTGTGAGCAGTGCCGACAACGCCGCCCCGTCCGTAACCACCCCCACGGACGACGCGGCCAGCGACCACACCGCCCTGCGCGCCGATATCCGCCGCCTCGGCGACCTCCTCGGCGAGACCCTCGTCCGCCAGGAAGGCCACGAGCTGCTGGACCTGGTCGAGCGCGTACGGGCCCTGACCCGGTCCGACGGCGAGGCCGCCGCCCGGCTCCTGGGCGAGACCGACCTGGCCACCGCCACCAAGCTGGTGCGGGCCTTCTCCACCTACTTCCACCTCGCCAATGTCACCGAGCAGGTCCACCGCGGCCGCGAGCTGCGCGCCCGGCGCGCCGCCGAGGGCGGCATCCTGGCCCGCACCGCCGACATGCTCAAGGACGCCGATCCCGAGCACCTGCGCCAGACCGCCGCCAACCTCGGCGTACGACCCGTCTTCACCGCCCACCCCACCGAGGCCGCCCGCCGCTCCGTGCTGACCAAGCTGCGCAAGGTCGCCGAGCTGCTGGACCACCCCGACGCCACCGACATCCGCCGCACCGACCTGCGCCTCGCGGAGAACATCGACCTCATCTGGCAGACCGACGAGCTGCGCGTGGCCCGCCCGGAGCCCACCGACGAGGCCCGCAACGCCATCTACTACCTCGACGAGCTCGGCCGCGGCGCCGTCGGCGACGTCCTCGAAGACCTCGCCGCCGAACTGGAGCGCGCCGGCACCGAGCTGCCCGCCGGCACCCGCCCACTGACGTTCGGCACCTGGATCGGCGGCGACCGCGACGGCAACCCCAACGTCACCCCGCAGGTCACCTGGGACGTCCTGATCCTCCAGCACGAGCACGGCATCACCGACGCCTTGGAGCACATCGACGAGCTGCGCGGCGCCCTGTCGAACTCCATCCGCAACTGCGGAGCCACCCAGGAGCTGCTCGACTCCCTCAAGCGGGACCTGGACCTGCTGCCCGAGTTCAGCCCCCGCTACAAGCGCCTCAACGCCGAGGAGCCGTACCGCCTCAAGGCCACCTGCATCCGGCAAAAGCTCCTCAACACCCGCGAACGCCTCGCCGGCGACACCCCCCACGTACCCGGCCGCGACTACCTGGGCACCGCCGAACTCCTCGACGACCTGGCCCTCATCCAGACCTCGCTGCGCGCACACCGCGGCGGCCTGGTCGCCGACGGCCGCCTGGAGCGCACCCTGCGCACCATCGCCGCCTTCGGCCTCCAGCTCGCCACCATGGACGTCCGCGAGCACGCCGACGCCCACCACCAGGCCCTCGGCCAGCTCTTCGACCGCCTCGGCGAAGAGTCCTGGCGCTATGTCGACATGCCGCGCGACTACCGCCGCAAGCTCCTCGCCAAGGAACTGCGCTCCCGCCGCCCCCTGGCCCCCACCCCGGCCCCCCTCGACGAGGCCGGCGCCAAGACCCTCGGCGTGTTCCGCACCATCCTCAAGGCCAAGAAGACCTTCGGCCCCGAGGTCATCGAGTCGTACATCATCTCCATGTGCCAGGGCTCCGACGACGTCTTCGCCGCCGCCGTCCTGGCCCGCGAGGCCGGGCTCATCGACCTGCACGCCGGCTGGGCCAAGATCGGCATCGTCCCGCTGCTGGAGACCACGGACGAGCTGAAGATCGCCGACCAGCTGCTCGACGAGATGCTCTCCGACCCGTCCTACCGCCGCCTGGTCGCCCTGCGCGGCGACGTCCAGGAGGTCATGCTCGGCTACTCCGACTCCTCCAAGTTCGGCGGCATCACCACCAGCCAGTGGGAAATCCACCGCGCCCAGCGCCTGCTGCGCGACGTCGCCCACCGGCACGGCGTACGGCTGCGCCTCTTCCACGGCCGCGGCGGCACCGTCGGCCGCGGCGGCGGCCCCTCCCACGACGCCATCCTCGCCCAGCCCTACGGCACCCTCGAAGGCGAGATCAAGGTGACCGAACAGGGCGAGGTCATCTCCGACAAGTACCTGGTGCCCTCGCTGGCCCGCGAAAACCTGGAACTGACCGTCGCGGCCACCCTCCAGGCATCCGCCCTGCACACCGCCCCCCGCCAGTCCGACGAGGCCCTCGCCCGCTGGGACGCCGCCATGGAGACCGTCTCCGAGGCCGCCCACGGCTCCTACCGCCGCCTGGTCGAAGACCCGGACCTGCCCGCGTACTTCTTCGCCTCCACCCCCGTCGACCAGCTCGCCGAACTCCACCTCGGCTCGCGCCCCTCCCGCCGCCCCGACTCCGGCGCCGGACTCGACGGACTGCGCGCCATCCCCTGGGTCTTCGGCTGGACCCAGTCCCGCCAGATCGTCCCCGGCTGGTACGGCGTCGGCACCGGCCTCAAGGCCGCCCGCGAAGCCGGACTCGACAGCGTCCTGGACGAAATGCACGCGCACTGGCACTTCTTCCGCAACTTCCTGTCCAACGTCGAGATGACGCTTGCCAAGACCGATCTGCGCATCGCCCAGCACTACGTCGACACCCTCGTCCCCGACGAGCTCAAGCACGTCTTCGACCTCATCAAGGCCGAGCACGAGCTGACCGTCCAGGAAGTCCTGCGCATCACGGGCGAGAAGGAACTGCTCGACTCCAACCCCGTCCTCAAGCAGACCTTCCACATCCGCGACGCCTACCTCGACCCGATCTCCTACCTCCAGGTCTCCCTGCTGCACCGCCAGCGCGAGGCCGCCGCCCGAGGAGAAGAGGCCGACCCGGTGCTCTCGCGCGCCCTGCTCCTCACCGTCAACGGCGTCGCCGCCGGCCTGCGCAACACCGGCTGACCCGCACGGCGCACACACGGCGGCGGCCCGCCCCTCGCACCGAGCGAGAGGCGGGCCGCCGCCGTATCCGTACGCGCCCTACATCGCGGCGAACGCCGCCCCCAACAACACCGCCCCGAACAAGCCCATCACCCACGCCGTGCGCCGCAGCCGCATCCCCCCGGCCACCACCAGCGCCGCCAGCAACAACGACCCCGCAAACGGCACCCAGGCATGCAGGATCCCCGCCAACCCGGTCCGCACCGCATGGGTCGTGCCCGGTTCGAGCGTCACCTCGACCCGCTCACCCTTCTTCGGCGCCGCCGCCTGCGCAATCGACACCTTCGGCCGCGGCTTGCCGTCCCCCGCCGTCGGCACATACGGACCCGTGCACTGCTTGCCCTGGCAGGTCTTCACCGTCATCGTGCCGCGCTCGCGCGCCTTGACGAGCATCGCGTACTGCGCCGTGTTCCACGACGTCCACACACCCGCCACCAGCAACAGCAGCGCCAGCAGCCCCATCAGTCCGATCCTGGCGACAAGCAACGCCCCAACGGCGCGTTCCCCCATCCGACGGGTGCGACTACGTCTGACCGAACTGGTGCGCGTACTGCTCTTGGGCATGGCGGCGATCCTTGGCCATCTCCCGCCCCCGGTCAACCTCGCGCGTACGGTTCGTCAGCCCCTGCCCCGAACCGTCCCCTTCGCCGACCCGAACGCGCCGACCCGATGACGAGTCGGCCGACCCGATTACGAGTTGTACGTCCCCTGCGCCCGCTCCAGCCCCTCCACGACCAATGCCTCCACCGCATCCGCCGCCCGGTCCACGAAATACGCCAGCTCCTTGCGCTCCGCCGACGAGAAATCCTTCAACACGAAATCCGCAACCGGCATCCGCCCCGGAGGACGCCCGATCCCGAAGCGCACCCGGTGATACTCCGCCCCCAGCGACTTCGTGATCGACTTCAGACCGTTATGGCCGTTGTCGCCACCGCCCAGCTTCAGCCGCAGCGCACCGTAATCAATATCCAGCTCGTCGTGCACGGCAATGAGGCGGGCGGTCGGCACCTTGTAGAAATCCCGCAATGCCGTCGTCGGACCCCCCGACAGATTCATGAACGACATCGGCTTCGCCACGACCACCCGGCAACTGGCCGGACCCATCGGACCGATGCGCCCCTCCACCACCTGCGCCCGCGCCTTGTGCGCCTTGAAACGGCCGCCCATCCGCTCCGCCAGAAGATCCGCGACCATGAAACCGACATTGTGCCGATTACCCGCGTACTCCGAACCCGGATTCCCCAGGCCCACAATCAGCCAGGGACCGTCCGCACCCACACCCGTATCCGTCATCTGCCTCTCCCTCAACGACGTGACCGCCGCCCCGCGCCGACAAGCGCGGAACGACGGTCACAGAAGTATCCCGGTGAACCCGAGGATCAGGCCTCGGCCGCGGCCTCGCCCTCGGCGGCCTCCTCGGCCGGCGCCTCGGCCTGCGCCGCGACGACCTGGAGCACGACCGCGTCCTCCTCGACGGCCAGCGACGAACCGGCCGGCAGCACGACGTCCTTGGCCAGCACCGACGCGCCGGAGTCCAGACCGGCGATCGACACCGTGACCGACTCGGGCAGGTGGGTGGCCTCGGCCTCGATCGGCAGGGTGTTCAGCACGTGCTCGAGCAGGTTGCCGCCCGGGGCCAGCTCGCCCTCGGTCACGATCGGCACCTCGACGGTGACCTTCTCGCCCTTCTTGACGGCCAGGAAGTCCACGTGCACCAGGAAGCCGCGAATGGCCTCACGCTGCACGGCCTTCGGGATCACCAGCTCGCTGTCGCCGTCCAGCTCCAGGCGGATCAGCACGTTCGGGGTCTTCAGGGCCATCATCAGCGCGTGGCTGTCGATCGCGACGTGCTTCGGGTCCGCGCCGTGACCGTAGACAACCGCGGGAACCTTGTTCTCGCGACGGGTCTGGCGGGCAGCGCCCTTACCGAAGTGGGAACGAACCTCAGCGGCGAGCTTGACCTCAGCCATAACTGCACTCCTCGTAACTAAAGAAACATCCGTCGGGCGTCACCCGGCCCACGACAGACCTGCTACGAAGAGCGCGTCGATAACGGACAGCCACCACAAAAGGGCGGCCTCCCTCGCCGAGCAACCCCATGAGTCTACCCGGCGGGAAGGCCGCCCCAAAGTCGATCTACCGCATCCTCCGGATACGGGTGATCACCCGACGGCGATCGCGCGACTACTGCTCCTCGAACAGGCTCGTCACCGAACCGTCCTCGAACACCTCACGGATCGCCCGCGCAATCGTCGGTGCCATCGACAGCACCGTGATCTTGTCCAGCTCCAGCTCCGAAGGCGTCGGCAGCGTATTCGTGAACACGAACTCGCTCACCTTCGAATTCTTCAGCCGGTCGGCGGCCGGACCCGACAGCACACCGTGCGTCGCCGTCACGATGACATCCGCCGCACCATTCGCGAACAGCGCGTCGGCGGCCGCGCAAATCGTGCCGCCGGTGTCGATCATGTCGTCGACCAGGACACACACCCGGTCCTTCACATCGCCGACCACCTCATGCACGGTGACCTGGTTCGCCACGTCCTTGTCACGCCGCTTGTGCACAATCGCCAGCGGCGCACCCAGACGGTCGCACCAGCGGTCCGCGACCCGAACCCGGCCGGCGTCCGGCGAAACCACCGTCAGCTTCTCCCGGTCGACCTTCGCGCCCACGTAATCCGCAAGAACCGGCAGCGCGAAAAGGTGATCCACCGGGCCGTCGAAGAAGCCCATGATCTGGTCCGTGTGCAGATCCACCGTCACCACACGGTCCGCACCCGCGGTCTTCATCAAATCCGCGATCAGCCGCGCCGAAATCGGCTCCCGGCCACGGTGCTTCTTGTCCTGACGCGCATAACCGTAGAACGGCACGACCACGGTGATGCTACGAGCCGAAGCCCGCTTCAGCGCATCAATCATGATCAGCTGCTCCATGATCCACTTATTGATCGGAGCCGTGTGGCTCTGAATCAAAAAGCAGTCCGCACCGCGCGCCGACTCCTGATAGCGCACATAGATCTCACCATTGGCGAAGTCGAACGCCTTCGTCGGGACCAGGCCCACGCCCAGCTGGTGCGCGACCTCCTCGGCCAGCTCGGGGTGGGCGCGGCCGGAGAAGAGCATCAGCTTCTTCTCGCCGGTCGTCTTGATCCCGGTCACAGCAAATCTCCTCGAATCACAGTTTGCGTGCGCTCATCACGGTACGCCCCGCACGGCGCACCCCCAGCACGATCAACGCTCGCCCTCGGACTCCTGGCGAGCAGCCGCAGCAGCCTGCGCGGCGGCACTTCCGGGCCGCTTACGCGCGACCCAACCCTCGATATTCCGCTGCTGGCCACGCGCGACCGCCAGCGAACCCGGGGGCACATCCTTGGTAATGACCGAGCCGGCCGCCGTATAAGCGCCGTCCCCGATCGTGACCGGAGCCACAAACATGTTGTCCGACCCCGTCTTGCAATGCGAACCGACGGTCGTGTGGTGCTTCGCCTCGCCGTCGTAATTCACAAAGACGCTCGCCGCACCGATGTTGGTGTACTCGCCGATCGTCGCATCCCCCACATAAGAGAGATGCGGCACCTTCGTACCTTCCCCGATCGACGCGTTCTTCATCTCCACATACGTCCCGGCCTTCGACTTCGCGCCAAGATCCGTACCCGGACGCAGATACGCATACGGCCCGACATTCGCGCCGTCCCCGATCCGCGCGCCCTCGGCCACCGTGAAGGACGCCACGGCGCCCGCGCCGACGACCGTGTCCGTGATCCGCGAATGCGGCCCGACCTCCGCGCCGGTGCTGATACGCGTGGCCCCGAGCAGCTGCGTCCCCGGATGCACCACCGCATCCGCCTCGAACTCCACCGACACGTCCACCCACGTCGACGCCGGATCCACCACCGTCACGCCGGCCAGCATCGCCCGCTCCAGCAACCGCTCGTTCAGCAGCCGACGCGCCTCGGCCAGCTGCACCCGGTTGTTGATCCCCAGGATCTCCCGGTGGTCACCCGCCACGGCCGCACCCACCCGGTGCCCCGCAGCGCGCACGATCCCCAGCACATCGGTCAGGTACTCCTCGCCCTGACTGTTGTCCGTGCGGACCTTCCCCAGCGCATCCACCAGCAGCTTCGCGTCGAACGCGAACACCCCGGAGTTGATCTCCCGGATCGCGCGCTGCGCGTCGCTGGCGTCCTTGTGCTCCACGATCGCGGTGACGGCGCCCGTCACCTCGTCCCGCACGATCCGCCCGTAACCGGTGGCGTCCGGCACCTCGGCGGACAGGACGGTGACGGCGTTCTTGTCGGCCGCGTGCGTCTCGCTCAGCCGGCTGAGGGTCTCGCCGGTCAGCAGCGGGGTGTCACCGCACACGACGACGACCGTGCCGTCGAGCGTGACGCCGTCCGCGGCCAGCTCCTCCAGTCCCATGCGCACGGCGTGACCGGTGCCGTGCTGCTTCTCCTGCACGGCGGTGCGGACGGCCGGATCGACCTCGGCGAGATGCGCCCGTACCTGCTCACGGGCATGGCCGACGACCACGACGAGGTGTTCGGGGTCCAGCTCACGGGAGGCGGCGACGACATGCCCCACGAGGGAGCGGCCGCAGATCGCATGCAGGACCTTGGGGGTCGCCGACTTCATGCGGGTGCCCTCACCCGCTGCGAGAACGACGACGGCTGCCGGGCGGTTGGCGCTCACGGGGATGCCCTTCGGCTTCTTGGCTACTTCGGGTGGTGGTCATCCGAAGGATACCGGGGCGTTCGGTGGGCGAAACGACGGCGGGTCCTGACCTTGTGGTCAGGACCCGGAGATTGCCTGGTGGTGGCGGTTGCTCCCCTGCCAGGACTCGAACCCGGACATAAGGCACCAAAAGCCTCAGTGCTGCCAATTACACCACAGGGGATAGCGAGGCAGCCCAAACCGGACGTTCCGTCAGGCTGGCCGCTCGGCACCCAACACTATGCCGTACCAGCAGCCTTCGATGCGACGGTATAGCTCGGCGCTCTGCGTCACGTAGATCACCGGGCGGCCGCGGCACGTCTCGTCTCGGGTGAGCCGGGTGGTCTTCGTCACGGTGCCGCAAGGGCCGACAATGCGGGCGATTCGCTGGTTCGACCGATATAAGGCCGTAGGGGCATGTAATGGGCCTGACGTGTGGCGGGGCACTCGCCGGGGAGGCCGGGGTGGGCGCCCGTACGCTGGTCGGTATGAGCGTGACGGGGGCAAGGGAAAGTGCGGGGGCGCGGGGAGCGCCCGGGGACGGGCCGTGGTGGTGGGCGCGGCGGCGTAGCGCCGTGCTGGATGTGGTGCTGGCGGCGCTGTCGACGGTGGAGTGCGTCGTCGAGGGCGTGCCGTTTGCGCATGGGGCGGGGCTGCCGGAGTGGGTCGGGATGGCGCTCGGCCTGGTCGTGGGGCCGGTGTTGCTGGTGCGGCGTCGGTGGCCCGTGGTGGTGGTGCTGGCGTCGATTGCGGTGATGCCGGCGGAGATGGGTGCGCTGCTGGGCGTGGTGGGGCTGTACACGCTGGCGGCGTCGGATGTGCCGCGGCGGATCACCGCGTTGCTGGCCGGGATGACGGTGGTCGGGACGCTGGTGACGACCTACGTCAGCATGCAGCAGGACGTGGCGCGGGAGGGGACCTTCCATCCGCCGGTGTGGTTCGTGCCGGTGATGGCCGTTGCGGTGGGGCTGGTGATGACGGCTCCGCCGGTGCTGTGGGGCCTGTACATCGGGGCGCGGCGGCGGCTGGTGGAGAGCCTGCGGGAGCGCGCGGACGGTCTGGAGCGCGAGCTGTCGTTGCTGGCGGACCGGGCCGAGGAGCGGGCGGAGTGGGCTCGTAACGAGGAGCGGACGCGGATTGCGCGCGAGATGCACGACGTGGTGGCGCACCGGGTGAGCTTGATGGTGGTGCATGCGGCGGCGTTGCAGGCGGTGGCGCTGAAGGATCCGGAGAAGGCGTCGAAGAATGCCGCGCTGGTGGGGGACATGGGGCGGCAGGCGCTGACGGAGTTGCGCGAGATGTTGGGGGTTTTGCGTACGGCGGAGGGGGCGGCCCCGGCGCGCGGTTCGGCGGGGTCGGATGAGCCGGAGCGGTTGGCCGCGGTGGCGAGTGAGGCGGCTCGTCGGGCGGAGCCGGAGGCGGGGGCGGGGTCTGCGGAGGGGGACGGTGACGGGCCGTCGCTGGCCGAGCTGGCGGATCTGGTGGGGCAGTCGCGAGCGGCCGGTATGGCGGTGGTGCTGTCGGTCGAGGGGGCGGGTGGTGCCACGGCGGGGCGGTCGTATGCGGCGGGGGTGGAGCAGACCGTGTACCGGGTGGTGCAGGAGGCGCTGACGAATGTGCACAAGCATGCGCCGGGCGCGCGGGCGCGGGTGCGGCTGGCGCATCGGGGCGACGAGGTGGCGGTGCAGGTGGAGAACGGTCCCTCGGAGCGGGGGGCGGCGGATGCGGGGTTGCCCAGTGGGGGCAATGGCCTGGTGGGGATGCGGGAGCGGGTGACCGCTCTGGGGGGCGTGTTCGTGTCGGGGCCGACGGAGGCGGGGGGCTTCCGGGTGTCGGCGGTGGTGCCGGTGGGGGCGGCTGCGGTCGGCGGGTGAGGCGGGGGCCGCGGCGGCTGTGCCGGGTGGGGGTGCCGGTCGGCGGTGGGCGTGGGCCGCTGGGCCCGTTCCGTATGGCCGGGGGAGTCGGCCCGGTCCGGGGCCGCTTCGGCCGGTGGTTGGATGCCCCGCGCGGTGTCAGCCCTGCGTTCAGCCCTGTGTCAGCCCTGAGCCGCGACGCCCAGGCGGGCGGGTCGGGTGCCCAGGACGAGGGTGCTCAGGGCCGTGTCGAGGTCGGGGCCGAGGTACCAGTCGCCGGTGTGGTCGAGGCTGTAGATGCGGCCCTGGGCGTCGATGGCGAGGACGGCCTGGGCGGTGGGGGTGCCGCCGTGGGCGTCGGGGATCTCTTCCTGGCCGAGGGGGGCGACGTCGGTGTCCAGGGCGCGGCCGAGATCGCCGAGCGTACGGGCGAGGTGGAGGCCGTGGAGGGGGTCGACGGTGAAGGGGGTGGGGGCGATGTGGCGGCCGGGGCCGGTGCCGGTGATGGTCAGCCCGCCGAATTCCGCCCAGGCTTCGACGGCGGCGGCGAAGACGGTGTGGCGGTGGCCGGCGGGGGAGGTGTGGGCGCGCAGGGTGTCGGCCCAGTGCTCGGCCTGCTTTATGTCCCAGCGGCCCGGTTGCCAGCCGGCTTCCTGGAGGGCGACGTCGACAGCGGCGGGGAAGCGGGTGGAACCGGCGCGGTCGCGGGAGGGGGACTGCGGGGCGGGGACGGTCGGCATGGTGGCGGTCAGCTCCCGGTGGGCGTCGTGCCGTCGATGGGCATGACGCCGAAGTGGGCGAGGAGGGCGTCGCAGGAGCGGCAGGGCGGGGCGTAGCTGCCGTGCCGGGGGTCGCCGTCCTCGCGGATATGGCGTGCGGTGATCTTGGAGTGTTTCAGGGAGCGGCGGGCTTCGCCGTTGGTGAGGGGTTTGCGGGCGGCGCGTTTGCTGCGGCCGGCCTCGACCGCGGTGAGGTGGCGGGAGAGGAGGACGGCCTCGGGACATCGGCCGGTGAACCGCTCGCGCTGGGCGGTGCCGAGGGTGTCGAGGAAGTCCTGGACCAGTGGGTGCAGGGTGGGGGGCTGCTCCGCCTTGCTCGCCGTACAGGTCAGGGTTTGTCCGCGTACGGACAAGGCGGCGCCGACGGTGGGGAGGATGCCGTCGCGGCGGTGGGCCAGGACCGGTGCGCGGTCGGCGTCGGCGGTGGCGCTCCAGCCGATGCGGGGGTCGCCGGTGGCGGTGCCGTGCTGATGTGCGGTGGTGCTCATTGTTGATGGTTTCCCTCCCTGCAATCCCCCGGCTGCGGAGTCAGACTGCCAAATGTGCTGGGTGTTGCGGTAGTCGGGCCTGCTGTCGGCGATGTCACTGGTGTGTGACGGTCCGTCGGCTGCGGGGAAACAGGGCTGGTGGGCGGGGTGGCTTACGACGGTCGGGGGACCGTGCGGGGGCGGGTGAGGGTGGCGTGTCGGCGGGCTGACGCGGGGTGGCCGGGGGCGGCGGGAGGGTGTTGCGGCACGGCATAGGCTGTGCCCCAAACCCAGATCCAGCCAGGGGGCAACCGCGATGACGACAGGTCGGCTCGGGCAGCAGCATGCCGCGCCACCGAATTCGGCCTACGCCGGGCAGATCGTGCATTTCCCGGATCCGGTGCGTGCCGCCCGCCATCCCGCGGGGGTCCGGGTGGACGCGAACGGCTTCCCGGTGTTCACGCCGTACGCGCGGGCGGCGGCGGAGATCGCCGAACCGCCCGAGGGCTTCGGCGTCGACGAGCTGCGGTTGACGGACTATGTGTCGGCGAACGCGGCGCTGCATGCGCAGGGGCACGAGCTGTGGATAGACGTTCCCTCGGTGGCGACACCGCACGGCTGGACCTGGCATCACGTGCCCGGGACGCGGCGCCTGGAGCTGATCCCCGTCGAAATCAAGGCGCTGCTGCGGCATCACGGCGGGCTGGCGACGGCGGCGGTGGAGCACGACAAGCGCGGTACGCGGCCGTTGCAGGAGACGCGGCCGGCGCATTTCGCGGTGCCGCGGCGGGAGCTGGCGGTGAGTGAGGAGCAGGTGGCGCAGGCCGAGGAGGCGCTGGGCTACCGGCTGCCGGGCGCCTACCGCTCGTTCCTGAAGGCCGCGGGCGGATGCGCGCCGGTGGGCGCGGCGCTCGATGCGGAACTGGGGCTGCTGGTCGATCAGCCGTTCTTCGCGGTGCGCGACGATGCGGCCGTCAATGACCTCGTCTACATCAACAAGTGTCTGCGCGACCACTTCACCAAGGACTATCTGGGCGTGGCGTTCGTCCAGGGCGGCGTGGTCGCGGTGAAGGTGCGCGGCGAGGCGCCGGGGTCGGTGTGGTTCTGCCCCTACGACGACGCCCGGGACCAGGACGGCTGGACGGTGCAGGAGCGGGTCGAGCGGCTTCTGCTGCCCTGCGGCGCCGATTTCGACGACTTCCTCCAGCGGCTGGCGGGCAATCCGCCGGAGCTGGAGACCGTGGCGAACCTGATGGTGGACGGCGGCTTCGCGCACGTCGTCCCGGTGGAGGGGTGAGCGCGCGATGGTGACGTTCGCGCAGGCGCAGGAGCGCGCGGAGCGCTGGGTCAACGGCGAGGTGGCGGCGCAGCAGCACCGCGAGGTGCGGGTGCGGGAGTTCGCTCTGGGGTTCGTGGCCTGGGCGGAGGACCGCGAGGGAGGTCCGGCGACCGATGGCGGCCGGGCCCGGCTGGTGATCGCCCGGGACAGCGGGGAGACGACGCTGTGGCCGGGGCTGCCGGTCGGTGAGGTGATCCGGCGGTACGAGGAGGAGTACGGCGCGCCGGCCGACGGCGGGCGCGGTGCGGCCGAATCCCCGCCGCAGCGGGTGGACCTGGAGGCGACGTCGTTCCTGCTGACGCCGCCGGAGTGGCTCCAGGAGGCGGCGGACGCGATCGGGCTCCAGGACCGGCGGCGGGGGAGTGGGGGCGCGGCGGCTGCGTCTTCGTCTGCGGGTGCGTCTTCGTCACCGTCTGCGGCTGCCTCTGCGCCTCCGGCCGCGGCGTCTGCCGCGCCGTCGGCTCCGGCACCGGCTGCTTCGTCCGCCGCGGCCACCCCGGCGACTCCCTGGGCCGAGGCCGACACCACCGGCGACGAGGGGGCCGAGGACCGTTCGGTGGGTCTGCCCCAGACCGTGTTCGCGGCGCCGCTGCCCGAGTTCTCCGACGAACTGGCCGAGCACTCCGAATCGGACGACACCCCGCCGCCGCGCTCGCTCCCCGATGCCAAGACCGAACTCCTCCAGAGCGGCGTCCAGTTGCCGCGTACGCAGGTCGCACCGGCGCTGGACGCGCCGGAGGGCGGCGCCGCGGGAGCGCCGGACGGCCGTCCCGGCGGGCCGCCCGCGCCGCCGCCCCTGCCGCCCGCGCCGCCCGGGGCCCCGCCACTGTCCGATCTGCCGCCGCCCTCCGGCGCGCCCATCGCCGACGTCCCTCCCCCGCCCGGCGCCGCCGGCCCCGGGATACCGCCGCCTCCGCCGGGCGCCGCCGGCCCCGGCATGCCTCCGCCTCCCCCGCCACCGCCCGCTGCGAGCGGCGGGGTGCATGCGGCGGCGACCATGATGGCCGACGGTTCCGGGCTGCCCGGGAACGCGGGGAACGCCGGAAGCGGTGGGATGGCCGGTGCCGCCGGCCCGCCGCCGCCCCCCGGCGCGCCCGGTACGCCCGGTGCGGGCCGGGCCGGGCAGCGTCCCGACCCCGCCCGGATCGCCGACGCCGCGACGGGCAAGGCCGAGACGCGGCCGTCCGGCCCCGGCACCCCCGGTGCGCCGGCCGGCGGCTATGTGCCCACTCAGCTGGTCTCGCAGCTGGACGCCGCGGACCTGGACCTGAGCGCGGTGGACGGGCCACAGCCGGACGGCTCCGACGGGACGCCGGGCCCGGGAACCCCGCCGCCCGCTCCGCCCGCCGCCGGTGGGGTGCACGCCGCCGCGACGATGCTCGCCGACGGCGCGGCGCTCCAGGCCGGCATGGGCGGCATGGGCGGCGGGGCCGGTGCGGGGTCCGTACCGCACCCGCCGTCGCCCCCGGGTACGCCGGGCGCACCCAAGCCGCCGGGCATGCCGGGTGCGCCGAAGCCGCCGGGCCCGCCCGGCAGGCCGGGCGCGGGCGGCCAGGGCGGTCCGCCGCCACCGCCGTCCGCTCCGCCCGCCCCTGGTGGTACGGGGGGCGGGGTGCACGCCGCCGCCACGATGCTCGCCGACGGCGCGGCCCTCAGCATGCCCGGCGGCCCGGGAGCACCCGGAGTGCCTGGCGCACCCGGAGCACAGGGAGTGCCTGGCGCACCTGGCTTCCCCGGAGCCCCCGGAGCCCCCGGAGTCCCCGGCGGCCCCGGACCCGCCCCCGCGCCGGACATGCCCCCCGTCGCACCCCCGCCGCCGCCCGGCCCCGGCATGCCTCCGCACGCAGGCCCCGGCCCCGTACCGCCGCCGGGTGCCCCCATGGGCCCGCCCGGCGCACCGCAGGTCCCGCCCGGCGCACCCGTACCCGGCGCCCCCGGCGGCCCGGGCGCGTACGGCTACCCCCAGGCCCCCAGCGGCCAGCCGACCGTCGGCCCCGGCTACATGGCCGTACTCAGCTACCGCGCGCCCGACGGCTCCGAGCAGAAGATCGTGCGCCGCTCCGCGCCCGGTACGCCGCACCCGGAGTGGCAGCTGCTGCACGAGCTGCGCGGGATGAACATCCCGCCGCAGCAGGTCCTGGAACTGCACACCGAGCTGGAGTCCTGCGATCTGCCGGGCGGCTACTGCGCCCGGATGGTCCGCGAGAACTGGCCGCAGGTGCGCATCAGCCACACCGCCGCCTACGGCACCGACCACGCCTCGCGTCAGCAGGGCGTACGGCATCTCGTCGAGCACCAGGGCGAACTGCACCAGGTGGCGGACGGCCCGGCGCGGCCGGCGCCGGTACGGGTGCCGCTGCCGCATCCCTCGCAGGTGCCGCCGGTGCCCCCGGTGCCGCCGCAGGCGATCGGGCAGGAGCTGGAGCAGTCCTTCGGGCCGCAGGGGATCTTCCGCTTCGACCAGCGGGCGGTCTCCCGGCAGGGAGTGCCCGAGGTGGTCGCCCAGATGCTGGTGTGGGCGGGGCTGCCGGTCGACTTCGGGCCGTTCTTCTGGGCGCAGGCGCAGCCGGGCCGCCCGGTGCCGACGCTGGCGGAGCTGGCGGCGGAACGACGGGTCCAGCCCGCCGCGGACGCCGGTTCGTACCTGGTCATGGGCAACGACTTCGGCCGCCAGCTCTGCGTCCAGTACGGGACCGCGAACATCGTGGCCGTCCCGCTGGAGGCCGCCCCGGGCGGGCAGCCCGCCGTACCGCAGTTCGTCAACAGCGGGCTGCCGGAGTTCGTGCGTTGCCTGGCGATGCTGGGGCGGATGTGGCGCCTGCGCTACGGACTGACACCGGGACAGGCGGGCCGCTGGACCGTCGACTTCCAGGCCCAGCTCGTCGCCCTGGACCCCCCGGCCCTCGGCTCGCCGGAGACGTGGTGGTCGGTGCTGCTGGAACAGATGTGGGACGGGTTGCTTTAGGGGGTGCCCTCTTGGGGGATTTCCTTCGGAGGAAATCCCCCAAGGGCCGTAAGCAAGTGGCCGCGGAGCCCCGACGACCGTGCTGGGGGTACGGGTCGCCGCCGCGCACAGGTCAGCGGGTGGCTCCTTCCGGCCACAGGACACGTACCGGGACACCGTTCCTCTCGGCATAGGCCACCACGTCAGCCGTCCCGCCGTACCCCCAAGCGGGCTTTCCGTCCCACACGGCGATGAGCTCATCGGCCAGGCCGACGAGGCTTTCGGAACCTGCCATGTGCGCGGCGGAGTCGGAGTCCTTGAGCCCGGTCTCGTGGATATCCGCCGCGTGCCGCATCAGCTCGTCGTAGACGGGGCGATGCCACTCGGGCAGCCCCTGGCGGTATGCGGCTGCCGGGACGACGACCTCAAGGCGTCCGCCGTGGATCAGCACGGCTTCGGCGAACCAGGCGTCGGGGCCGTCCGCGATGCACGAGACGCCGACCAGGTCGGTGGGGTCGTAGGCGCGGACGGCATCGTCGAGGAGCTGGCGCACCTGGCGCTCCACTTCAGCGCTCAGTCCGCGGTGGCCGGTGATCCCTACGTGCATCAGATGCCCTTTCTACAGGTAGACGCCGTGCAAGCGCTCGTCGAAGCCGCTCACTACCTTCGGCGGTGCGGCGGTGGTGAGTGACCGGCGCACGTGCCCGTTCCACGATCCGGCCGGAACGGTATTGAAGCCCCGTATCCAGCGCGCGCCCGGCGAGCGCAAATGCGACTTCAACCCTTCCGCCGGCGAGATGCCCGGCCGCGATGTCCAGGACCAGGAGTGCGCGTTGTTTCACGTGTCCGGTCGCGAGGGCTTCGACGTCGTCCGAGAGGACCCATTCCGGCAGGCCGAGACGGGCACCACAGGTGACCCGGCACGCCGCTACCTTCTCCGGATCGAACGTGAACACCCATGGCCACGGCGGCGGCTCCGCCGGCAATGCCTCCGCCGCCGCCCGGCTTGCGGTCAGTGCCCGGTCAGCAGCTCGCCGGTCACCGCCTGCCGCGTGCGCGAGGGCCTCGACGGAGAAAAGCCACGCATCGGCCACGGCCGGACACCCGGCGCCCAGTGCCCGCCGGGCCTTCCGGGTGAGGTTGAGGGCCTGCACCGCGTTCCCGGCGTGGGCCTCGAACTGGGCGAGACTGCTCGCCTGGTAGGCGGTCAGGAGCGGGTCACCGGCCGAGCGGGCAGCCTTGATCGCGGAGCCGTACCAGGTGCGGGCCGACCCGTTGTCGCCCATGTCCCAGGCGAGCCACCCAGCGAGGCTGGCGGCCTCACTTCCGACGGTGGCGAGACGGGCGCGCTCGGCCTCACCGGGGGCGCCCCGGGTGATGCTCTGGATCAGCCGTATGTGGGCATGCACGGACTCGGTGAGGTCGCGGGACGGAGTCGCGCCGTCAAGCCTGCGAAACGCCATGGTGGACAGTCGCAGCGCGGCGGCCTGACCCCCGGCCGCGTTCGCCGTACCGGGCAGCGTCGGCAGTACGGGAGCCGCCGCCGTGGCGGCGACTTTGCCGAGGAACTTTCGTCGGTCCACGTCGTCACCGTTCAACCGACCCTGTGGGCGGCGGTTGTCCGAGAGTCCCACCAGGCCCGGCGGAATCCCGAGGTGTGCGGACGCCGCTGCCAGGAGGTGCGTGCTGTATGCGCTCGTGCCGCGCTTCTCCAGACGGGAGACAGCGGACTGAGACAGGCCGAGCGCCTCGCCCAGCTGCGTCTGGGTCATTCGCCCCTGCTGGGCAAGTTCGATGACCTTGCCGTAGTCCCCGGCCCGGGATGCCTCTTGGATTGCTGCTGTCTGGAAGTTCACGACGCCCCCACGCTAAGAGCTTCTGCGGTCCGAGCACCTACTCGTACGCGCTGAGCAGACCGCGCACGCGGGTCCCGTCGCGCAGCTGCCCCGGCCCGCTCGACCTGCGCCACGCCCCCGTCGCCCTCACCATGCCTATATGGCACACATAGGGCAGCCGTCCTCACCGCCCTCGCCGTCCTCCGTCGCCGTCTATCGGGCCGGGCGTGGGCCGCGGGGGCGGCGGCGGGGACGGTGTTCGTGGCGGCGGTGGATTCTCGCGGTGCTGGTGGCGCTGGTGGTGCTGGCAGTGGCGGGCGGGGTGGCGCTGTACGGATGGGCGGCGGAGCGCGTACGGCATGTGGGCGCGCTGGCGGACTACCCCGGGCGCCCGCCCGCGGGCAAGGGGACGAACTGGCTGCTGGTCGGCTCCGACAGCCGCGCCGCGCTGTCACCCGAGCAGCGCAAGGACCTGCATGTGGGCAATGACGCGGTCCGCAACACCGACACGATCATGGTGCTGCACTCCGGCCGGCACGGCCCGTATCTGGTCAGTCTGCCGCGCGACAGCTACGTACGGGTGCCCGGGCGCGGCCGGGCGAAGATCAACTCGGCGTATGCGCAGGGTGGGCCGCGGCTGTTGACGCGTACGGTCGAACAGGCGACGGGGCTGCGCATCGACCGCTATGCCGAGGTGAGCTTCCTGGGCGTGGTGCGGCTGGTGGACGCGCTGGGCCGGGTGCGGCTGTGTCTGGAGCGGCCGCTGCGCGATGCGCACTCCGGGGCCGATTTCGCGGCGGGCTGCCACCGGATGGACGGGCGGCAGGCGCTGGCGTTCGTACGGGCCCGCTATGCGGACCCGCAGGGTGACCTCGGACGGGTGAAGCGGCAGCGGCAGCTGATCGGGGCGGTGGCGGAGGAGATGCTGGCGCCCGGAGTGTTGCTCGATCCGTCCCGGCTGCTGCCGGTCACCGGTGCCGGGCTCTCCGCGCTCGCCGTCGACAACGCTTCGGGAACGCCCGAACTGCTGGCCATGGCTTGGTCGATGAAGAAGGTCGCCCAGGGCGGCGGCGCGGCGGTCACCGTCCCGGTGGCGGCTCCCGGCGTGGCGATGGGCGCCGCCGGCGACGTCCTGCTCTGGAACACGAACGGCGCAAACCGCCTGTTCGGCGCTTTGCGCGCCGACGTCGCTATTCCGACTTCTGGCACCGATTGACGCATCCTTGTGTGGGAGAGGGGTGAAGTGTCGCGATAGGGCGGCTTCGGGCCGATCCAGAAAAGGGGCTTTGAGGGATGAGTGCTTCGGTTTCGCCGCACGGGTTCGAGACCGTACGAGGACGCGGCTATCGGCCGGAGGACGTCGACCGGCGGGTGGAAGAGGTCTCGATAGACCGTGACGCGCACTGGGAGCGGGCCGCGCGGCTGACCGTGCTCTGCAACGAGATGGACGCGGAGCTGGCGGAACTCCAGGAGCAGGTGGCCAAGCTGCCGCCGCAGAACTTCGAGGGCCTGGGCGAGCAGGCCCGGCTGCTCCTGACGACCGCTCAGTCGGAGGCGGACCGGCTGAAGGCCGAGGCGGAATCGGCAGGGGAGCGGATCCGCGACGAGGCGATGGCCTACGCCGACCGGCTCCGCGACCAGGAGCAGACGGCGGCGAGGGAGCTGCGGGCCGAGGCGGAGGAGTACGCGCGGCGCACCGAGGAGGCCGCGCGGAAACTGGCCGCCGAACTGGCCGCCGAGGCGGCCCAGGACGCCGAGCAGTGGCGCGCCGAGGCGGCCGCGGTGCTCACCGAGATGCGCCGGCGCACCGAGCAGATGTGGCACGAGGAGGAGAACCGGCAGGCCGAGGAGTGGGACCTGGCCGGGCGCGAACTGGCGAAGCTGGAGGCCGAGACGGCCCACCGGGTCGCCGAACTGGACGCCCGCTGCGAGGCCAAGCTCACCGAACGGCGCCGCGCCCACGCCCGGGTGGAGGAGGCCGCCCGCCACACCGAGGAGGAAGCTGCCGACCGCGCCGCCGAGATCCTGGCCGAGGCCAAGGTGGAGGCCGACCGGATCGAGCGCGACACGGCCCGGCTGCTGCGCGAACACGAGGAGGAACGCACCGAGGTCCGGGCCCATATGGCGCATGTCCGCAACAGCCTGGCGGCGCTGACGGGCAAGGACCCGGACGCGCTCGACGAGGACGACGACGCGGGCGAGGGCGAACCGGCGGCGCAGGCGCAGGAGCAGTTGCAGAGGCCCACGGAGCCGCAGCCGCAGGGCCGGTCGCGGGCGGAGAAGGTCACGGAGCCGGAGCCGGAGGCGGCGGGGGAGCCCGGGAGCCGGGACGGTGCGGGGGACGGGCGCGAACCCGACGGCCGGGACGCCGAGGGCCGCGGACCGGGCGAGGGTGGCCTCGGCGACGGTGGCGCTGCCGACCGGCAGTCCGGCAGCGGCGATCCCGGCAATGGCGACCCCGACAACGAGGACACCCTGGAGACCGAGCTGCCCCGCCTGGAGACGGAGCCGGACACGGATCCGGACACGGAGGAGGTGCCCCGCGTGGAGGGCTGAACAGGGACGGGGCCCCGCCGCCGTCACACCTCCACGCCGCCCGCCCTGCTCCCGCGGTCCCCACCGTCCTCCTCGCCCCCGTCCCCGCCGTCCCGCTCCTGCTGCGTCCGCGCATCCGCATGCACCGGGAAGCAGCGCGGCGCCAGCGCGACGAGCGCGAGGAGGGCGAGGACGGCGGCCGCGGCGGCGCCGAGGTAGACGTGGCCGACGGTGGTGGCGACGGCGCGACGCAGGTAGTCGGCGGCGTCGGTGGTGAGCGTGCCGGCCTTTTGCAGGGCGCGCGAGACGGCGTCCAGGTCGTGCGGCAGACCGGGCCGGATGGCGGCCGGGGCGTCGGCGAGGCTCTCGCTCAGCCCGGCGTTGGCGACGGCGCCGAAGAGGGTCGCGCCCAGGGACTGGCCGACCTGGCGGCAGAAGAGGATGGAGGCGGTGGCGGTGCCGCGTTCGCCGTAGCCGACGGAGGACTGGACGCCGAAGATCAGCGGCAGCTGGAAGAGGCCGAGGGCCGCGCCGAGCGCCAGCATCAGCAGCGCGGGCTGCCAGGCGGCGCCCGGATACGGCAGCAGGGGGAAGGCGGCCAGGACCAGCGCGGCCGCGCCGATGCCCACCAGGGCGCAGTTGCGGATGCCGATCCGGTTGTAGACGTGGCTGCTGAAGGCGGCCGAGACCGGCCAGCTGACGATCATCACGGAGAGCACGAAGCCAGCGGCGGTCGGGCCCAGGCCGAGCACCGCCTGGGCGTAGGTGGGCAGGAAGACGGTGGGGGCGACCATCAGCAGGCCCAGCGCGCCGAGGCCGAGGTTGACCGCGCGGATGGTGGGGCGGCGCCAGACCCAGCCGGGGATGATCGGCTCGGCGGCGCGCCGTTCGATCACCACCGTCGCCGCCGCGCACACCGCCGCGCCCGCGAAGAGCAGCAGCGACGGCGCCGAGAGCCAGGGCCAGGCGACGCCGCCCTGGACGAGTCCGGTCAGCAGCAGCCCGCCGCTGGCGAAGATGGCGAGCGCGCCGGGCCAGTCGACGCGCAGGCGGCTCGTACGGGCCGGGCGTGCGGGCTCGCGGAAGTAGTGGACGATCAGCCACACGGCGAGCGCCCCCACCGGAACGTTGACCAGGAAGATCCACCGCCACCCGGCATACGCGGCGAGCAGCCCGCCCAGCGCGGGCCCGGCGACCGCGGAGCCGGCCCACACCGAGGAGAGCCGGGCCTGGATCCTGGGGCGCTCCTTCATCGGATAGAGGTCGGCGGCGATCGTCTGGACGGTGCCCTGGAGGGCGCCGCCGCCCAGGCCCTGGAGCACCCTGAAGGCGATCAGGGAGGCCATGTCCCAGGCCCCGGCGCAGGCCAGCGACCCGGCGACGAAGAGCACGATGCCGGTGATCAGGATGGGCTTGCGGCCGAAGGTGTCGGAGAGCTTGCCGTAGACGGGGAGGGTGACGGTGACGGCCAGCAGATAGCCGGCGAAGAGCCAGGAGAAGACCGCGAAGCCGCCGAGGTCGCCGACGATCTGCGGGACGGCGGTGGCGATGATCGTGGAGTCGAGGGCGGCCAGCGCCATGGCCAGCATCAGGGCGGCGACGACGGGCCCGCGCCGGGGTCCGGGGGCGCCGCCCGTGGCTATGTCCGTATCGTGCTCGTCCCGCCTCGTGATGCCTGCCACCGGGCCCCCGCCTCTCCTCGGTCTTCACAGGGCATTGTGTGTACGCCACACCCTTCCATGCGGGACCGGTGGGCGGAACGGGGATTCTCGCTCTGTGGACGGCGGGGGCCGGGCCCAGGGCTCGGGCGGCCGCTTGTCGGTGGGCGGGCGTATCGTGGCAACCCCGGCCCGTTGGGCCCCTTTGCGCCGCAAAGGGAGCGTCGGGCCGCTCGCGTTGCACGCTGTTCGCTGCGCGGGGTTCTCCGGTGATCGCGCACCATCGCGGTTCCGGTGGTCCGCTCGCGCCTCGCCTCCTGGGACGGAAGCCTTTTCATGAGCCTGACTGGTCTGCTCGACGCCGTCGTACGGGACCCGGCGCTCGCCGAAGCGGTGGGGGCCGCGGCCGACGGCCACCGGCCGCATGTGGACCTGGTGGGGCCGCCGGCCGCCCGCCCCTTCGCGGTGGCGGCCCTGGCCCGCGAGGCCGGCCGCCCGGTGCTCGCGGTCACCGCCACCGGGCGCGAGGCCGAGGACCTGGCGGCCGCCCTGCGCTCCCTGCTGCCGCCCGACGGTGTGGTCGAGTACCCGTCGTGGGAGACGCTGCCGCACGAGCGGCTCTCGCCGCGTTCGGACACCGTCGGCCGCCGTCTGGCGGTGCTGCGCCGCCTCGCCCATCCACAGCCGGACGACCCGACCGCCGGCCCCGTCTCGGTGGTCGTCGCGCCGATCCGCTCCGTACTCCAGCCGCAGGTCAAGGGGCTGGGCGACCTGGAGCCGGTGAGTCTGCGCACGGGGCGGTCCGCCGACCTGGAGGAGGTCGTCGACGGGCTGGCGGCGGCCGCGTATGCGCGCGTCGAACTGGTCGAGAAGCGCGGCGAGTTCGCGGTCCGCGGCGGCATCCTGGACGTCTTCCCGCCCACCGAGGAGCATCCGCTGCGGGTGGAGTTCTGGGGCGACGACATCGAGGAGATCCGCTACTTCAAGGTCGCCGACCAGCGCTCGCTGGAGGTGGCCGAGCACGGTCTGTGGGCGCCGCCGTGCCGCGAGCTGCTGCTGACCGGCGAGGTGCGGCGGCGGGCCGCGGCGCTCGCCGAGGCCCACCCGGAGCTGGGCGAACTCCTCGGCAAGATCGCCGAGGGGATCGCGGTGGAGGGCATGGAGTCCCTCGCCCCGGTGCTGGTCGACGACATGGAGCTGCTGCTGGACGTGCTGCCCGAGGGCTCCATGGCGGTGGTCTGCGACCCCGAGCGGGTGCGCACCCGCGCCGCGGACCTGGTGGCGACCAGCCAGGAGTTCCTCCAGGCCAGCTGGGCCGCCAGCGCGGGCGGCGGAGAGGCGCCGATCGACGTCGGCGCGGCCTCGCTGTGGGGCATCGCGGACGTCCGCGACCGGGCCCGTGAGCTGGGCATGATGTGGTGGTCGGTGAGCCCGTTCGCCGCGGACGAGGCCCTGTCGCCCGACGGCGACACCCTCAAGCTGGGCATGCACGCCCCCGAGACCTACCGCGGCGACACCCAGCGCGCCCTGGCCGACACCAAGCAGTGGCTCGCCGACGGCTGGCGCACGGTCTTCCTCACCGAGGCGCACGGCCCCGCCGCCCGTACGGCCGAGGTCCTCGGCGGCGAGGGCATCCCCGCCCGCCTCGACGCCGACCTGCCCGAGATCTCGCCGTCCCTCGTCCACGTCGCCTGCGGCTCGATCGACAACGGCTTCATCGATCCGGCCCTCAAACTGGCCGTCCTGACCGAAACCGACCTCTCCGGCCAGAAGGCGGCCGGCAAGGACGCGGCCCGGATGCCGGCCCGCCGCCGCAAGACGATCGATCCGCTGACCCTCCAGGCCGGCGACTTCATCGTCCACGAGCAGCACGGCGTCGGCCGCTACCTCGAAATGGTGCAGCGCACGGTCCAGGGCGCCACCCGCGAATACCTCCTGGTCGAATACGCCCCCGCCAAGCGCGGCCAGCCCGGCGACCGCCTCTACATCCCCACCGACCAGCTGGAGCAGGTCACCAAGTACGTGGGCGGCGAGGCCCCGACCCTGCACCGCCTGGGCGGCGCCGACTGGACCAAGACCAAGGCACGCGCCAAGAAGGCCGTCAAGGAGATCGCGGCGGACCTGATCAAGCTCTACTCCGCGCGCATGGCGGCCCCCGGCCACACCTTCGGCCCGGACACCCCCTGGCAGCGCGAGCTGGAGGACGCCTTCCCGTACGCGGAGACGCCCGACCAGCTCACCACCATCGCCGAGGTCAAGGAGGACATGGAGAAGTCGGTCCCGATGGACCGTCTGATCTGCGGCGACGTCGGCTACGGCAAGACCGAGATCGCGGTCCGCGCCGCCTTCAAGGCCGTCCAGGACGGCAAGCAGGTCGCCGTCCTGGTGCCCACCACCCTCCTCGTCCAGCAGCACTACGGCACCTTCACCGAGCGCTACGGCCAGTTCCCGGTCAATGTGCGGGCGCTGTCGCGCTTCCAGACCGACACCGAGGCCAAGGCGACGCTGGAGGGCCTGCGCGAGGGCTCGGTCGACCTCGTCATCGGCACCCACCGCCTGTTCTCCTCCGAGACCAAGTTCAAGGACCTGGGCCTGGTCATCGTCGACGAGGAGCAGCGCTTCGGCGTCGAGCACAAGGAGCAGCTCAAGAAACTGCGCGCGAACGTCGACGTCCTGACGATGTCGGCGACCCCCATCCCCCGTACGCTCGAAATGGCGGTGACGGGCATCCGCGAGATGTCCACCATCACCACCCCGCCCGAGGAGCGCCACCCGGTCCTGACCTTCGTCGGCCCCTACGAGCAGAAGCAGATCGGCGCCGCCATCCGCCGTGAACTCCTGCGCGAGGGCCAGGTCTTCTACATCCACAACCGTGTCGAGTCCATCGACCGCGCCGCCGCCCGGCTGCGCGAGATCGTGCCCGAGGCCCGGATCCAGACCGCGCACGGACAGATGGGCGAGGCCCAGCTGGAGCAGGTCGTCGTCGACTTCTGGGAGAAGAAGTTCGACGTCTTGGTCTCCACCACGATCGTGGAATCGGGCATCGACATCTCCAACGCCAACACCCTGATCGTCGAGCGCGGCGACAACTTCGGTCTCTCCCAGCTCCACCAGCTGCGCGGCCGCGTCGGCCGGGGCCGCGACCGCGGCTACGCCTACTTCCTCTACCCGCCCGAGAAGCCGCTGACCGAAACCGCCCACGAGCGGCTGGCGACCATCGCCCAGCACACCGAGATGGGCGCCGGAATGTACGTCGCCATGAAGGACCTGGAGATCCGCGGCGCCGGAAACCTCCTCGGCGGCGAACAGTCCGGCCATATCGCGGGCGTCGGCTTCGACCTGTACGTACGGATGGTGGGCGAGGCGGTCGCCGACTACCGCGCGTCCCTGGAGGGCGGCGTGGAGGAGGAGCCGCCGCTCGAAGTCAAGATCGAACTCCCCGTCGACGCGCACGTCCCGCACGACTACGCCCCCGGCGAGCGGCTGCGCCTCCAGGCGTACCGCGCGATCGCCTCCGCCGCCACGGAGGAGGACATCGCCGCCGTCCGCGAGGAACTGACCGACCGCTACGGCAAGCTGCCCGAGCCGGTCGAGAACCTCCTGCTGGTCGCCGGTCTGCGGATGCTGGCCCGCGCCTGCGGCATCAGCGACATCACCCTCCAGGGCTCCAACATCCGCTTCGGACCAGTCGAGTTGCGCGAATCCCAGGAGCTGCGCCTGAAGCGGCTGTATCCCCGTTCGGTCCTCAAACCGGCCACCGGGCAGGTGCTGGTGCCGCGCCCGGCCACCGGCAAGATCGGCGGCAAGCCGCTGGTGGGGCGGGAACTGCTCGCCTGGGTGGGGGAGTTCCTCACGACGATCCTGGGGTCGTAGGCAGCGCCTGCGCGCCGGGCCCTGGATCAACCGGGGTCCGGTGCGCGGCCGTACGCCGTCACCGCGCCGATGTGCGCCGGAAGACGAGCAGGCCCCCGGAGTCCCCCAGGAGGGTGTAGGTGGATCGCGGGTGCCGGGCGGCCGCGTCGGCGAGGGCCTGGCGCGGGCTGCGGTCGGCGGGGCGTTGCTGGGCTATGTAGTCGGGGGACAGGCCGCGGGTGTCGCCGCTCCAGAACACCCGGGTACGGCCGGTCAGCCGGGACAGCGGGCGGATGTCGGACTCCACCGTCGCACCGTCGGGTATCCGCGCCAACAGCCGTTCGGCGGCGGGCACATCGGGCGGTATGCGGTAGGTGGTGGCCTCGGACAGGCGCGACAGCGGCAGCGTGGTGGTCAGCGCCAGCGCGCAGGCCAGCGCGGCGGTCGGCAGATGGTGGGCGTAGGAGCGCAGCCAGGGGCGTGCGGAGACCAGGGCCCGCGGCAGGGCGTCGACCAGGGCGAGGAAGACCACCGGCATCAGGATGGCGTTGTAGTGCCAGTCGATGCCCCAGTAGTGCGGATCGTGCGAGAGGAACCGCCAGCCGAGGGTCGGCGCGGCGGCCAGCAGAAGGGGGGAGCGCAGGGCCAGCAGCCCGGTGGTGGGCAGCAGCACCCACAGCGTCGTGCGCACCGCGACATCGAGGGGGATGGCGGGGTCCGCGCCGCCGTCGGAGCCGAGCTTGTTCCAGTAGTCGTACGAGCCGGAGCCGTTGAAGGCGGGGATGAGCACGCCGAGGGTGAGCGCGGTGGCGGTGAGGCCGAAGACCACCAGCGCGATGGGCAGCGGGCCGGCTCGCCGCGTACGGATCAGCACGATCGCGCCGATGGCCGCGGCGGTGACCCCCAGGTCCTCCTTGACCAGCACCAGCGGCGCGGCCCAGCACACCGCCGCGGTCCAGCGCCCGCGCAGCACCGCCTCCAGGGCGAAGGCGATCAGCGGCAGCGCGAAGGCTATTTCGTGGAAGTCGAAGTCCACGGCCTTCTGCACACCCCAGGACGTGCCGTACGCGATGCCGAGCGCCAGCCCCGGCAGGCGCCCCAGATGGCGGGCGGCGGCGCGGGTCACCGGGAGCACCGACACCGCGAACAGTGCGGCCTGCGCCAGCAGCAGGGTCAGCGACGAGGGGAAGAGGCGGTAGAAGGGGGCGAGCACGATCAGTACGGGGCTGAAGTGGTCGCCGAGGATATTGGTGCCCGGCCCCTTGAGATCGACTGTCGGCGCACGGAAGTGGGCGTAGCCCCGTATCGCCTGCTCGAAAATGCCGAGATCCCAGGACGAGTTGGACATCGTACGGAAGCGGCACACCGCCAGCACGGCGAAGGCGACGAAGAAGAGCGCGGCGGCCCAGTACGGGTCCAGACGCGGCGCGCGCAGCGGTGCGCTGCGCTCGCGCAGGCGGCGGGCGGCGCGGCGTAGCGGGCCGGGGGCGGGATGCGGGGTGCCGGCGGGCGCGGGGCCGGTGGCGGCGGCCTGGGGCAGGGGGCCGCCCGCGCCCGCGGCCGTTGCTGCGGCCGTGTCCATGGGGGGTCCTCACTCTCAATTTCCGAAAAGATACTCGAAGCCGCGAACCGGACCGGCCCGAGCGCCCGCCCCTGGCTCCGCCCGGTGAAGAGAGCGCCGGGATACCCGCCGTGATACCCATCGCCCGCCGCGAACAACGGCCTCGTACACAGGCCATCGGCCCGGAACCGCGCGATGCGGTTCCGGGCCGACGGCCTTACGGGCGGAGGTTTCGGCTTCAGAGCGCCAGCTTCCAGTTCGCCGGGTCGAGCATGAGGTCCGGCGTGATCTTGAGCTCGAGTTCCTTGGCGGTCGGCGGTGCGTCGAAGACCATCTCCACGCTGGAGGACTCGTTCGGGCTGAGCGTCTTCTCGAAGTCGTGGTGGAGGATGCCGTGCTTGTCGTCGCCGACCTCCTCGGACTTCTTCCCGTCCGCCTCCGCGTCGGTCGTCATCAGCGGGTTGGTGTAGTCCTTGCTGCCCGTGTTCTTGATCGTGACGGTGACCTTCCACGCCTTGTTGCCGTTGGTGTGGCCGTCGATGAGGGTGCTCGGGTTGATCGTGTACGGGCTCGGCTTCGAAACGGTCACCTGGAGGCCGTTGTTGTACTTCGCGGCGTCGCCCGCCTTGAGGTCCTTGACGGAGTTGCTGCTGCCGGTCTGCTGCTTGATCTCGTCGGTGGCGCTCTTGACGATCAGCACGGACACGATCACGCCGATGATCGCCAGGACGATCGCCAGGGCGCCCAGGACCGTACCGGTGATCGCCACGCCCTTGTTGGTGGCCTGGCCCCTCTTGACGCGGCCGGCGCCCACGATGCCGAAGATCAGGGCCAGCAGGCCGAGCGGCCCGGCCAGCCAGAACAGGAACATCGGGAGGCCGCTGAGGAATCCGATGATGCCGAGCACCAGGGCGGCGACACCCAGGCCGTTACGCGCGGCCTGCGGGGCCGGCGCGCCCATCGGGGCCTGCTGGTAGTTCATCTGATGAGACATGGCGGGAGGGGCCCCTTCCGGGCGCTGAATCGAGTTCCGCTGAAGTGCTGGGTCAATAACAACAGAGACTGTGAATCGAGTCAACACGAGTTCACGACACTTTGAGGTTCACGACGTGAAGGGGTCGATCAAGCCGTGCTGGGTATGCTGCTGACACAGTGGTCACCACGCATCGGGACGGGAGCCAGCCAGGTGCCGGACATCGCACAGCCGGACAACGCGACGGACGACGCCGCGGCCCTCGGCGTCCCCTCCGGGGGGCCCGGTACGGACCGGCCCACCGAGGTGACCGCCGCCGGCATCGCCCGGCTGGCCGGGGTCGGCCGCGCCGCCGTCAGCAACTGGCGCCGCCGGCACGCCGACTTCCCCAAGCCCGTCGGCGGCACCGAGACCAGCCCCGCCTTCGCCCTCCGCGACGTCGAACAATGGCTGCGCGACCAGGGCAAACTCGCCGAGGTGCCGCTGCGTGAACGGGTCTGGCAGCAGCTCGTCGGCCATCCCGCCGGCGCCGCGAGCGCGCTCCGTCAGGCCGGCGCCGTCCTCCTCCTCGTACGCGACCGGCCCGCGGCCTGGAAGCAGCTGCGCGGCGCCTCCCAGGACGCCGATCTGACCGGCGTCCTGCCCGCGATGCTCGACTCCGTCCTGGCCGCCCGCCTCGGCGACGGCCACCCCGTCGGCGGACTGACCCGCGAGGCGCTCGCCCCCTCCGCCGCCCTGGTCCGCGCCACCGCCGACCTCGCCGCCCTGGATGGCGCCCCCGAGGCGTACGAGTTCCTGCTCGGCCGCCACCTGGACGCCAATCCGCGCCAGTACACCCTCACCCCGCCGGGGCCGGCCGCTCTGATGGCCGAACTCGCCGCCCTGGACGGCCCGTTGGGCTCCGTGCTCGATCCGGCCTGCGGCGTCGGCGGCCTGCTGACCGCCGCCCAGGAACGCGCCGCCGGGCAGCCGGACGCGCCCCCGCCCGCCCTGCACGGCCAGGAGGCCGACCCCGACCTCGCCGCGCTCACCGCCCTCCGCCTCGCGCTGCGCCTGCCCGACGCACAGGTCCGCGTACGGGCCGGCGACACCCTGCGCGCCGACGCGTTCGGCGAACTGGCCGCCGACGCCGTCCTCGTCCACCCGCCGTTCAACGAACGCAACTGGGGCCACGACGAACTGGCCTACGACCCCCGCTGGGAATACGGCTTCCCGGCCCGTACGGAGTCCGAACTGGCCTGGGTCCAGCACGCGTTGGCCCGGCTGCGCCCCGGCGGCACCGCCGTCCTCCTCATGCCGCCCGCCGCCGCCTCCCGCCGCTCCGGCCGCCGGATCCGCGCCGATCTGCTGCGCCGCGGCGCCCTGCGCGCCGTCATCGCCCTGCCTGCCGGCGCCGCCCCGCCCAACGGCATCCCGCTGCACCTGTGGTTGCTGCGCAAGCCCGACGGCGCCACCCGGCCCGCCCCCCACCTCCTCGTCGTGGACACCGCAGGCCCGGCCGCCGGCGGCTCCGCCGGCCCGTCCGGCCCCTCCGGCCGCGACAAGCTCGACTGGGGGACCGTCCGCGCCACCGCCGTCGACGCCTGGCAGCTCTTCGTCCGCGACGGCGGCGTCGAGGAACTGCCCGGCGTACGGCGGTCGCTGGCCGCCATCGACCTCCTCGGCGACGACGTCGACCTCGCCCCCGCCCGCCACCTCCCGCCGCCCGCCGCGGCCGGCGGCCCCGCCGAACTGGCCCGCGTCCGCGACCGGCTGACCGACACCCTGGCCCGCACCACCGAGATCACCCCCCGCCCCGCCCCCCGGGCCACCGCCACCGCACCGGCCCGCTGGCCGCTGACCACCCTCGGCGAACTCGCCCGCACCGGCGCCCTGGTACTGCGCGCCGGCGGCCCCGGCACCTCGGCCCCCGGCGCACCCCTCGCCGTCCTCACCGACCACGACGTCATCGGCGCCACCGCCCCCTCGGGCACCCTCCCGGAAACCTCGCCCGCCACCCCCGCCGAGGAACCGGTCCTCGTCCGCCAGGGCGACGTCGTCGTCCCCGTCCTGGGCGGCGGCGCCATCGCCCGCGTCATCGACGAGGCCACCGCCGGCGCCGCCCTCGGCCGCAACCTCACCCTGCTGCGCCCCGACCCGGCCGCCCTCGACCCCTGGTTCCTCGCCGGCTTCCTGCGCGGCACCGCCAACACCCGCCAGGCCAGCAGCTACGCCTCCACCGCCACCCGTCTCGACGTCCGCCGCCTCCAGCTGCCCCGCCTCCCGCTCGCCGAACAGCGCCGCTACGGCAAGCACTTCCGCGACCTGGCCACCTTCGAGGAGGCCCTGCGCCTCGCCTCCCGCCTGGGCGAACAGCTGGTGCAGGGGATGTACGACGGCTTCACGGAGGGGTCGCTGGCGCCGGAGTGAGGGCCTGGGCTCCCGAGGCGGCGGGGTGGTGGAGCGCCGGCGGGCCTCCCGATTCCGCACATCCCGGGACGTGGCGCGGCCGTCGTATATACCCTCGCAGGTCTCGGGCGTCACTGGTACGCGTCACCGGTACGGGTAACCGGTGCGCGTCACCGACCACTGAACAGCGACCGCGCCCGCCGTATGCGCGCCCGCGTGCCCGCCCGTACGCGCGCCCGCCGATCCACTGATCCACCAGGAGCAGCAATGCACGGCCCCGCCCCGAGCGACGACCTCCGCCGGCAGGACCAGCGGTGAACGGCCGGGTCATCGCCGATCGCTACGAGCTGTCCGTCCTGCTCGGCCAGGGCGGAATGGGCCAGGTCTGGATCGGCTACGACCGCCGCCTGGACCGTCGGGTCGGCGTCAAACTGCTGCGCCCGGACCGGGTGGCGGGCACCCCGGACGGCGAGGAGATGCGCCGCCGCTTCGTCCGCGAATGCCGCGTCACCGCCCAGGTCGACCACCCCGGACTGGTCACCGTCCACGACGCGGGCAGCGACGGCGAGGACCTCTTCCTCGTCATGCAGTACGTCGAGGGCGCCGACCTCTCCGACCACCTCGCCGAACACGACCCGTACCCCTGGCAGTGGGCGGCCAGCGCCGCCGCCCAGCTCTGCGCCGTCCTGGCGGCCGTGCACGCCGTGCCGATCGTCCACCGCGACCTCAAACCCCGTAACGTCATGGTCCGCCCCGACGGCACCCTGGTCGTCCTCGACCTCGGCATCGCCTCCGCGCTCGACACCGACACCACCCGCCTCACCCACACCGGATCCCCCCTCGGCAGCCCGGCGTACATGGCCCCCGAACAGGCCATGGGCGGCGCGGTCGGCCCGCACACCGACCTCTACGCCCTGGGGATCCTGCTCCACGAACTCCTCAGCGGCGAGGTCCCGTTCGCCGGCTCCACCGCTCTCGGCATCCTGCACCGCCACCTGTACGAGGACCCGGTCCCGGTGCGCCGCCTGCGCCCCGACGTCCCCGAACCCCTCGAAGCCCTCGTCCTGCGCCTGCTGTGCAAGGACCCGGCCGACCGCCCCGCCGACGCCCAGGAGGTCTACCGGGCCCTGGCCCCCCTCCTCCCCACCTCCGAGTCCGGCCCACACGCCACCCACCACCCACCGACCCCCCTCGCCCCGCTGGACCCCACCCGCCCCTTCCGTCAGCCTCATGCGCCGTGGCCCGTGCGGTCGCGGCCTCTGGCCGCCCCTGGGGCGTCGGCGGCCGCCGTGGCACCGGTTCCGACGCCCGCCGTCTCCTCGCCGGGGCTTGCTCGTCCCGCCTCCGTCCCCCCTCCCGCCACCGGGACCACCCCACCGCCCCCCGACCCCCGAGCCGCCCTCGCCGGCCTCCCCGCAGCAGCCACCCCATCCCACGCACCCACCCCACCCGCCACTTCCTCCTCCGCCTCCTCCTCCGAGCCGGACCTTGCCCTCGCCGTCGACGTCGCCGCCGCCGTCGACGAGGTCAAAATCCTCCTCGACCAGGGCCGTATCACCCGCGCCGTGGACATCCTCGGCGGCGTCCTCCCGGCCGCCGAGGCCCGCCACGGCCACCACTCCCCGGTGGTCCGCACCCTCCGCAAGCAGTACGCCGCCACCCTCATGGACGACGGCCAGTACCGCCGCGCCCTCCCCGAACTCCGCCAACTGGCCGAGGAGTCGGCCAAGGAAACAGGCCCGGCCGCCACCCGCCAGGCCCTCCAGTTCCACTACGAGGCGGCCCAGTGCCTGGAACAACTCGGCGAAGTGACCCAGGCCCTCGAGGAATACCGCGCCCTCCTCCCCTACTTCGAGCGCTACCCCGACGCCCCCACCCGCCCCCTCGAAATCCGACGCTCCATAGGCCACCTGCTCCTCGCCCAAGGCGACCACACCGCCGCACAGGACTCCCTCACCCGCCTCCTCTACGACGCGGAACGCCTGCACGGCCCGCACCACCCGTTCCCGGCGGAGGTACGACGGATGCTGCATTGGCTGGGACAGGTGCGGGGGTGAGGGGGCGGGGGGACGCCATCCCGGCCTTCCCCGCCGCCGGTGGTGCGGTGCCCGTGGGGCGCTCTGCCGGTGGGCGTTCGGGAAACCCTCCGCGCACCAGATCGTTGGCCGAAGCAGTGGCCCAGGCCACGTCGACTGCTTAGCATCGACCTCGATCACGCAAGGTCGTCACTCCGTCGCACGATCTGCCGGGAGGCCAAGTGTTCCGCCGTAGGACAGCGCTCTCCGTATCCGCCACCGTCGCCCTGCTCGCCGCGACCCCGATACTGGCCGCCTGTGGCAGCGGGGTGCACCCCGGGGCCGCGGCCGTTGTGGACGGGAAGCGGATCACCGTCGCGCAGTTGCAGGCGAAGGTGAAGGATGTGCGGGAGGCACAGGGCAGGGCTCCGCAGGGCGAGCAGCTGATCATGAACACCGGGCGGCTGAGTCTGGCCACCCTCAACGGGATGATCTTCGATGAGGTGCTGGCCCGGAGCGCGAAGGACGCCGGGGTCACGGTCACCCGCAACGACATCCAGAAGTGGCGGGCGGCGGCCGAGACGCGGGCCGGGGGTGCGGAGCGGCTGAAGGCGATGTGGTTGCAGCAGGGGATCGCGCCGGACGAGATCGATGCCATGGTGCGCAATCAGCTGCTGCTGGACGGGCTCGCCAAGCATCTCGGGGCCGACCGCGGTCAGCCGGACGGGCAGCGGCAGCTGGCGCAGGCGCTGGCCAAGACGTCGCGGGCGATGGGGATCGACGTCAATCCGCGGTTCGGGAAGTGGGACGACCGGCAGGTCATCCTGGGGGAGACCAAGGAGCCGTGGATCACGTCCGGGGGCGTCAAGCAGCGGGTGTGAGCGGCAGCGGCCCCGCAGCGGCAGCGGCAGCGGCGTTCGGCCGGGGCCGGCCGGGCGTGGTCGGCGGGCGGGCCGGGCGCTGTCAGTGGCGTGGGTTACGTTCGATGCGTGAACGCTGACGCCTCTGCCACCGACACCGGCGCCGGTGCCCGCCCCGAGGGCGGCGGCACCGGACGCCTGGTCCTGCTCACCACCAGCCACCGGGTCGCCCCCGGCCTGCTGTCCTGGCCCGCGTGGCAGGTCCTGCGCGCGGCGGACCGGGTGCTGTGTGCCGATGCGGAGCATCCGCAGCTGCCGTATCTGGCCGAGGCCGGTATCGAGGCGGAGATCGCCGCCCCCGCCGCCCGTGAGCTGGTCGACTACTGCGTACCTGATGCCCGTACGGCCGTCGTCCTGACCTCCGCCGACGGGGAGAGCGCGCTGACCGACGGGCTGGCCCGGCTGGCCGGCTCGGGCCGCGAGACCATGCCCGACCTGGAGCTGCTGCCCGGTTCGTACGACCTGCCCGGCGCCCGGCTGCTCGATCTCGTCCAGGTGATGGACCGGATCCGCGCCGAGTGCCCCTGGAGCAGCATCCGTACGCACGCGGACCTCGCCAAGTACGGCCTGGAGGAGGCGTACGAAATGGTCGAGGCGATCGAGGCGGGCGACCGGGAGGAGCTGCGGGAGGAGCTGGGGGATGTGCTCCTCCAGGTCGTCTTCCACGCCCGGATCGCGCAGGACGATCCGGAGGAGCCGTTCTCGATCGACGACGTGGCGGGGACGATCGTCGAGAAGCTGCTCCACCGGCATCCGCACATCTTCGGGGAGGCCGACGCCGAGACCCCCGAGGACGTCAAGGCCCACTGGCTGCGGACCAAGGCCGAGGAGAAGCGACGGGGCTCGGTGACCGAGGGCGTGCCGCTCGGCCAGCCCGGCCTGGCGCTGGCGGCCAAGCTGGCGTCGCGGGCGCGGACGGCCGGGCTGGAGGTGCCGCTGCCGTCGGGCGAGGGCATCGGGTACGAGCTGCTGGCGCTGGCCGTACGGGCCGAGCAGGACGGGGTGGATCCGGAGGCGGCGCTGCGGGCGGCCGCTCGGGCGTATCGGGATGCGGTGATAGCGGCGGAGGGCGGGGCGGCCGGTTAGTACCGTGGGGTGAGTCGTGAAGGGGGCGCCGTGGAACAGGAGTTGCGGGAGCTGGTGGTCTCGGGGGCGAGAGCCCTGGCCGTGGCCAGGGGCACGGAGGTGTGGGACGAGGCGCGGCGGCGCCTGGCGGAACTGCAAGCAGGCGTCGCACAGCCGATGGTCGAGATGCCCTCCGGCACCGAGCGGTCACTGTCCACAAGCCTGATCATGTGGCATGTCTTCCTGGACAGCCTGCTCACGCGCCATCCAGGGGCTGAGGATGAACTCCGGTCCATCCTGGCCGAGTTACCCCCGGCGACGGGCCTGCCATCGGCCCACGACTGCCGCAGCGTCCCCGGCCACAGCGTCCTCGACGTGTCCAACACCATCGCAGGCGGCACCCAGGGCAGCGTCGTCCAGGCGTCCTCCATCGGTACGGTCACGATCCAGACTCCCCCGTACCCCCACAGCTCCCTCCCCGACCTCCAGGTCTGCCCCAAGGCCAAGGACGTGGACCTCGTCTCTCTCGGCGTGCGGCCCGCGCGTCGCGAGTCCGGCCGGGGCCCGCTGCCCCCGTACGTCACCCGGGACCGTGACGACGAACTCGCCTCGGCGATGGCGCGGGCCCGTGAGCGCGGCGGTCTGGTGCTGGTGCTCGGCGAGCCGTTCGCCGGAAAGACGCGTACGGCGCTGGAGGCGATGGCTGGGGAACTCGCCGGCTTCCGGGTGTATGCGCCGGTGCGCGGCGCGGACCTGCGCGGGCTGCCGATGCTGCTGCAAGGCCGGTCGGAACGGCATGTCGTATGGCTGGACGACCTGGACGAGCATCTCGGGGACGGCGGGCTGGAGCCGCGGCTGATCGCCCAGTTGCGCGCACTGCGGGTCGTCGTGCTCGCCACGATGCGCGATGACGCGTACGACGAGCATCGGCACACGCCGTACGGCCGCGTGCTCGACCTCGCGCACACCGTTGAGCTGGCGCGCGAGTGGAGTCCGGGGGAGCGGGCCCGGCTCGCGTCGGAGGCCGCACGCTCGGGGGATCCCCGGTTGGTCGACGCGGTCTGTTCGAGCGGCCCGGAAGGCGTCCCCGCCTACCTCGCCCTCGGCCCGTTGCTCTGGGAGGAGTGGTGGCGCGCCCGCCGGGCCGACCGGCACCCGCGCGGCCACGCCCTGGTGCGGGCCGCCCTCGATCTCGCCCGCTGCGGCCTCGATGGACCGCTGCCCATGGAACTGCTGCTCAAGGTGCACGAGGGGTACGCGGACGTGGTCGGCATGAACCGGGAGTCCGTGGCGGACGCCCGGGCGTGGGCCGTCGCGCGGCGGTACGGACTGCTGCGGCTTCTGGAGCGGGTCACGGGGGACACCTGGCGGATCGCTCCGTTCCTGCTGGAGGCCGCGGACCGGAGCGGCGATCTGCCGCCCGTGGACGGTCAGGTGTGGGGCTGCGCCCTGGAAGTGGCGCGGGCGGATGCGGCGTACGACTTCGAGGAGATCGCCGCGCAGGCCGCCGCGGCCTTCGAACGCGCCGCCGACGGCGGCAACAGCCAGGCCCTGCACAACCTCGGCGTCCTGGCACAGTCGCTCGGTGACGGCGAGGACGCCGAGCGCTGGTTCCGGCGGGCGGCGGAGGCGGGGGAGACACAGTCCGCCGGGCGGCTGGGGCGGATGCTGGCGGAGCGGGGGGAGGGGAGGGAGGCGGAGTCGTTTCTGGAGACTGCGGCCGAAGCCGGGGACGTCGGGGCGGCGGCGGTGCTGGGCACGTTGCTGCGGGACCGCGCGGAGCACTGGCTGACGGTCGCCGCCGACCGCGGCAGCGGCGAGGAGGACGACGACGCGGTCACGTTTTGACCGACCCGGCCGTGGTCTCCGGCTCCGCCTCCGTACGGGGGTCGTACGGACGCTGGCGGTGCCGCACCCGTTCCACCACCCACACGCCCACCAGGGCCACCCCCAGCCCCGCCCCCAGGACGCACACTCCACCCCAGCCACCGGCGCCCCACACCGCCGACGTCAGCGCCGAGCCCGCCGCGCCGCCCGCGAAGTAGCTCGTCATGTAGGCGGAGTTGAGGCGGTTACGGGACTCGGGGCGGACCGCGTAGACGGCGTGCTGGTTGCTGATGTGCAGCCCCTGGACGGCGAGGTCCAGGACGACCACCCCCGCCAGCAGCGCGGCCAGCGACCAGCCGCCGCCCGAGCCGCCCGCCGCCAGCAGCCCCCAGGACCCCAGCAGCAGGAATGCCGAGACGCCCGTGACCCGGTGCACCAGCCCCCGGTCCGCCAGCCGGCCCGCCACCGAGGCCGACAGCGAACCGGCCGCGCCGACCAGCCCCAGCAGCCCGATGGCCGACTCCTGCCACCCGTAGGCCGGGCCGGACATCAAGAACGCCACGGCGGTCCACAGGGTGGAGAAGCCCGCGAAGGCCAGGGCGCCGAGTGCCGCCCGCCACCGCAGGACCGGCTCCGTCGCGAACAGCGCGAGCGTGGAGCGGAGCAGCGCCGGGTAGCGCAGCCCGGCCGGGGTGCGCAGGGCGGGGAGGCGGAGCCGCAGCAGGACGGCGATCAGGAGCATCAGGGCGGCGTTGACCCAGTAGATGGTGCGCCAGCCGCTCAGTTCGGCGAGCAGCCCGGCGGCCGTACGGGCCAACAGGATGCCCAGGAGGAGGCCGGCCATGACGGTGCCGACGGTGCGGCCGCGTTCGGCGGGGGTGGACAGGGTGGCCGCGAAGGGGACGACGACCTGGGCGGCGCATGAGGTCAGACCGGTCAGTGCGGTGCCGGTGAGCAGGAGGGCGGCGTTCGGGGCGCTCGCCGTCACGGTCAGGAAGGCGGCGGTCAGCGCGCAGAGCGTGACGGCGAGCCGGCGGCGTTCCAGCAGGTCGCCGAGGGGGACGAGCAGCAGCAGGCCGAGGCCGTAGCCGGTCTGGGCGACGGTCACCACCAGGGCGGCGGTGGACGCGGACAGGTGGAGGTCGCGGCCGATGAGGTCCAGCAGCGGCTGGGCGAAGTAGTTGCCGGCGGCCGAGAGGCCAGTGGCGACGGACATGAGGAGGAGGGTGCCGCGGCCCAGCCCGGGGGTGGTGCGCGACGGGTCCTCGGCGAGCTTGGGGGCGAGGCCGTCCGGCTGCCGGGCCTCCGGTGTCTGCCGTATCGGTGTGCGTGCCATGCCAGGGCCCCTCCTCGTGCGCCCGCGGCCACCGTGGCGGCGAGCAGTCCCAGACTGGACCCGGACCCATTGATGAGTCCAACACATAGTTTTCATCTCATCAATCGTGGACAGAGATGGATGGCACTATCGTGGGTCGGCATGGAGCTTCAGCAGATGCGTTATGTGGTCGCGGTGGCCGAAACCGGCGGCTTCACCCGGGCCGCCGAGCGCTGCCATGTCGTGCAGTCCGCGCTGAGCCATCAGATCGCCCGGCTGGAGAAGGAACTCGGCGCGCGGCTCTTCGACCGGACCAGCCGCAGCGTCCGGCTGACCGCCGCGGGGGAGGCGTTCGTGCCGGTCGCCCGGCAGGCGTTGCAGGCGGCCGAGCGGGCGCGGGCGGAGGTGGAGGCGGCGACCGGCGAGGTGCGCGGGCGGCTGGCGGTGGGGGCGATTTCCGCGGTGACGGCCGTCGATCTCGCCCATGAGCTGGGTGTTTTCCGTGCCCGCTACCCCAAGGTGCGGATCGGGCTCCAGATGGAGATGAGCGATGCGCTGATCGGGAAGGTGCGGGAGGGGGCGCTGGATGTGGCCTTCGTGGGGCTGGTGCCCGGCGCCCGTACGACCGGTGTGCGGGAGAAGGTGCTGGCGCGGGGCGAACTGGTCGGGGTGGTGGCGCCGGACCACCCGCTGGCCGGGCAGGAGTGGACCTCGCTGTCGCGGCTGGCGCGCGAGGTCTTCGTCGATTTCGCGGCGGGGTCGGCGGCCCGCCGGCAGCGCGACGAGGCGTTCCGGGCGGCGGGGCTGACCTCGGAGGTGGCGTTCGAGGTGACGACCACGGAGTTTCTGGCGAACCTGGTGCGGGCGGGGCTGGGGGTCGGGATGGTGCCGGAGGCGCTCGCCTCAGAGCTGCCGGGGCTGAGCACGGTGCGGGTGCGGCCCGCGCCGGAACGTACCGAGCGGGTGGTGTGGAGCGCACTGGGGCCGTCGCCGGCGGCCGCGGCTTTTCTGGAGGGGCTGGGGGTGGATCCGGGGTAGCCGGGGGCGGGCCCGCGGGGTTTACGGGGCGGCGTACGCGCAGGGCGCACGGGTTACCGTCGGGAGGTGCACGACACGCCAGATGCCACCACCCCCGCCACAGGCTGCCCCGTCGGCCGCCCCGACCTCTTCACCTGGGAGTTCGCCGCCGACCCGTACCCCGCGTACGCCTGGCTGCGCGAGCACGCGCCGGTGCACCGGACCGCGCTCCCCAGTGGCGTGGAGGCGTGGCTGGTGACCCGTTACGGGGATGCGCGCCAGGCGCTCGCCGACGCCCGACTGTCCAAGAACCCGGTGCACCACAGCGAGGCGGCCCACGGCAAGGGCAAGGTCGGCATCCCCGGCGAGCGCAGCGCCAACCTCATGACGCATCTGCTCAATATCGACCCGCCCGACCACACCCGGCTGCGCCGTCTGGTCTCCAAGGCGTTCACACCGCGCCGGGTCGCGGCCTTCGCCCCGCGCGTCCAGGAGCTGACCGACCGCCTGATCGACTCCTTCGCGGCGAAGGGCGAGGCCGATCTGATCCACGAGTTCGCGTTCCCGCTGCCCATCTACGCGATCTGCGATCTGCTCGGCGTCCCGCCCGAGGACCAGGACGACTTCCGGGACTGGGCGGGGATGATGATCCGGCACGGCGGCGGGCCACGGGGCGGGGTCGCCCGGTCGGTGAAGAAGATGCGCGGCTATCTCGCCGAGCTGATCCACCGTAAGCGCGAGACCCTGGAGGCCACCCCCGCCCCGGACGAGGACCTCATCTCCGGCCTGATCCGCGCCTCCGACCACGGCGAGCACCTCACCGAGAACGAGGTCGCCGCGATGGCCTTCATCCTCCTGTTCGCCGGTTTCGAGACGACCGTGAACCTGATCGGCAACGGCACCTACCAGCTGCTGCGGCACCCCGCCCAGCGCGAGCTGCTGCACAAGTCGATCGAGGCGGGTGAGCATGACCTGCTCGCCACCGGCATCGAGGAACTGCTGCGCTACGACGGCCCGGTCGAGCTGGCGACCTGGCGGTTCGCGACCGAGGACCTGACGCTGGGCGGGCAGCGGATCGCCGAGGGGGACCCGGTCCTGGTGGTGCTGGCCGCCGCCGACCGCGACCCGGCACGCTTCGCCGATCCGGACGTCCTGGACCTCACCCGCCGTGACAACCAGCACCTCGGCTACGGGCACGGCATCCACTACTGCCTGGGCGCCCCGCTCGCCCGGCTGGAGGGGCAGACGGCCCTCGCGACGCTGCTGACGAGGCTTCCGGACATCCGACTTGCCGCGGAAGTGGCCGATTTGCGCTGGCGCGGCGGGCTCATCATGCGCGGACTGCGGTCCCTGCCGGTGCAGTTCACTCCGGAAGAACCGGCGGCGGGCCCGGCACAGCGGCTCTGACCAGCGAGGGAACGCAGGGTGACGGTCCATCGGAAGCGTGACCTCCGCGTGATCTCGGCTACACCGACTTGTGACTACCTGTGACTCGGGCTACGTTTCGACCCACGATTCGCCCACCGGTTCGAGCTGCGCGGCCCGACCGCGCCGCCCGGCGGGCGCCTCGGACAACTCAACCGCTGGTCGAAAGGCAACCGCATGCGCTCCGGGAACGGCCGACACCGTCGCCCCCGTCAGGCACCGGCCCTCATAGTCGCGGCGGGCGTGACCGCGTCCGGCATGGCTCTGCCGCTGTTCGCCGCGAGCGGCGCCCAGGCCGCCGACGCAACGACCTGGGACAGAGTCGCCCAGTGCGAGTCCGGCGGCATGTGGAGCGCGAACTCCGGCAACGGCTTCTACGGTGGGCTCCAGCTGACCCAGGAGATGTGGGACCACTACGGCGGCAGCGCGTACGCCGAGCGCCCGGACCTCGCCAGCCGCGCCGAGCAGATAGCCGTCGCCGAGTCCCTCCTGCACGACCGCGGCCCGGACACCTGGCCCAGCTGCGCGGTCAACGCCGGGCTGACCCAGCACGGGCACGCCCCGGACGTCGACCCGGGCAGCACCCCCACCCCGCGGCCGGAGCCGACGGGGCGCGGCGACGACTCGGGGGACCAGGGCGGCCCGTCCGCCGACCCGTCCGACGGCGGTGCCACCGACGGTCAGTCCGCCGACCCCTCCGCCGACCCTTCAGGCGACGCCTCCGCGGACCCGTCCCACGGCGGCGCCGACGAGGGCCAGTCCGGCGACCCGTCCGACGGCCCGTCCGCGGACCCCTCGGGCGATCCCTCCGGCGCCCCCTCGACCGACCCCTCCGATGGCGCTTCCGACGGGGCGACGCCGTCCCCCTCGGCCCCCGACACCACGGACCCGTCCCACCCGGCCGGCGACGGCAGCCGGACGGACGGACCCGACAGCCCCGAGCCCAACCCCGCCAAGGGCCGGCACCGCCGCGACACGGACCCCGGCCAGGACGGCAAGGGCAAGGGCGAGGACGGCAAGGGCGACTCCGGCACCGGCCGCCCGGGCCGCCACGCCTCCCGCGGCGGCGACGCGCACCGCACGGGCCCCGGCGGGGGTCACCGTGCGGATCCCTCCGCGCCCGCCGACGGCTACACCGTCCGGTCCGGTGACACCCTGTCAGGCATCGCCGAGGCCCACCATCTGTCCGGCGGCTGGCCCGCGCTCTACGACCGCAACGAAAAGGCCGTCGGGGCCGATCCGGACCTGATTCACCCAGGTCAGCTGCTCGATCTCGGGCACGCGGCAGGGTAGTTACCGGCGGTTCGTCCCATTTGGCGAAAGTGAGACAAGCGTCTCCTTCCGGGGTGCGGTGTCCGGCTCGTCCGCCGGATGCCGCACCGCCCCCGCACCGCGGCCGACCTGCGGAAACAAAAACCCCACATGATCAAAAACGGTCAACTTGGTTCAGATAGTGGGGTTTGAACGCCAACGCGGTTATTGCTTACGGTCGGGACCGCTCGCCAAAGCGAGCCCTTTGATCACTCGCCGAATCCTGCCGGTGGTCGAAGGCACATGACGCGCAAGCGCCGTAGGCAGGAGCGGGGGACCCAAGGTAAGCGCCGGCCCCACCCGTGAAAGCGGGTCAACCGGCTTGGGGTGAAGCCGCGTGTGCGCAGCAGCGCGCACCGGCCGGGCCACTCACAGCCCGAACCCGACAGCTCACCTCGTAGGCGTCGGTGAGGAAACGAACCATGCTGAACAAGGGCAAGCACCGTCGTCCGTCCAAGGCCGTCCGCATCGCCACCCTCGCCGGTGTCGCCGGTGCCGCCGTCGCCGTCCCGATGATGGGCGCCACCTCCGCCAACGCCGCCTCCGTCGCCACCTGGGACAAGGTCGCCCAGTGCGAGTCCGGCGGCAACTGGTCGATCAACACCGGCAACGGCTACTACGGCGGCCTCCAGTTCTCGAACTCCAGCTGGGCCGCCGCCGGTGGCACCCAGTACGCGGCCCGCGCCGACCTGGCCACCAAGGACCAGCAGATAGCCGCCGCCGAGAAGCTCCTCGCCATCCAGGGCCCGGGCGCCTGGTCCTGCGCCGGTGCCGGCAACCTGACCGCCGGCGGTCCGTCCCCCGACCTGAGCACCTCCGGCAAGGCCGAGGTGAAGAAGGCCCCCGCGCCGGCCCCGAAGCACACCGCCAAGCCGGCCCCGAAGCAGGCCCAGCCGGCCCCGAAGCCGTCGCACGGCACCGGCACCTACACCGTCAAGGCGGGCGACACCCTCGCCAAGATCGCCAAGGCGCACGGCACCAACTGGAAGGCCGTCTACGCCGACAACAAGTCCGTCATCGGCGGCAACCCGAACCTGATCTTCCCGGGCCAGAAGCTCAGCATCTGAGCCATCCCCTCGTAGGGACCCCGGGACCCGGGACACACCGGGAAACCGGGACGCCGGGACACCGGACGGCCCCGCCCGGCGCGCACTCCCCCCAGCGCGCCGCGGCGGGGCGTTTCCGTACGCCCCGCGGCCCGCCCCGTTCGCCGCCTCGCCCGCCCCGCGCCGACCAGCGGGTTCCAGCGGTTTTCCCCGTTCAGCGAACAATGCCGCCAAACCTCCCGTGAACTGCGTCTTTGGGCTCGTTGTTCGGTAATTCCGTCCCACGGAGCGGGCCGACGGCAGGCGGATCTCCCCGGGGCCGTTAGGCTCGTGCTGCAACTCCAGACACCCATGAAGGAGACAACGTGCCGTCCATCGACGTCGTCGTAGCCCGCGAAATTCTCGACTCGCGAGGTAATCCCACGGTCGAGGTCGAGGTCGGCCTCGACGACGGCAGCACCGGCCGTGCCGCCGTGCCGTCCGGTGCCTCGACCGGCGCCTTCGAGGCCATCGAGCTCCGCGACGGTGACCCCAACCGCTACCTGGGCAAGGGCGTGGAGAAGGCAGTCCTGGCCGTCATCGAGCAGATCGGCCCGGAGCTCGTCGGCTACGACGCGACCGAGCAGCGGCTGATCGACCAGGCGATGTTCGACCTGGACGCCACCGACAACAAGGGCTCGCTCGGCGCCAACGCCATCCTGGGCGTCTCCCTGGCCGTCGCGCACGCCGCCTCCGAGGCCAGCGACCTGCCGCTGTTCCGCTACCTGGGTGGCCCGAACGCGCACGTCCTGCCCGTCCCGATGATGAACATCCTCAACGGCGGTTCGCACGCGGACTCCAACGTGGACATCCAGGAGTTCATGATCGCCCCGATCGGCGCGGAGTCCTTCTCCGAGGCGCTGCGCTGGGGCGCCGAGGTCTACCACACCCTCAAGAAGGTCCTGAAGGCCAAGGGCCTGGCCACCGGCCTGGGCGACGAGGGCGGCTTCGCCCCGAACCTGGGCTCCAACCGCGAGGCCCTGGACCTGATCCTGGAGGCCATCAAGGAGGCCGGTTACGCCCCCGGCCAGGACATCGCGCTGGCGCTGGACGTCGCCGCCTCCGAGTTCTACAAGGACGGCAAGTACCAGTTCGAGGGCAAGGACCGCTCGGCCGCCGAGATGACCGAGTACTACGAGGAGCTGGTGGCGGCCTACCCGCTGGTCTCCATCGAGGACCCGCTGTTCGAGGACGACTGGGCCGGCTGGAACGTCATCACCGAGAAGCTCGGCGCCAAGGTCCAGCTCGTCGGCGACGACCTCTTCGTCACCAACCCCGAGCGCCTCGCCCGCGGCATCGAGGAGAACTCCGCCAACGCCCTCCTGGTCAAGGTCAACCAGATCGGCTCGCTGACCGAGACCCTCGACGCCGTCGAGCTGGCCCAGCGCAACGGCTTCAAGTGCATGATGTCGCACCGCTCCGGTGAGACCGAGGACGTCACCATCGCCGACCTCGCCGTCGCCACCAACTGCGGCCAGATCAAGACCGGCGCCCCGGCCCGCTCCGAGCGCGTCGCCAAGTACAACCAGCTGCTGCGCATCGAGGAGATCCTCGACGACGCGGCGGTGTACGCGGGCCGCTCGGCCTTCCCCCGGTTTCGCTCCGCGAACCAGTAGGCACAGCGCTCCGCGAACCAGTAGGCACAGCGCTCCGCGAACCAGTAGGCACAGCGCTCCGCGAACCAGTAGGCACAGCGCTCTGCGAACTGAGCACAGCAAGGGCTGATCGCTAGCCAGTCAGTCTGCCTGCGTCCCCGGCACCGGTCCCGTACCGTTGCCGGGGACGTACCTGCTTCAGCCACTGGAGGGAAGGCGACGTGCCCGCGGACCGGTTCTCGACCGCGACCCGACTCAAGGCGCTCGGCGAACAGGCGGCCGCCCGGGTCTACCGCGCCCGCCGGCCCCGCCGCAGCCGCCTCACCGGCCGCGCCGCGCTGCTGGCCCTGGTGGCGTGCTCGCTGGTCGTCGCGCTCGCCTGGCCGATAAAGCAGTACATCTCGCAGCGCTCGGACATCGCCGCCCAGCGCCGCAAGGCCGAGCACGCGGCCCGGATGCTGAACGAACTGCGCGACCAGAAGGCCCGCTGGCAGGACCCCGCCTATGTGAAGCAGCAGGCCCGCCGTCAGCTCCACTACGTCCTGCCGGGCGAAACCGGCTATATCGTCCAGGACGGTTCCGGCGACGCCCCCGTGAAGCGGACACCGCGGGCCGCGCGGCGTCCCTGGTACGAGACCCTGTGGGCCGGTGCGGACGAGCCGGTCCGGTCGAACCGGCCGGGCCGACGCTAGAGCCGCCGTACTGTCGAGAGCGGGGAGCGCCCTCCCCGCCCTCGCCCTCCCCGCCATCCACCTCACCACCGAAAGCGCACATGGACACCGCCCCGCCCCAGACCGAGCCCACCGAGCCGACCGCCGCGGACATCGCCGCCTTCAAGGAGCAGCTGGGCCGCCCGCCGCGCGGCCTGCGCGCCATCGCGCACCGCTGCCCGTGCGGGCAGCCGGACGTCGTCGAGACGGCGCCCCGCCTGGAGGACGGCACGCCCTTCCCCACGCTCTACTACCTCACCTGCCCGCGTGCGGCCTCCGCGATCGGCACGCTGGAGGCCAACGGCGTGATGAAGGAGATGTCCGAGCGGCTCGCGACCGACCCGGAGCTGGCCGCCGCCTACCGCGCGGCCCACGAGGACTACATCCGGCGCCGGGACGCCATCGAGGTGCTGGCGGGCTTCCCGAGCGCGGGCGGGATGCCCGACCGGGTCAAGTGCCTGCACGTCCTCGTCGGCCATTCGCTCGCGGCCGGTCCCGGCGTCAATCCGCTGGGCGACGAGGCCATCGCCATGCTCCCGGAGTGGTGGCGCAAGGGCCCGTGCGTGAGCCCCTGCCAGGACGGCGCCGAGACCGCCGACGCCCCCGAAGGATCCGAAGGAGACGCCAAGTGAAGCGGGTCGCCGCCATCGACTGCGGTACGAACTCCATCCGGCTGCTGGTCGCGGACCTGGACCCGGAGTCCGGTGAGCTCAAGGAGCTGGACCGCCGGATGCAGATCGTCCGGCTGGGCCAGGGCGTCGACCGGACCGGCCGGCTGGCCCCGGAGGCGCTGGAGCGCACCTTCGCCGCCTGCCGCGAGTACGCCGCCCTCATCAAGAGCCTCGGCGCCGAACAGCTGCGCTTCGTGGCCACCTCCGCGTCCCGCGACGCCGAGAACCGCGAGGACTTCGTCCGCGGCGTGGTCGACATCCTGGGCGTCGAGCCCGAGGTGATCACCGGCGACCAGGAGGCCGCGTTCTCCTACCACGGCGCCACCAGGGAACTGGAGGGCCGCGACGACGTTCCCCCGCCTTATCTGGTCGTGGACATCGGCGGCGGCTCCACCGAATTCGTCCTGGGCAACGCGGAGGTCCGGGCCGCCCGCTCGGTCGACATCGGCTGCGTCCGGATGACCGAACGCCATCTCGTCCACGAGGGCAGCGTCACCGACCCGCCCGCCCCCGAGCAGATCGCCGCCATCAAGGCCGATATCGCGCGGGCCCTGGACCACGCCGAGGAAGCGGTGCCGCTGTCCCAGGCCACCACCCTCGTCGGACTGGCCGGATCCGTCACCACCGTCGCCGCCCTCGCCCTGGGCCTCGACCGCTACGACTCCGCGGCCATCCACCACTCGCGCATCCCCCTCGCCCAGGTGCGCGCCATCACCGAGGGCCTGCTCGCCTCCACACACGCCGAACGCGCCGCCAGCCCCGTCATGCACCCGGGCCGCGTCGACGTCATCGCCGCGGGCGCCCTCGTCCTGCTGTCGATCATGGAACGGGTGGGCGCCGAGGAGGTCGTGGTCAGCGAGCACGACATCCTGGACGGCATCGCCTGGAGCCTCGTCTGAGGCTCCGGGCGGCCGCGCCGAAACGGCCGCAACGCCCTCTGACGCCGCGGCTTTTGAGCGGGACGAACGCCGTCTGAGCGGCTATCAGGGGGCTTTGGAGGCGGTGCGGCAAGGGTCCGGGAAAAAAGTTCGTGAAATCCTTCACATGAAAAAACCGCCTCAGGGCTGAAGATCTCGGCCGCGAGGCCCTCATTCGAAGGTCCTACGTCCGCTCGACCCGGACGATGGGCGGGCGCGGGCGTGTTACGGGCGGGCTTCCATGGGGTGTCCGGGGCCTGGTCCAAGGCCCGCAATCCCTGATCAGCGGGGTGCTCAACGCCTCGCGATACACCGTGGTTCCCGTTCCGCGCTATGGCGTCGGTCACGAAGCCGGCGGAGTGTAGCAGACACCCCTGAGGGTCTTGTGAAGGGGCTCACGAGCGACCCCCCATGTGGGGGTGGATACTCGATTGCATGAGCACCACGGAGCGTCCCAGGATCCTCGTAGTAGGCGGTGGGTACGTAGGCCTGTACGCAGCTCGGCGCATCCTCAAGAAGATGCGCTACGGCGAGGCGACCGTCACGGTCGTCGACCCGCGGTCGTACATGACCTACCAGCCCTTCCTCCCCGAAGCCGCCGCCGGCAGCATCTCCCCCCGGCACGTCGTCGTCCCGCTGCGGCGCGTCCTGCCCAAGGCGGAGGTCCTCACCGGCCGGGTCACCACCATCGATCAGGACCGCAAGGTCGCCACCGTCGCCCCGCTGGTCGGTGAGGCGTACGAGCTGCCCTTCGACTACCTGGTCATCGCGCTGGGTGCGGTCTCGCGCACCTTCCCGATCCCCGGCCTGGCCGAGAACGGCATCGGTATGAAGGGTGTGGAGGAGGCCATCGGCCTGCGCAACCACGTCCTGGAGCAGCTGGACAAGGCCGACTCCACGACCGACGAGGACGTCCGCCGCAAGGCGCTGACCTTCGTCTTCGTGGGCGGTGGCTTCGCGGGTGCGGAGTCCATCGGCGAGGTCGAGGACATGGCCCGCGACGCCGCCAAGTACTACAAGAACGTCAAGCGCGAGGACATGCGCTTCCTGCTGGTCGACGTCGCCGACAAGATCCTCCCCGAGGTCGGCCCCAAGCTCGGTGCCTACGGCAAGGAGCACCTTGAGGGCCGCGGCGTCGAGGTCTACCTCAAGACCGGCATGGACTCCTGCGTCGACGGGCACGTCAAGCTGAACAACGGCCTCGAGGTCGACTCCAACACGATCGTGTGGACCGCCGGCGTCAAGCCCAACCCGGCGCTGGCCCGCTACGGCCTGCCGCTGGGCCCGCGCGGCCACGTGGACACCGCCGCCACCCTCCAGGTGCAGGGCACCGACTACATCTGGGCCGCGGGCGACAACGCCCAGGTTCCGGACATGGTCGGCCGCAAGAACGGCAACGAGAACGCCTGGTGCCCGCCGAACGCCCAGCACGCGCTGCGGCAGGCCAAGGTCCTCGGCGACAACGTGATCTCCGGTATGCGGGGCTTCCCGCAGAAGGAGTACAGCCACGCCAACAAGGGTGCGGTCGCCGGTCTGGGCCTGCACAAGGGCGTCGCGATGATCGTCATGGGCAAGGTGAAGATCAAGCTCAAGGGCCGTCTGGCCTGGTACATGCACCGCGCGTACCACGGCATGGCGATGCCGACGTTCAACCGCAAGATCCGGGTCTTCGCCGACTGGACGCTGGCGATGTTCCTCAAGCGTGAGGTCGTCTCGCTCGGCGCCATGGAGAACCCCCGCGAGGAGTTCTACGAGGCGGCCAAGCCGGCCCCCGCCCCCGCGGCGGCTTCCTCCGGCGACAAGCCGAAGGCCAAGGCCAGCTGATTTCACGGTCGGGTACTCCGGCCGGCCCGAAGGGCGTCCGCCATCCGTGGGGCGGGCGCCCTTCGGCATGCCCGGGGGCGTGTCCGCACTGGCGCAAAGCGGCCCTTGTGCGGTTCTCTTACGTGCGAACGGGACTAAATGGGCGGCCATTTGGCGTTTACGTGGCGGGTGAAACTTCTTCGCCCGACCGGCCGGATGGCCGGGTGCCCACTCGTGAACACGGAGGTGCGACATGGCCGACGCCGCTGGACGGCTCACCAAGCTCGCCGAGGAGGTGCTGGGGGCCCGTCTCCCGGTCCGTATCCGCGCCTGGGACCGCAGCGAGGCCGGCCCGCCGGGGGCACCCGTACTCGTCGTCCGCAACCGCCGGGCGCTGCGCCGCCTGCTGTTCAAGCCCGGTGAGCTGGGCCTGGCCCGCGCCTGGGTGGCCGGCGACCTCGATATCGAAGGCGATCTGTACGAGGCACTGGGCCTGCTCGCCGGGATGATCTGGGAGAGCCCGGAACCGGCCGCCCCGCCGCAGCGGGCCGCCGCCCTCCGCGCCCTGTTCCGCCCGGAGGTCCGCGCCGCGGCCGGGGAGATACTGTCCCTGGTCGGGCTTCCCCTGCCGCCCGCGCCGCCCGCCGAGGAGGCGCGGCCCCGCCGCGGTCCGCTGCACACCCTGCGCAGCGACCGGCAGGCCATCAGCCACCACTACGACGTCGGCAACGACTTCTACGAGCTGGTGCTGGGCCCGTCGATGGTCTATTCGTGCGCGTACTGGGAGAGCCCGCAGGCCACCCTGGAGGAGGCCCAGCGCGACAAACTCGACCTGATCTGCCGCAAGCTCGGCCTGAAGGAGGGCCAGCGGCTGCTGGACGTGGGCTGCGGCTGGGGCTCGATGGTGCTGCACGCGGCCCGCACCTACGGCGTACGGGCCGTGGGCATCACCCTCTCCGAGGAGCAGGCGGCCTACGCCCGTAAGCGCGTCGCCGACGCCGGGCTCACCGACCGGATCGAGATCCGGGTGCAGGACTACCGCGAGGTCCGCGACGACCCGTTCGATGCGATCTCCTCCATCGGGATGGCGGAGCATGTCGGCCGGGCCCGGTACGCGGAGTATGCGGGCGTCCTGTACGCCCTGCTGCGGCCCGGCGGGCGGCTGCTCAACCACCAGATCGCGCGGCGGCCGCTGGCCGACGAGGAGACCTACCGCGTCGATGAGTTCATCGACCGCTATGTCTTCCCCGACGGTGAGCTGTCGCCCGTCGGGCGGACCGCCGGGGCCCTGGAGGACGCGGGCTTCGAGGTGCGCGACGTGGAGGCGCTGCGGGAGCACTATGCGCTGACGCTGCGGCAGTGGGTCGCCAATCTGGAGCGGCACTGGGACCGGGCGGCGCGGCTCACCTCGCCGGGCCGGGCGCGGGTGTGGCGGCTCTACATGGCCGCCTCGGCGCTGTCGTTCGAGCGCAACCGCATAGGGGTCAACCAGGTGCTCGCCGTTCGCACGCCGGAGGCCGGGGAGTCCGGGATGCCGCTGCGGGCGCGGGACTGGCGGGCCTGACGGGGGCGGCGCCGCAGTACGAGGGCCCCGGGACCGTGCCTGGTCCCGGGGCCCTCGGCCGCTGCTCCGCCGCTACTCCGCCTTGATCGCGGCCAGCATGTTCAGCCGTGCCGCCCGCCGCGCCGGCCACAGCGCGGCCAGGACGCCGACCAGCGCGGCCACGCCCAGGAACAGGCCCATCCGGCCCCACGGCAGCACCAGTTCGTACGTCGCCAGTGAGCCGGCGATCAGCTCACCGGCCGCCCAGCCGAAGAACACGCCGAGGCCGATGCCGAGCACCCCGCCGAACAGGGAGATCACCAGCGACTCCAGGCGCACCATGCGCTTGATCCCGCGGCGGTCCAGGCCGATGGCGCGCAGCATGCCGATCTCCTGGGAGCGTTCGAAGACCGACATCGCCAGGGTGTTGACGACGCCGAGGCAGGCGACGATCACGGCCATGGCCAGCAGCCCGTAGAGCATGTTCAGCATCAGGCTGAACATCTGGGCGATGCCCTCGGAGACGTCCTTCTTGTCGGCGATGGAGATCGCCGGGTTCTTGCCGAGCGCCTTGACCAGCGCGTTCTTGGAGGCGTCGGTGGCGCCGTCCTTGGTCTTGACCATCACCTGCATATCGGTGGGGTGCTGCTGGTGCGGGGCGAGGGTGGCGTTGTCCAGGATGATGCCGTTGAGCATCTCGTTGCCCCGGTAGACGCCCGCGACGGTCAGCGTGCCCTTCTTGCCGTCCTCGTAGGTCACCGGGAGCCGCGAGCCGACCGTCCAGTGCTTCTCCTCGGCGGTGGCCTCGTCCACCACCGCCCGGCCGCCGTGCAGGGTGCCCAGCGAGCCGTGGCGGAAGTCGAGGCGGGTCAGCTTGCCGAAGTCGGCGCCGTTGACGCCGGTCAGATACTCGGTGGCGGCCGTGGCGCCGGTGCCGATACGGGACGGGGCGTTGCGCAACGGGCTGGAGGCGGTGACCTCCTTCAGGCCGGCGAGCTTGGTCGCCACATCGGGGGAGAGGGGCGTACGGCTCGCCATGGAGACGACATAGTCGGCCTTGAGCGCGTCGGTGGCCATCTTGTCGATGCCCTTCTGCACGCTGCCCGCTATCACGGTCATGCCGGTGATCAGGGTGAGCCCGATCATCAGGGCCGAGGCCGTGGCGGCCGTACGGCGCGGGTTGCGCAGGGCGTTCTGCCGGGCGAGCCGGCCGGAGATCCCGAAGGCGCGCAGGACGGGCGCGGCCAGCGCGATCAGCGGGCGCGACAGCAGCGGGGTCAGGATGAACACCCCGATCAGCAGCAGCACCGCGCCGCCGCTCATGACGGCCTTGCCGTCGGCCATACCGGTGGCGACCAGCACCCCGGCCGCTCCGGCCCCGGCGAACAGCGCGCCGATGGTGTTGCGGACCACCAGGGATCTGGTCGTGGCGGTGGCGTGCACGCTGTTCATCGCGGCCACCGGCGGGATCTTCGCGGCGCGGCGGCCCGGCAGCCAGGCGGCCAGCACGGTGACGACGATGCCGACGGCCAGGGAGGCGACGATGGTGGACGGGGAGATCACCAGCGGGCCGTCGGGCACGGTCGCGCCCGTGGCGCTCATCAGGGACCGCAGCCCGGCGCCGATGCCGATACCGGCCGCCAGCCCCGTCGCCGCGGCGAGGGCGCCCACCAGGAGCGCCTCCAGCAGCACCGAGCGGGTCACCTGGCGGCGGCTGGCGCCGACGGCGCGCAGCAGCGCCAGCTCCCTGGTGCGCTGGGCGACGAGCATGGTGAAGGTGTTGGCGATGATGAAGATGCCGACGAAGAGCGCGATACCGGCGAAGGCCAGCAGGCCGGTCTTCATCCCGTCCATGCTCTGGGAGATCATCTTCGCCTGGTCGTCGGCGAGTTGCTTTCCGGTGGTGGCCTCGGCGCGGCCCTTGGGCAGCACCTTGTCCACCGCCGCCTTCAGGGCGCTCTGGGAGGTGCCCGCCGCGGCCTTGACGTCGATCTCGCTGAATCCGCCGGACGTGGCGAACAGTTGCTGGGCGGTGTGCGTGTCGAACAGCGCGAGGCTGCCGCCGGCCGCGACCGTACCGTCGTCGGTGGTGAAGACGCCGGTCAGCTTCTGCTCGCGGACCGGTCCGTCGACGGAGATCCGTACGGTGTCGCCGACCCGGTAGCCGGCCTTGTCGGCGGTGTGCGCGTCCAGCGCGAACTCGTGCGGGCCCTTGGGGGCGGTGCCGTTGCGCAGCGGGTAGCGGGCGTCCTTGCCGTCGGCGCCGGGGAAGTAGTTGCCGCCGCGGGTGGAGAATCCGTTGCCGATCAGCTTGCCGGCCTTGTCGGCGACGGCGGTGAAGCCGGAGACGGTGCCGGTGGCGGAGGCGGCGCCGGGCACGCGGGAGACCGCGTCCAGCAGCTTCTGGTCGAGCCGGGGGCCCGCGCCGGGCGCGCCGCCGCGGTCGTCCTGGGCCCGCGGCTGGATGGCGACGTCGACGCGGTCGAAGCCCTTCTGGGAGCTCTTCTGGAACGCGTCGGAGAGGGTCGAGGTGAAGACCAGGGTGCCGGCGACGAAGGCCACGCCGAGCATCACGGCGAGCACGGTCATCAGCAGCCGGGCCTTGTGCGCAAGCACATTGCGCAGGGCGGTGCGGAACATGAGTGGGTCAGTCCTGGGGGAGTGGTCCGGAGTACGGGTGGCTGCTGAGGGTCAGCTGGTGCGGCCCTTGGCGTCGAACGCCTTCATGCGGTCGAGCACCGCGTCGGCGGTCGGGTCGGCCATCTCGTCGACGATCCGGCCGTCGGCCAGGAAGACCACCCGGTCCGCGTACGAGGCGGCGACCGGGTCATGGGTCACCATCACCACCGTCTGCCCCAGCTCGCGCACCGAGTTGCGCAGGAAGCCCAGGACCTCGGCGCCGGAGCGCGAGTCGAGGTTTCCGGTCGGCTCGTCCGCGAAGATGATCTCGGGCCGGGAGGCCAGCGCGCGGGCCACCGCGACGCGCTGCTGCTGGCCGCCGGAGAGCTGGGCGGGGCGGTGCTTGAGGCGGCCGCCCAGGCCGACGGTCTCCACCACGCGGTCGAGCCAGGCGCGGTCCGGCTTACGGCCCGCGATGTCCATCGGCAGGGTGATGTTCTCCAGCGCGGTCAGCGTGGGCAGCAGGTTGAACGCCTGGAAGATGAAGCCGATCTTGTCGCGCCGCAGCTGGGTGAGCTTCTTGTCCTTCAGCCCGGTCAGCTCCATCTCGCCGATCCGGGCCGAGCCGCCGGAGATCGAGTCCAGTCCGGCCATGCAGTGCATCAGCGTCGACTTGCCGGAACCGGACGGGCCCATGATCGCGGTGAACTGGGACTGCCGGAAGGCGACGGACACGGCGTCCAGGGCGACCACCTGGGTCTCGCCCTGACCGTAGACCTTGGTGAGATCCGTGGCGCGGGCGGCCACCGCGGTGGCGCGGGTGGCGGTGGCGACGCCGGAGAGGGTGGTGGTCACGGGGTGGAGCTCCTGTCGGGACGAGGGACCATCGGGTCCGCGGCGGCCGGGCGGGCCGGGTGATGCGGACCTTTCCATCGTGGGACAGGACTCCGGTGCGAACGTCAACCCCTGTGACCGTCCTGGGGCCAGCCCTGGGGCGTACGGGCCCCCTGTGCCGGTCATCCCTGGGGAGGAGACGGACCCTGAGACGGCCCGCCGAAGGGGGACGTCGAGTTTCCGTCAATTCGGGCCTGAATTCCCTTGCGCCGATGCTTCGCCAAAGGCGGGCCTCAGGCATGTGCCGTAGGCGTGTACCGGCTACTGATGCTCCCTCAGTTGCCAATAAAATAAGACAACCTCGGGGTGAGTGGCCGATGGGCGTGGTGTGCTGCGGGCTACGCTCGTGCTGCCCTCTTTGAGGTGGCATGGGGGACCCCAGGCCCGGGTGGTGGAATGCAGACACGGCGAGCTTAAACCTCGCTGGCCTACGGGCCGTGCCGGTTCAAGTCCGGCTCCGGGCACAGCGCACATTCCTTTTATTTGAACATTCGACCGAACGCAATTCTCGCATGCCGCACCGGTGAACGGAATCCCGGATTCCGCGGGCGTGAGCGGCGGTTGGGCGGCCGGCCGGCGCCTCATCGGCCGATGCGGGAGAAGCGCCGGATGTCGCTATGCGGCCAATGCTCCCGACTGCCAACTCTTCGCCGTATTCGGGAAGTTGACACCCCGTGTTGACGTCCCGTGCTGACGCCGCGTGTTGACGCCTCGTACGGCCGGGGCCGCCGGCAACCGCCGACGGCCCCGCATGCCTGCGCCCGCCGCTCCGCTCACCGCTCCACGAGCGCGAACAGACCTTCCCAGCGGGCGACGATCTCCTCGGCGGAGAACCGCTGAATGTTTTCCCGGGCCGCCGTGCCCATCGCGTCCCGAAGCTCCTTGTCGGAGATGAGGGTGTCGAGATGGCGAGCGAATTCGGTGATATTGCCCGGAGGCGCAAGGAGTCCGTCCTCGCCGTCCGTGATGATCTCGTGGACCCCCGGCGCCACGTCGAAGGCGACACAGGGCACGCCCGTCGCCATCGCCTCCATGGGGGCCAGCGGGAAGCCCTCACCCCGCGAACTCAGCGCGAAGACCGCGCTCTCGCGCAGCGCACCCGGCACATCGCCGGTGCGGCCCATCCAGGCGACGGAGTCGGCCACGCCCAGTTCGGCGGCCTGCTTGCGCAGCGCGTCCTCCTCCTCGCCGGAGCCGTAGATCCGCAGCGTCCAGTCCGGATGCCGCGGCGCCACCTGGGCCCACGCCTCCAGCAGCAGGTCGACGCCCTTCTCCTCGTGCAGCCGGCCGATGCTGACCACGCAGCGGGCGGACCGGTCGGAGGGCACGTCGGGGAAGAAGGGGAGCGGGTTGGGCATGAAGCCGACGTTGTCCATGCGCTGGCGGATCCAGAGGTCGGCGTCCTCCCGAGTCAGCGGCAGCATCCGGTCGACGTCCTTGTAGAACCGCTTGACCCGCTCGAAACGCGACGACTTCCGGCAGGTCGCGAACGACTCATGGCTCATCCCGATCACCTTCAGCCCGGCGGTGTCGGCCAGCGTCACCCACTCCATCGCCCACACCTGGGTGACGATCACCACACCGCCCGGCCGCGCCGCCCGGAACAGCGCGGTCATCTTGGCCGCCTGCTCGTGCATCCCGGCCTCCCGGGCGGCGCGGCGGCGCTGTTCGACGACGTTGAGCCGGCCCTTGATGCCGCGTGCGGGCCGGACGGTGGGCGGATGCTGGGCGTAGAGCGTGGTGGTGTGGTACGGGATGTCGTCGGCTAGTTCGTGCACGCGGCCCTCGGGGGGTGGCACGATGCCGATGACGTGCACCCGGTGGCCGCGCTCGCTGAACAGCCGCGCCATCTGGTGCGACCAGCTCGTGATGCCGCCCATCTCGTTGACGCTGTTGGAGACGAAGAAGATGTCTCGCGGTTGGTCCTCGTACCTCTTGTTCACCGAGGTCTCCATCAACGCCTCCACTGCGTGAAAAACTGATCGACGATGCTCTTCGCCGCGTCACCGCGGTCGTATTCGCCGAATTCGGCCACGAACTTCCGGCGGGCCTCCGCATATTCCAGGGCCTGGGTGTCGAACGACTTGAGGGTCTCGTAGAAGTCGTCCTCGCTGCGGACCACCGGCCCCGGTGCGTGCTCCAGCAGGTCGAAGTAGGTGCCGCGGCCCTCGTGGACGTACTCGTCGTAGTCGTACGTGAAGAACACCAGCGGCCGGTCCAGCAGCGCATAGTCGAACATCACCGAGGAATAGTCGGTGATCAGCCCGTCGGCCAGAGCCAGGATCGGCGTCACGTCATGCCGCGCCGAGACATCGATGACCGTGCCCTTCACGGTCGGCGGCAGCACCACATGGTTGAGATAGTGCGAGCGGACCAGGAGGACATAGCGGTCGCCGAATTGCTCCGCGAAACGCTCCACGTCGAAGGGCAGGACGAAACGACCGTGCCGGCCCCCCGCCTTGCGGAACGTCGGCGCGTACAGCAGCACGGTCCGGTCGTCCGGAATCTCCAACTCCGCCGCCAGTTCACCCCGTTCGCGCCGCCCCAGCTCCGCCTCCCGCTGGCGGGCCCGCACCAGGGCGTCATTGCGCGGATATCCCACCCGCAGCAGCGTCTTTTCCGGAAGCCGGAACGCCTTGGCGAGGGTGTGCACATCGTGCTCGGAACGGATCAGAAAGCGGTCGAAGCGGTCCAGCGATTGCTGCTGCTCGGCCTGCTGCTGCCGGGTCTGTGCCTTCAGCGACGGCTGGTCGAAACCCATCTTCTTCAGCGCCGAACCGTGCCACGTCTCCAGGTACGTGGTCTCCGGCCGCTTGCCGAGCTTCAGCGGATAGCTCTGGTTGTCCACCCAGAACTCGGCCTGCGCCAGCGCCTTGAGGTACGGCAGCGACCAGCGCTTGACGAGCGTGGCGTCCGGCGGGAATTCCTTCGGGCTTCCGCTGTATGACCAGAACGCCTCGAAGTCCAGGCCCTGCCGGCGCATTTCCTCGTAGATCGCCCGCGGGCTGTCGCTGTACTGCTTGCCCAGGTGGCTTTCGAAGACCACCGTCCGCTTTCTGACCGGCAGCCGGCTGAACACCTCGTGGTACATGCGGAGTTTGCTGTCGCCGGACATCACCTTGTTGCGCAGCGTCTTCGCCGTGCGATAGCCGGACTTGGCGAGCGTCCCCGGCTTTCCGTGCATTCCGCGGGCGATCAGCTCCTGCACACGCTCCGCCTGACGGCTCTCGCTGACCAGGCGGAACGCCAGATGCCCGCGGGCCGAGACATGCGGTTCGAGATGGTCGGCGACCATCCGCGTCAGCCGCGGGCGCACCGGGAGCGGCCCGCCCGACAGCTCGGTGTCGGCGACCGTGAGCCGGGTCGTGGTGGGCACGCCGTCCACGTCCAGGACCAGCCGGACGTCCCAGATGGTGTCGACGATGCCCAGCGGGCGCAGCTTCGCGCCGAGGTCGACGGCGGTCTCCCAGTGGACGGTGTCGCCGTCGTGGCGCAGCGCCCGCACGGGAAAGGTGAAGGACTGGAGGCTGCGCCGGCGGGCGCTGAATTCCAGCCGGCCGGTGAGCCGGGCGCCCGGGGGGATGACCCCGAGCGGATTGGTGATCCGGCCCGCCAGCCGCAGGGCGCCGCCGGACGCCGCGCCGGACTCCTCGAAGCGGGTGAGCTGATTGCGCAGGAAGAGCTTGTCGACCGTCTTCTCGTGGTAGCCGGCGTCGGTCACATCCAGCACACCGCGGCCGAACTCGTCGTCGAAATGCCCGCCGCACCAGTAGATCCGCCCGTCGTGCTCGGCCAGCGGCGAGGAGAGCTTGTCGCGGTTGGTGAGGGTGTCGACCGCCGGGATCAGATTGTCCCAGTCGCCCTGCTGGAGCAGGTAGGCGCAGATGGCCTGGATCGGCTGCACCCGCTCATACGCCTCGCGGGCGATACCGGACAGATACTCGCGGGACAGTTCGGCGAATTCCTGGCGGTAGGACTCGTCCCGGAACGGCAGATCCCGCAGATGCAGAACGAGATCGTGCTTGAGGAATTTGACGTCCTTGGCGAGCCTTATAGCGTCCATCCCGCGCGCCGCCAGCAGCGCATCGATACGCCGGTGAATTTCCAGCCGGTGCTCGTAGTTGGTCATTTCGTGCCGGCGGTTCGTCACCGATTTCACGGTGCCCCGCTCATGCACGTGCCAGAAGTAGACCTGATTGGGAATCAGGGTGATGCGGCGGGCCGCGAGGTACGCGTCCGCGATGAACATCAGGTCCTCGTAGAACATTCCCTTGGGAAAGCGCAGATCGTTCTCGACGAGGAATTCACGGCGGTAGCACTTGTTGGTGGAGAGGGTGTCCCAGACGAAAAGGTCGGGAAGCTCGCTGACCGACTCCAGCGTGCGCGTGGTGGAGTAGAGCCAGGCGTACCACTCGTCGCGCTTCTGGACGCGGGTGTCCTTGTGCAGCCGGACGCACAGTCCGGAGACGATGTCCGAACCGGTCTCCTCGGCCGCCTCCAGCATATTCCGGCAGGCATTGGACTCCAGTACGTCATCGCTGTCCAGGAACATGACGTACTTACCGGTGGTGTGCTGAATTCCCGCGTTACGCGGTTCGCCCCCCGCGCCGCTGTTCTCGGGTAGCTGGAAGGCCCTTACCCGCTCGGGGTGCGTGGCCGCGAGACGTTGTGCCACTTCGAAAGAACGGTCGGTGCTGCAATCGTCGACGATCACCACCTCGACGTCCCGGAGCGTTTGATCCAGTACGGACTGGACAGCGGTCGGCAACCGGTCGGCGTCGTTGTAGACAATGACGACTACTGAGACGTCAGCCACAGGCACCTCAACCTCTTTCACTACTGATTCCCGCCAGAATAGACCTGTCTGCACCCTTGTTCGCAGCCCATCCGCAATCGAACCGATACGGACAGTGATCGCCTCGGCGCGCGACGCGTCCACCTGCCAGGGCAGGTTCCGGCTGTCAGGGAAGACGGCCGCCACTGCGCACGGGTTGCTTCTCCAGGCGTAACGCTCGTCTCATTGAGGCGTCACATCGCTTCGCTCACCGGGCCGTTCACACGCTTTCATTGTGCGGTTCTTGTCCCGTTCATATGTCTCATTTACCTGACCGGTTCATTCGCTCGCATATTCAACGGATTCCACGGAATACGCGGCCCGTTGGGGGGCGCCGGGAGCGTACACCCCGAACCGCTCCCCGTATCGCGGCACCTTCGCGCCCTCCCGTGCGTCCTCCTTGGGGAGGACACCGCACACCGACCGGCAGAGGAGGCGTCACCCCCGCGCGCGGGGAAAGATCCTGCGCAGGGACTAGCGACGTGCTTTTGCCAAGCCATTACGCTTGCCGTCAAGGCCGCGCAGGGCGGCCATGGAGGAGTGAGGATGAGGAGCAGCAACCCGGTCTTCTCGCGACGGGGCTTCAGCCGCGACACCGGCTACGCGGGCTTCAACGCCCCGCCGCAGGCCGGGGGCGCCGCCAACCCGTACGCCGGGACCAACCCGTACGCCACCCAGGCGCCACCCCAGTACACCCCGCAGACCCGCCCGATGACGATGGACGACGTCGTCACGCGCACCGCCATGACGCTCGGCACGGTCATCGCCGGCGCCACCGTCGGCTGGATCTTCCTGACCGGGGCGCTCGGCTTCGCGGTCTTCGCCGGTCTGGTCGCGATGGGGCTGGGCTTCGCCCAGACCTTCATGCGCCGGCCGGTCCCCGCGCTGATCCTGGCGTACGCGGCCTTCGAGGGCATCTTCCTCGGCGCGCTCAGCGGCGCCATCAACGACCTGCCCAAGATGGGCGGCGCCCCCATGCAGGCGGTGCTGGGCACGATGGCGGTCTTCGTCGCCATGCTGGTCGCCTACAAGACGCGGCTGGTGCGGGTCACCGCCCGCTTCACCCGCTTCGTGATCATCGCGGCGCTCGGCTTCGTGCTGCTGTCGCTGGTCAACATGCTCTTCATGGTGTTCGGCGGGGGTGACGGCCTCGGCTTCCGCAGCGGCGGCCTGGGCATCCTCTTCGGCGTGGTGGGCGTCGTCCTCGGCGCGCTGTTCCTCGCCCTGGACTTCAAGCAGGTCGAGGACGGCATCGCCTACGGCGCACCCCGCGAGGAGTCCTGGCTGGCCGCCTTCGGCCTGACCATGACCCTGGTGTGGATCTACCTGGAGATGCTGCGGCTGGTCCAGATCCTGCGCGACTGACGCCGTCCGGCGCAGATCCCGTACGAAGGGCCCGCAGGCGAGATGCCTGCGGGCCCTTCGTCACGGGGAACCTTGTGGGTGCGGGAATCACAGTTTGCGCGCGGCGCGCCTGAGGTCGTATTCGTGGACGATCGCTTTGGCGTGCCCGTAGGCGAGGTTGTGTTCGCCGCGGAGCCAGCTGACTTTTTCGTCGAAGCGGAAGAGGGACGGACCCTCGTCAACGGTGCGGATCCATTCGGAGATCTCGCGGCCGGTGCAGTGCGGGATACGGGAGAGCAGATTCCGGTGGGTCTCTTCGGAGAAGAGCTGAGACATCGGCGCCTCCGGACGCGGTCGATGCTGGTTCTTCAGCACACCGTGCCTGAGCGTTCGAGTGTTGGCAACCACCCGGGAGTGGCGCTTAGGCTCACCGCGTGCTTGACGTGATGCCTTTGCAGACTGCCGTGGACGCCTTCGCCGACCGCCTCAGGTCGCTGCCCCAGAGCACCCTGGCCCGCGGCGCCGCGGCCGAAGGGCTCGCTCTGGCGCGCGAGTTGGCCCTGCGTGCACAGCGGATCGAGACCCCCGGGCGGGCGCCGCGCAGCATGCCCGACGCCGGAACGTTCGCGGCCGGCGACCAACTGGCGGTGGCCGGCCACGACCTCGCCGAAGCCCTGCGCACCGCCGCCGCCACCGCGGCCCCTGACGCGAAACCCGCCCCCGCCGAAGAGCTGGCGGAGGCCGTGCGCCTGGTCACGCAGGCGGCGGGGCGCTGGTAGGGCGGGCGCCGGAAGGGCGGTCCGGGCCGGTCAGAGCGAGGCGATGACGCGGTCCGCCAGGATGTACACGCTCTCCTGCCGGCCCTCGCCCCAGCAGAAGGTCAGGGCGTAGCCGCCGGAGATGCCCGAGCCGCCCAGGAGCACCGGGGTGTGCTCGGCGCGCAGGGCGGCGGCGAGCCGGTCGGCGGTGTCGCGGTCGCCGGGGGTCAGGCACAGCGTGGTCCCGTCGGCGAAGACATAGACGTCCAGGGTGCCCAGGGGACCGGGGCGGACGTCCGCGAGCGGGACGCCGTGTTGGGCCAGCTGCTCCAGGCGCGCGACGGTGCGCTCGTGATCGCTGATCACCGGGGAGGGCGAGAAGTCCGGGTGCGAGGGGTGGCGGCGGCGGGCGGCGGCCAGTTCGGCCGGCTCGGCGGCCTCCTCGACGTGTTCCAGCTCGGGAGCGTCCAGCGCCTCGACGGACTCCAGCGCGTCGTACGGGTCCAGGGCGTCGGCGTCCAGCAGCGGCTCCAGCCCGGCCAGGTCCGCCTGGCGCGGCAGGAACGGCCGCAGCTCGACGCGGTCCTCCCGGCCGGCGCCGGACCGGTCGGCGGGGGCGTCGGCCGCACCCTCCGCACCGAGGTCGGCGCTGCCGATCAGCGGCGGCGCATCGGCCGCATCCCGAGCCTCCTGGGCCGCCCAGAACGCACGCGCCTCGGCCAGCTCGCGCTCCCGTTCCTCGGCCAGCGCATCGGCGACCGCGGCGCGTATATCCGCGAGCGGCGTGGCGTCGGCCGGGGCGGTGCGGGCGGCCGGGACGGCCGCGAGGCCCGTCGTACCGGCCGCCGCGGCGTCCGTACGGGCCGCCACGAGCTCGGCGTGCAGCGCGGTGACCTGGCGGCGCAGGCCCCGGGCGGTGTGCAGGGCGGCGGCGCCCAGCACCACGGCCACGGCCGCGGCCGACACGAGGACGAAGCTCAAGACACTCATGCCGAAACCTCGCTTCCGGAAACCTCGCTGCGGTGGCTCATGCGTACTCCCAATAGCAGATGTCCCCCGACTTCCTACATCAGGGTGCAGGGCGACGGCGACCGTTCCCAGTGCACTATGTCCGAATTGCTGGTGGCTTGGGGTTTCGGCCGTCCGGGCACCCAGCGGTGACCTGCAAGAACGCCGTCACGTCGGGGCGTTGGTCACAATCGTGGACGTACTTGGGTCGCGATCTTGTCACCGGTGACGCAGGCCACTCGCCGTCGCCATAGGTGCCCGTACGACAGCGAAGGGTGCGCGCGGAGCGGGAGTTGACCGCCGCTTTCCGTGCGCACCCTTCCGATCGCCCGCTACCGGGCCGACCGGCTCAGCTCAGCCGCTCGATGACCATCGCCATGCCCTGGCCGCCGCCCACGCACATCGTCTCCAGGCCGAACTGCTTGTCGTGCCACTGGAGGGAGTTGATCAGGGTGGTGGTGATCCGGGCGCCGGTCATGCCGAAGGGGTGGCCCACGGCGATGGCGCCGCCGTTGACGTTCAGCCGGTCCAGGTCGATGCCCAGGTCGCGGTACGAGGGGATCACCTGGGCGGCGAACGCCTCGTTGATCTCGACGAGGTCGATGTCGGAGATCGACAGGCCGGCGCGGCGCAGCGCCTGCTTGCTGGCCTCCACCGGGCCGTAGCCCATGATCTCGGGGGACAGGCCGGAGACACCGGTGGAGACGATGCGGGCCAGCGGCGTCAGGCCCAGCTCGCGCGCCTTGGTGTCGGACATGATCACCAGCGCCGCGGCGCCGTCGTTCAGCGGGCAGCAGTTGCCGGCGGTCACCAGGCCGTCGGGGCGGAAGACCGGCTTGAGGCCGGAGACGCCCTCGACGGTGACGCCGGCGCGCGGGCCGTCGTCCTTGGAGACGACCGTGCCGTCGGGCAGCTCGACCGGGGTGATCTCGCGCTCCCAGAAGCCGTCCTTGATCGCCTTCTCGGCGAGGTTCTGGGACCGTACGCCGAACTCGTCCATGTCCTGGCGGGTGACGCCCTTGAGGCGGGCGAGGTTCTCCGCGGTCTGGCCCATGGCGATGTAGGCGTCCGGGAGCAGGCCGTCCTCGCGCGGGTCGTGCCAGTCGGCGCCCTCCTGCTCGGCGCGCGCCGCGGTGCGGGCCTCGGCGTCGGCGAAGAGCGGGTTGTGGGTGTCCGGCAGGCCGTCGGAGCTGCCCTTGACGGACCGCGAGACGGTCTCGACGCCCGCCGAGATGAAGACGTCGCCCTCGCCGGCCTTGATGGCGTGCAGCGCCATGCGGGAGGTCTGGAGCGAGGAGGAGCAGTAACGGGTGATGGTGCAGCCGGGGAGGTGGTCCATCCCCATCTGGACGGCCACGATGCGGCCGAGGTTGTGGCCCTGCTCGCCACCGGGCAGGCCGCAGCCGAGCATCAGGTCGTCGATGTCGGTGGGGTCCAGCTCGGGGACCTTGGCCAGGGCGGCCTCGATGATCTTCGCGGTCAGGTCGTCGGGGCGCAGATCCTTGAGCGAGCCCTTGAAGGCGCGGCCGATCGGGGAGCGGGCGGCTGAGACGATCACGGCTTCGGGCATCACACGGCTCCAGGGACGCAGGATTTTGGTGGACTGTCAGGGAAGTTACCTGCACGTAGTGCCAAGGTCACGGGGTGCGTGCTGTGATGCGGGCCTCTTTTCTAAGCGGGCGCTTATGGGGGTGTTCGGGGAACGGGGAGGGGGCGCCGGGTATTCCCGGCCCGGCCCGCCCTCGGCCCCGGCGGGCGCCCGCCCTCGGCCCCGGCCCGGCCCGCCCTCGGGGTGTCCCGCCCGCATCCGCCGGTCACCACCCGATCTGCGGCAGCTCCGACGGTTCCGCATCCGGCAGCTGCCGGCGCCTGCGGTGCTTGAGCAGTGCCCACGGCGCCCGCCGCCCGCTGACCTCCGTACCGCCCTCGGCCGCCGCCTCGGCCGCCGCCTGCTCGACCGGCAGAATGCCCTCGCCGCGGCCGGGCTCGGGCCGCTCCTCCTCGGGCCACAGCCCCAGCGCCGCGCACAGCGTCGGCAGCACCGCCATCGCGGCGGTGGCATACCCCTCGGCCGACGGGTGGTAGTTGTCCGGCCCGAACAGCTCGCGCGGATGCGCCTCGAACTCCGGCCCCAGCAGATCGCCGAGCGAGACCGTCCGCCCGCCGTTCTCGACCACCCCGATCGTCTGGGCCGCGGCCAGCTGCCGCGACAGCCGCCGGGCCACCCAGCGCAGCGGCTGGTAGACGGGCTCGATGGTGCCCAGATCGGGGCAGGTGCCCACCACCACCTCACTGCCCGCCTCGCGCAGCCGGCGTACCGCCTCGGACAGCTGCCGTACGGATGCGGCGAGCGGCATGCGGTGGGTGACATCGTTGGCGCCGATCATGATGACGCAGACATCCGGGGGCCGGGCATCGGCGCTGCCCTCCCCCAGGATCAGCTCCACCTGGCGCTCCAGATCGTTCGACTGGGCGCCGGGCAGGGCCACATTGCGGAACTCGACGGGGAGTTCGGACAGCGCGGCCAGCCCTGAGGCCAGCAGCGCACCCGGGGTCTGGCGGGCGCGGTGCACGCCCTGACCGGCAGCGGTGGAGTCGCCCAGGAAGGCGAGCCGCAGCGGCGGCCGCCCGTCGTCGTGGTGGAACGGGGCGCCGTAGCGGCCGTCGGCGCACGGCGGGGTGTCGCTGGAGCCGCCGACCGTACGCCGGGCCAGCCGGACCTCGGTCAGCAGCACCCCGACCGCGGCGACGCCGAGCAGGCCGATCCCGCCCCCGCCCACCGCCGCAGCGGTCGCGATCCGGCGCGCCACGCGCGCCCTGGACATCGTCATCGGCATAGCCGGGCACCTCCCCGTGCAGTGCGTGCGCGCCGCGGCCCCGGGGACCGGACGCGCTGGTATCGAAAACAACAAACTCGTACGAGAAGTTGTTGCCCGTTCCAGCGGAGAACGCAACGCACCTGCCCGCTAACGGACAGCGATCGACGCCGCCCCGGCCGGGCCCGGCGCATAGGCTGGCGGCACGGGCGCAGGAGAGCGTGCCCCCGACCGCGGAGACCACCGTGCAGTTTTACGATTCGATGATTGAGCTCGTCGGCAACACCCCGCTGGTACGGCTCAACAACGTGACCAAAGGCATCCAGGCCACTGTCCTGGTGAAGGTCGAGTACTTCAACCCCGGCGGTTCGGTCAAGGACCGCATCGCGGTGCGGATGATCGAGGCCGCAGAGGAGTCGGGCGAGTTGCAGCCCGGCGGCACCATCGTGGAGCCGACGTCCGGCAACACCGGTGTGGGCCTGGCGATCGTGGCCCAGCAAAAGGGCTACAAGTGCATCTTCGTCTGCCCCGACAAGGTGTCGACGGACAAGATCAACGTGCTGCGGGCCTATGGCGCGGAGGTCGTGGTCTGCCCGACCGCGGTGGATCCCGAGCACCCGGACTCGTACTACAACGTCTCGGACCGGCTGGTGCGCGAGACGCCGGGTGCCTGGAAGCCGGACCAGTACAGCAACCCCAACAACCCGCGCTCCCACTACGAGACCACCGGTCCCGAGCTGTGGGCGCAGACCGACGGGCGGATCACCCACTTCGTGGCGGGCGTCGGCACCGGCGGCACGATCAGCGGCACCGGCCGCTATCTGAAGGACGCCAGCGAGGGCCGCGTCGAGGTCATCGGCGCCGACCCGGAGGGCTCCGTCTACAGCGGCGGCTCCGGGCGCCCGTATCTGATCGAGGGCGTCGGCGAGGACTTCTGGCCCACCGCCTACGACCGTACGGTCGCGGACGAGATCGTCGCGGTCTCTGACAAGGACGCCTTCCAAATGACCCGGCGCCTGGCCAAGGAGGAGGGCCTGCTGGTCGGCGGCTCCTGCGGTATGGCCGTGGTGGCCGGCCTGGAGGTCGCCTCGCGCCTGGGCCCGGACGATGTCGTGGTCATCCTCCTCCCGGACAGCGGGCGCGGCTATCTCTCCAAGATCTTCAACGACGAGTGGATGGCCGACTACGGCTTCCTGGAGGAGAGCGGCACCGCGGCCCGGGTCGGCGAGGTGCTGGAGCACAAGGAGGGCGCGCTGCCCTCGCTGGTGCACATGCACCCCGAGGAGACCGTCGGCGAGGCGATCGAGGTGCTGCGTGAGTACGGCGTCTCCCAGATGCCGATCGTCAAGCCCGGCGCCGGCCACCCGGACGTGATGGCCGCCGAGGTCATCGGCTCGGTGGTGGAGCGCGAGCTGCTCGACGCGCTGTTCGCCCAGCGGGCCTCGCTCTCCGACCCGTTGGAGAAGCACATGTGCCCGCCGCTGCCGCAGGTCGGCTCCGGCGAGTCGGTCTCCGACCTGATGGCCGTCCTGGAGAACGCGGACGCGGCGATCGTCCTGGTCGAGGGCAAGCCGAAGGGCGTCGTGAGCCGGCAGGACCTGCTGGCCTATCTGGCGCGCGGCGTGGCCAAGTAGCACCGGGCCGTGCTGCCGTACGGGCGGTGATCCCGCCGTCGCCGTACGGGTGTTAAGTGACCGTCAAGGAACGGGCCGGAAGCGCAAGGTGTACGTATGCGTCACGCGCTCGCAGCACGGACTTAACACGCGTCAGGCACATTGATGACCGAGGCGATAAGGACCTCCGGAGCGGCTCCCGGACCTCCACGATCGCCAGGACGCGACGCCCGGCCCTGACCCGGACCGCGTCCCTTGCGGGGACCGCCGTCGTCCCGACCCCGGCTCGGCCGGGGTGCGGCGGTCCCCGCAACATCTCTGGTTTCTCCCCACGTTGTCGGCCGTCCCGCCGTAGGGGTTGTTCGCCGTTTCGCCTGCGGCGGGCCCGTCCGCTGCGCTTTGCCCGTCCGCTGCGCTTTGCCTGAGCCGACGTTTTGGCTTTCCCGCCGTTGCGCCTGCGGCGGGCGGGGTTGTGTGTCGGCCGCGGTGCCGCCCCTGCGGACTTCGTCCTCCGGTGCGGCCCCTCCCGACGGTGGGGGGAAAGGCCGGTGGTCCACCCCCACCGTCTTTCTCCACCCCCTACGGGGAGGTGCCGGGCCGTAGCGGCGGAGCCGTGTAGGTCCGGTGCCGCTGCCGGACAGCTCCGCGCAGCGGCAACCGCCCGCCGCAGGCGCAACGGCGGCAAGGCCAAAACCGTCGGCTCAGGCAAAGCGCAGCGGACCGGCGGGACGGCCGACAACGTGGGGCCCAGGCAAAGCGCAGCGGACCTGCATAAGGCCATGCACACTCGTAGGTGATTGAATAGTCGTAGGGGTGGACGGCCGCCGCGCCGCCCGCCCGCCGGCTCACCGTACGGAGCGAGGTGGAGCGCAGGTGCTGGACAACGGCCGAGCAGCCACCCGGCCCGTCACCCTCGACGGCGCCGGCCTGCGCACCGCCGATATCGCCGCCCTCGCGGACCGCACCGCCCACCCCGAGCCCCCCGACCCCAAGGCCCTCGCGCGGGCCGCGGAATCCTGGGAGACCGCCCGCCGCCTCGCCGCCACCGGCCGGGTCTACGGGCGCAGCACGGGCGTCGGCGCCAACCGGACCGAGGACGTCGGGCCCGACGACGCCGCCCACGGGCTGCGCCTGCTGCGCAGCCACGCCGGGGCGATCGGCGACCCGCTGCCCGCCCGCGAGGTCCGCGCCATGCTCGCCGTACGCGCCAACCAGCTGCTGGCGGGCGGCGCGGGACTGAACCCCGCCGTCATCACCGCCCTGGTCGACGCGCTGGAGTCCGGCGCCCACCCCGTCGTCAACGAACACGGCGCGGTCGGCACCGGAGACCTCGCCGCCCTCGCCCAGACGGGCCTCGCGCTGGCCGGCGAACACCCCTGGCACGGCCCGCCGGACGCCCGGCCGCCGGCCGCCATCCCCCTCGACCACCACGACGCCCTCGCCCTGATCAGCAGCAACGCCCTCACCCTCGGCCAGTCCGCCCTCGCCCTCGACGCGCTCCGCCGCCTGCTCACCGCATCGTTGGCGGTGGCCGCGCTCTCCGTCCTCGCGGTCGACGGCTCCGACGAACCCTTCGCCGACCCCGTGATGCGCGCCTGCCCACATCCCGGCTCCTCGGCCGCCGCCGCCCGGATCCGCACCCTCTGCGGCATTCCGGCCGGCCCCGCCGCGCCCCGGGGCCGCATCCAGGACCCGTACGGCTTCCGCTGCATCCCCCAGATCCACGGCCCGGCGCTGGACGCCGCCGACGGCCTGGACGAGGTCCTCACGGTCGAGGTCAACGCCGCCGCCGAGAACCCCCTGATCAGCATCGAGGACCGGGCCGCCTACCACCACGGCAACTTCTACGCCGCCCATGTGGCCCTCGCGCTCGACGCCTTCCGCCTCGCCGTCCTCCAGACCGCCCGGCTCTCCACCGCCCGCCTGGCCGCCCTCTCCGAGCCTGACCTCACCCGGCTACGGCCCTTCCTGGGCGACGCGGCGCCGGCCAGCTCCGGCGTCATGATCCTCGAGTACGCGGCCGGCGCGGCCCTCGGCGAACTGCGCGCCGTCAGCCACCCGGCCTCCCTCGGCCACGCCGTCCTCTCCCGGGGCGTCGAGGAATCGGCGAGCTTCGCCTCCCTCGGCGCCCGCCAGACGCTGCGTGCGGCCGCCTACTACCGCCAGGTGCTGGCCTGCGAACTGGTCGCCGCCGTACGGGCCTTGCGCCTGCGCCGCCGCGAACCGGAGCCCGGCCTGCCGCTCGCCGCCGCCTACGCCCTCGCCGCCGAGGCACTGGACCCGCGGATGGCGGACCGCCCGCTGACCGACGACGTGGCGGTGGCGGCGGGGCTGCTGGACGAGCTGGCGCGGGTGTGAGGGGTGGGGGTGATGGGGCTGGTGGAGCCAGTGGGGTGGGGTCGAGGTTACCTACCGTCGGGCGGTCGGTACCGTCGGTTGGCACTGCGGGACGGTAGGACGGCGCGGGGCGGTACGGCGGCGCGGGACGGCGTTACGGGTCGCGGCATCGGCCCGGTTGGCGGTACGGGTCGAGGCATCCGCCCCGGGGCCGGGCCGCGGCACCGAGGCACACGGCACAGGCACACGCACAAGCACAAGGCCCCTTCCGGGCCGGGAAGCAGAGGGCAATGAGCGGGGACCGGGACAACGGCGGCGGCGCGGCCCAGGGCGCGCGTGCGGGCACCGGCACCGGTACCGCCGCGGGCAGTGGCACGGGCTCGGGCCCGGAGCCGGGTAACGGCGCGGCCGACACCGGCACCGCCGCCCGCCTCCAGAAGCTCTTCGAGGGGCACCGGCTGACGCCCACCCAGCGCCGGATCGCGCACTGCATGGTGCGCCAGGCCGCCGACGCGCCCTTCCTCTCCAGCGTGGAACTGGCCGAACTGGCCGGTGTCAGCCAGCCCTCCGTCACCCGCTTCGCCGTCGCCCTCGGCTTCGACGGCTATCCGGCGCTCCGCCGCCACCTCCGCGAGGTCGCGCCCACCGGCACACCCGGGGGCAGCGACGCGTACAACGAGTACCAGCAGGCCGTCCAGGCCGAGATCGACAACCTGCGCCATCTGGCCGCCGCCCTCGCCGACCCGTTCCCGGTGATCGAGGCCGGCCGTGTCCTGGCCGCCTCCCGGCCGCTGCCCGTCCTCGGTCTGCGTGCCGCCTCCGCCCAGGCCGCCGGTTTCACCTACTTCGCCCGCAAGGTCCACCCCGACGTCCGCCTCCTGGACGAGGGCGGCACCATGCTCACCGACCGCATCGCCGCCGCCGTCCGCGCGGGTGCCACCGCCCTGCTCTGCTTCGCCCTGCCCCGCCACCCCCGCGAGGTCGTCGACGCCCTCACCACCGCCCGCGACGCCGGCCTGACCCTCGTCACCGTCGCGGACAGCGCCTTCGCCCCCGTGGCCCACCCCACCGACCTCCTCCTCCCCGCCCCCGTCGGCACCGGCCTCGCCTTCGACACCGCCTGCGCCCCGATGCTGCTGGGCCGCGTCCTCCTGGAGGCCATGTGCGACGCCCTCCCGGACGCCCAGGCCCGCCTGGAGGAGTTCGACACGAACGCGGCGGCCAGGGGGCTGTTCGTGGAGTGAGGAGTGAGGAGTGGGGGGAGGGGCCGGGGGGGCTTACGACGGTGGCTAGGTCAGGCCGCGGAGCGCGTCCGGGGTGTCCCCGCCGCTTTCCGCGGTGAGGTCGGCCAGGGTCTGCGGGGCGCGTACGGTCGCGAAGCGGACGGTGCCGTCGGGGGCGGCCGTGTAGCCGTGAATGCCGGGCCGGGGGAGCGAGTTGTACGCGAAGTGGGTGGAGAAATAGTAGGCGCCGGTGTCCAGGAGGGCGACGTGGTCGCCGGACCCGAGGAGCGGGAGCGGGCGGTTCTCGGCGACCAGATCGCCCGCGAAGCAACATGGACCCGCGACGTCCTGGGCGACGGGCGCGCCGGTCTTGGGCAGACCGTGCACGTCGTACGCGGCGACCCGGACCGGCCAGGAGTCGGGCGCGAAGACCGTACGGGTGGCGACCTGGGCGCCGGCGTGGGTGACCGCGATGGGCCGCCCGCCCGCCGACTTCGCGTACTCGACACGGGCGACGATCGTGCCGTGCTTGGCCAGCAGCGACCGCCCGAACTCGGTGACCAGTCCGTAGCGTCCCGACATCAGCCCCGGCACGGTCGAACGGAGCAGCGCGGCGTAGTCGCGGAAGGTCGGGGTCACGGCGTCCGAGGCGAAGTTGACCGGCAGGCCGCCGCCGATGTCGAGGGTGTCGATCTGCCGCCGTCCGGCCTGCTCGTTGATCTCCTCGGCCAGGTGGTACAGGTCCGCCACCCCCGCGGCCATCAGCTTCAGTGACATGCCCTGGGAACCGACATGGGCGTGCAGCCGGGTCAGCCACGGGCGGTCGAGGCAGGCCCGTACGACCCAGGCGCGTGCGCCCTCGTCGCGGAGCCCCACACCGAATTTGGAGGTGCCGGTGGCGGTGCTCATCGCGCCGATGCTGCCGCCGCCGATCTGCGGATTGATCCGCAGTCCGATCGGCGCGGTGGACGGTGCGGAGGCCATCAGGCCGTCGATACGGGACAGTTCCTCGGGGTTGTCGGCGTTGACCGCGATGCCGAGCGCCAGGGCCTCGCGCAGTTCGGCGCGGGTTTTGGCGGGCGAATCCAGCACCGTACGACGGGCCGGCACCCGTGCGGCCCGGGCCAGCGCCAGCTCCCCGGGGCTGGCCACCTCGCATCCGAGCCCCTCCCGCGCCAGCAGCCGCAGTACGGGGACCAGCGAGGCGGCCTTCACCGCGAAGGCGTGCAGAACCGGTGTCCCCGGCGCCGTGAACTCCTCGAAGGCGGATCGCAGTTCGGCCGCCGACCGCCGGATCCCGTCGACATCCAGCAACCCGGCGACCGGCTCACCCGGCCCGACCAGCCCCCGCGCAACGGCCGCTTGGACGGCGAGGTCGCGGGGGTGGGCGTGGGAGGCGGGACCGGGACGGGTGGGGGGAGGCGTGCGGGGCGCGGCGCCATGCGTCCGGCCGGGTGCCCCGCCGGGCATCCGGTCAGCCATCCGGCCGGGCATCCCGCCGGGCAGCGGGCCGGCGGGCAGGCCGGGCGCCCCGCCGAGTCGGTGGCCCGGCAGAGGGCCGGTGAGGGGAACCGTGGTGGGCTCCTCCATGGAACCAGTCATGAGGCAACTTCATCACTGGCCGGGGCGTCGCGCCAACGGATGGCGCCACCCCCATGGATACGGCACGACGCCTCCGCCATTACTCCACCGACCCTCCCCAGCTACCGCTGGGTGGAAGTCCCCCCAGCGGTAGCTGGGGAGGGTGCCCCCAGCCAGGGCGTTACGCCGCCGCCCCGCTCAGCCCCGCCTTGCGGTGCCGCTCGGTCAGCCGCGAGCCGGACTCGCGGCGCGCGGCGCGGCGCAGCAGGGGTATCGCGAGGAGGAAGCCGAAGACGGCCCAGGCGCTCAGCACCATGGCGATGGTCGGCAGCTCCCAGGAACCGGCCGGTTCCGCGGCCCGCACGGCGTCCGGCAGCAGGGCCGCCCGCACGCCCTGCGCCATCCACTTGAGCGGGAAGACGGCGGCTATCTTCTGGACCACCACCGGCAGTGAGCTGAACGGGAACAGCGCTCCCGAGGTGAACAGCAGCCCCATCGCGGGCACCATGATGAACGCCAGCGCCTCGCGCGGATTGGGCAGGACGGTGCCTATGGCCGCGCCCAGCGGCATCACGGCCAGCAGCCCCAGCGCGGTCACCCACAGCAGCGTCAGCCAGCCCTCGGCGCTCTGCGGCAGCGGCCCGTTCACCACCAGGGCACCGGCCCCCAGCAGCGCAATGAGCAGGCCGTACGCCATGGCGATCATCACCAGCGCCTTGGCCACCAGATACGCCGGTATGCCCCCGGGTGTGGCCCGCAGGCGCAGCAGGGCGCCCTCCTCCCGCTCGGTCACCAGGGCCTGCGGGAGGTTGACCAGCCCGACCTGGAAGACCAGATACGCGGCGAAGCCCGCCAGCGACAGCTGGCCCATCGGGATGTGGGTGCCGGGCACCGGCTTGGTGAGGTTGCCCGCCAGCACCAGCGCGACGGCCACATTCACCAGGAAGCCGCTCATCTCCTTGGGGTTGCGCATCAGATGGCGCACTTCGATGGCGCCCCGCTGGAACCCGGCGCGCCAGTGGCGCGGCCCGGCCGCCCGGGGCCTGGCCCCGGCCTGTGCGGCGGTCTCGGTGGTGGCCTGCGCGGCCGTCTGTGCGGCGGTCCGGTTCGTGGTCATGCGGCGTGCTTCTTCCCCCTGGTGAGCACAGACCCGTTGCCGTCGCCGGCCCTGGTTCCGTCCTCGTTGCTGATATCGCTCGCGGCGTCCGCCGCCGCGTCCCCGCTGTGCACCATGTGCAGATAGGTGTCCTCCAGCGTCGGCCGGCGGACCTCCAGGTCGGCTATCGGTCCGTCGGCCGCCCGGTGGAGGTCCCAGACCAGCCGGGAGGGGTCCTCGGTGCGCTCGCGGCGGGGCGTGCCGTCGGCGGCCGTCCAGCGGACCTCGGCCTGGGCGGCGGCCCGCCGGGACAGTTCCACCGGCGTGCCGTAGGCCCGGATCCGGCCGCTGACCAGCACGGCTATCCGGTCGGCCAGCCGCTCGGCCTCCACCAGATCGTGGGTGGTGAGCAGAACGGTGACGCCCTCCTCGCGGGCCAGTCGTTCGACCATGAGGTGGAAGTCGTGCCGCGCCTCGGGGTCGAAGCCGGTGGTGGGCTCGTCCAGGAACAGCAGCTCGGGGCGGCCGATGACGGCCAGCGCCACGTCCAGGCGGCGGCGCTGGCCGCCGGACAGCTGCCCGACCTGCCGGTCGGCCCGGTCGCGCAGGCCCACCAGGTCCAGCGTCGCGTCCGGGTCGCGCGGACCGGGGTAGTAGGTGGCGAAGTGGGTCAGCAACTCCCCGACCCGCCAGCGCCGGTGGTCGCGCCAGGACTGGAGGACCAGGCCGATCCGGGCGCGCCAGGCATCGCCGCCGCGGGCCGGATCCGTCCCCAGGACCTGCACGTCACCGGCGGAGCGCTGCCGGAAACCTTCGAGGATCTCGACGGTGGTGGTCTTCCCGGCGCCGTTGGGACCGAGCAGGGCGAAGATCTCGCCGCGGTGGATGTCCAGATCGATGCCGTGCAGCACTCCGACATCGCCGTAGGCCATCCGCATATCGCGTACCTGGATGACCGGCGGGCCGGCGGCGGTGGGTGTGGCCGCCTCGGTGGTGGGAGCGTCCGGGCTCGTCGGCCGCAGGGGCTCCAGGGGCGGGTGCGCATTACTCGTCATCGGTGTGCCTCTGCATGTTCCTGGTGTCGTTGCTGCGCCGCCGCCGCGGCCGGTCCCGCGCCCTCGACGATCGCCTGGAGTGCCGCCACATGGCCTTCGAAGGCGCCGCGGCCGCGCTCGGTCAGCCGTACCTTGGTGCGGCGTTTGCGGCCGCCGCCCTCCTTGCGGATCTCCAGATAGCCGGCCTCCTCCAAGGTGTGCAGCTGCTTGGAGAGCGCGGAGTCGCTGAGCGAGAGGCTGTCCCGGATGAAGGCGAAGTCGGCCCATTCCGTGGCGGCGAGCAGCGCGACCACCGACAGCCTGGTGGAGGGATGGATCAGTTCGTCGAAACCGGTGGGGGTACTCATCGGATCGCCCTTTCGGAGGGGGCTCTTGTGCCTCGGTCGCGCAGCGTGGCGACCGCCCAGCGGTTCGCCGGGCCGACGAACAGCAGGAACGCCAACGCCGAGACGGTGGCGGTGATCAGGCTGCCGAACGGCAGTGCCAGCGACTCGACCAGACGGCCGGACAGCACGATCGTCCCGCCGGAGACCGCCGCTCCCGCGGCCATGCTGGCGGCCGACCGCCAGCTGTAACGCGATCGGTGCAGCCGCACCCGGCTGCGGCGGCTGTAGTGGACGGCGAGCGAGCCCAGCACGCCGACATAGGCGGCGAGCAGCAGCCACACGCCCCATTTCGGCAGGTCGAGCCCCATGCCGGCCAGGAAGAGCCACATGATTCCCGCCATGGCGTAGGTCGCCTTGGGGTCGCCGCCCGCGTTTCTCTCGACCTCGTCGTAGACCCGCTCCTGCGGAACCCGGATGCGTTGCAGATCCTGCCAGGCCTGCTCGGCATTCACCGTCGTGTTCATGGTCATCGCCTCCCCAAGGCGGTTCCGGGCGCGGCGCGGCAGAAGGCGGCCGGGCTCCGGAGCGTCCTGATCCCCGTTTACTTGCCTGGTAGGAAAGTTACCGCAGACTTTCCCGGCGGGCAAGTAAAAACTCGCGGCGCCGGACGGCGCCGTATGGCCGGTTCTGGCGGCTCGCGGCGGATGTCGCTCCGTGGGCTGTTGACTAACACTATTCAGTAGCTCCAATATGTGAATAGCTCAATCCATTCGACGTCAGGGAGGCACGGCCCATGTCGGGACCGCGACCCGTGCGGGCAGCGCGCGGTACGGAGCTCAGCGCTCGGGGATGGCAGCAGGAAGCCGCACTGCGCATGCTGCAGAACAACCTCGATCCGGAGGTGGCCGAACACCCGGACAAGCTCGTCGTCTACGGCGGCACCGGCAAGGCCGCCCGCGACTGGCGCTCCTTCGACGCGATGGTGCGCACCCTCACCACCCTCAAGCAGGACGAGACGATGCTCGTCCAGTCCGGCAAGCCCGTCGGCGTCATGCAGACCCACGAATGGGCGCCGCGGGTGCTGATCGCCAACTCCAACCTCGTCGGCGACTGGGCCAACTGGGAGGAGTTCCGCCGCCTGGAGGCCCTCGGCCTGACGATGTACGGGCAGATGACCGCCGGTTCGTGGATCTACATCGGCACCCAGGGCATCCTTCAGGGCACGTACGAGACCTTCGCCGCCGTCGCGGCCAAGAAGTTCGGCGGCACGCTCGCCGGGACGATCACCCTCACCGCCGGCCTCGGCGGCATGGGCGGCGCCCAGCCGCTCGCCGTCACCATGAACGACGGCGTCGCGATCTGTATCGACTGCGACCCCCGCGCCATCGAGCGGCGTATCGAGCACCGCTACCTGGACGTACGGGCCGACAGCCTCCAGCATGCCCTCCAGCTCGCCGTCGAGGCCCGCGACCAGCGCAAACCGCTGTCCATCGGCCTGCTCGGCAACGCCGCGGAGCTGCTGCCGCAGATGCTCGCCGACGGCGCGCCGATCGACATCGTCACCGACCAGACCAGCGCCCACGACCCGCTGTCGTACCTGCCGATCGGCATCGACTTCGCCGATATGGCCGCCTACGCCACCGAGAAGCCGGCCGACTTCACCCAGCGGGCGCGCGAGTCGATGGCACGGCACGTCGAGGCCATGGTCGGTTTCATGGACGCCGGCGCCGAGGTCTTCGACTACGGCAACTCGATCCGCGGCGAGGCCCAACTCGCCGGATACCAGCGGGCGTTCGCCTTCCCCGGCTTCGTGCCCGCCTACATCCGGCCGCTGTTCGCCGAGGGCAAGGGGCCGTTCCGCTGGGCCGCGCTGTCCGGCGACGCCCGCGATATCGCCGCCACCGACAAGGCGATCCTGGACCTCTTCCCGGAGAACGAGTCGCTGGCCCGCTGGATCAAGCTGGCCGGCGAACGGGTCCACTTCCAGGGCTTGCCCGCCCGGATCTGCTGGCTCGGCTACGGCGAACGCGACAAGGCCGGCGAGCGGTTCAACGAGATGGTCGCCGACGGCACGCTCCAGGCCCCGCTGGCCATCGGCCGCGACCACCTCGACTGCGGCTCGGTCGCCTCGCCGTACCGCGAGACCGAGGCCATGAAGGACGGCTCGGACGCGATCGCCGACTGGCCGCTGCTCAACGCCATGGTCAACGTCGCCTCCGGCGCCTCCTGGGTCTCGCTGCACCACGGCGGCGGCGTCGGCATGGGCCGCTCGATCCACGCCGGACAGGTCACGGTCGCCGACGGCACCCCGCTGGCCGGGGAGAAGATCCGCCGGGTGCTGACCAACGACCCCGGCATGGGCGTCATCCGCCACGTCGACGCGGGCTACGAGCGCGCCGACGAGGTGGCCGCCGAGCGCGGCGTCCGTATCCCGATGCGCGAGGGCGAGGGCGCGTGACCGCCTCGTTCCACGAGATGTGGGAGGAGTTGCGTCCGGTCGGGCGCGACTCCTCCTCCGGGGGCTACCGCCGCTACGCCTGGACCGGCGCCGACGCCGACTGCCGCGCCTGGTTCCAGGCCCAGGCGCATGCCCGCGGACTCCACTACGAACTCGACCGCAACGGCAACCAGTGGGCCTGGCTCGGGGCCACCTCATACCAGGACGTGGCCCCCGGCGACGCCGTCGTCACCGGCTCCCACCTGGACTCCGTACCGGACGGCGGGGCCTTCGACGGCCCCCTGGGGGTCGTCTCCTCCTTCGCCGCGCTGGACGAACTCCGCGGGAGGGGAGCGGAATTCGCCAAACCGCTGGCGATCGTCAACTTCGGCGACGAGGAGGGCGCGCGCTTCGGCCTGGCCTGCGTCGGCTCCCGGCTCGCCGCCGGAGCGCTGACCACCGAGGCCGCGCACCGCCTGCGCGACGGCGACGGCATCACCCTCCCGCAGGCCATGGAGCGCGCCGGATACGACCCGGAGGCCCTCGGCCCCGACCCCGAACGGCTCGCCAGGATCGGCGCCTTCGTCGAACTCCACGTCGAGCAGGGGCGGGCCCTGGACCTGACCGGTGATCCGGTCGGCATCGCCTCCGCCATCTGGCCGCACGGGCGCTGGCGCTTCGACTTCCGCGGTGAGGCCAACCACGCCGGCACCACCCGCCTGGAAGACCGCCGCGACCCGATGCTCACCTACGCCGCGACCGTCCTCGCCGCCCGCGAGCAGGCCCGCCTCGCCGGCGCCCTGGCCACCTTCGGGAAGATCAGCGTGCAGCCGAACGGCGTCAATGCGATCCCCTCGCTGGTCAGCGGCTGGCTGGACTCCCGCGCCGCCGACCAGGACACCCTGGACACCGTCATCGACGGCATCGAGCGGGCGGCCGCCGAGCGCGCCGCACGCGACGGGATCGACCTGACCGTCGTCCGCGAATCCTTCACCCCCGTCGTGGAGTTCCAGCACGCCCTGCGCGACGAGCTGGCGGCGATCCTCGGCAAGGCGGCGGACCGTCCGGTGCCCGTCCTGGGCACCGGCGCGGGACACGATGCGGGTATTTTGTCCGGAACCATCCCCACCGCCATGCTGTTCGTCCGCAACCCCACCGGCGTCTCGCACTCACCCGCCGAAACGGCCGCCGAGGACGACTGCATCGCCGGGGTCACCGCACTCGCCGACGTACTGGAGGGACTGGCGTGCCGATGACAGCGCCCACGGCGCCGGTCACATACTGGCTCGAACACGCCTGGCTGGGCACCCATGTGGAGCCCGGCGTCGCCGTGGAGGTGGCGGACGGGCGGATCTCGGCCGTCCGCACGGGGGCCGCCACCCCGCCGCCCGGCGCCGTCGCGCTCCGCGGTCTGACGATCCCCGGGCTCGCCAACGCCCATTCGCACGCCTTCCACCGCGCCCTGCGCGGCACCGTCCAGGTCGGCTCCGGCACCTTCTGGACCTGGCGCGAGGTGATGTACAGCGTCGCCGACCGGCTCACCCCGGACAGCTACTACGCCCTCGCCCGCGCCGTCTACGCCGAGATGGCCCTCGCCGGTATCACCTGCGTCGGCGAATTCCACTACCTCCACCACGCACCCGGCGGCACCCGCTACCAGGACCCCAACGCGATGGGCGAGGCCCTGATCGCGGCCGCCGCCGACGCCGGGATCCGCATCACCCTCCTCGACACCGCCTATCTCTCCGCCGGCTTCGGCACCCCGCCCAACCACCACCAGCTGCGCTTCTCCGACGGCACCGCCGACGCCTGGGCGCAGCGCGCCGACGCCCTCAAGGACGGTCGCGGGCACGCCCGGATCGGCGCCGCCATCCACTCCGTACGCGCCGTGCCGGCCGATCAGCTGGGCACCGTCGCCGACTGGGCCCGGCAGCGGCAGGCCCCGCTGCACCTCCATCTGTCCGAGCAGACCGCCGAGAACGACGCCTGCCAGGACGCACACGGCCGCACCCCCACCCGGCTGCTCTCCGACCACGGCGTGCTGGGCCCGCGCACCACCGCCGTCCACGCCACCCACCTGACCCCCGAGGACATCGGCCTGCTCGGCGGCACTCGCACCGGTGTGTGCATGTGCCCCACGACCGAGCGCGACCTCGCCGACGGCATCGGCCCGGCCGTCCAACTCCAGAAAGCGGGCAGCCCGTTGTCCCTGGGCAGCGACAGCCACGCCGTCATCGACCTGCTCGAAGAGGCCCGCGCCATGGAACTCGACGAGCGGCTGCGCACCCGCACCCGCGGGCACTGGACGGCCACCGCCCTGCTGCGCGCCGCGACCGCCGACGGTCACGCCGCGCTGGGCTGGGACGACGCCGGCGCGATCGAGACCGGCGCGCTCGCCGACCTCACGACCATCGCGCTGGATTCCGTCCGCACCGCAGGACCGCCGCCCCGCCTGGGCGCCGAGACGGCCGTATTCGCCGCCTCCGCGGCGGATGTGCGGCACACGATCGTGGGCGGCCGACAGATCGTCCGGGACGGTGCGCACACTCTCGTCCCCGATGTGCCCACCGCACTTGCAGAGTCCATCGCCGCCGTAGGCGGCTGAAGGAGAACACCCCCGCGATGACGACCGACACGACCCCCACGGCCTCCGCCCCGACCACCGCCATCACCCACATCGGCCAACTCGTCACCAACGACCCCTCCCTCGGTGAAGGCCCCCTCGGTCTGATCCAGGACGCGGCGGTCGTCATCGACGGTGACCGCATCGCCTGGGTCGGTGAGTCCAGCAAAGCACCCGCCACTGACAACGCCGTCGACGCGGGCGGCCGGGCCGGCATCCCCGGCTTCGTCGACTCCCACTCCCACCTCGTGTTCGCCGGCGACCGCACCGCCGAGTTCAACGCCCGTATGTCCGGGCGCCCTTACTCCGCAGGCGGCATCCGCACCACCGTCGCGGCCACCCGCGCCGCGACCGACGAGGCCCTGCACACCAACGTCGCCCGCTATCTCGCCGAGGGCCTGCGCCAGGGCACCACCACCCAGGAGACCAAGTCCGGCTACGGCCTGACCGTCGAGGACGAGGCCCGCGCGCTGCGCATCGCCGCCGCCCACACCGACGAGGTCACCTTCCTCGGCGCGCACATCGTCTCGCCCGACTACGCCGACGACCCGGCCGGCTACGTCGACCTCGTCACCGGCCCGATGCTGGACGCCTGCGCCCCGCACGCCCGCTGGATCGACGTCTTCTGCGAGAAGGGCGCCTTCGACGGCGACCAGGCCCGCGCCGTCCTCACCGCCGGACAGGCCAAGGGCCTGATCCCCCGGGTGCACGCCAACCAGCTCGGCCCCGGCCCCGGCGTCCAGCTCGCCGTCGAACTCGGCGCCGCCTCCGCCGACCACTGCACCCACCTCAGCCACGCCGACATCGACGCCCTCGCACAGTCCGAGACCGTCGCCACGCTGCTGCCGGGCGCCGAGTTCTCCACCCGCGCCAAGTGGCCCGATGCCCGCCCGCTGCTCGACGCCGGGGCCACCGTCGCCCTGTCCACCGACTGCAACCCCGGCTCGTCCTTCACCAGCTCCATGCCGTTCTGCATCGCGCTGGCCGTCCGCGACATGGGGATGACGCCCGACGAGGCCGTCTGGTCCGCCACCGCGGGCGGCGCCCGCGCCCTGCGCCGCACCGACGTCGGCCGGATCGCCCCCGGCGCCCGCGCCGACCTCGCCCTGCTCGACGCGCCCTCGCACGTCCACCTCGCCTACCGGCCCGGCGTACCGCTCGTATCGGCCGTGTGGCACAGGGGAGTTCTCGTCTGAGGGGCCCTGGAGCCTCCGGAGCGGAGGCTTCCGGCAGGGCTCACCGCAGGGGAGCCGCACAGCAGAGGAGGGCCCGTCCCGAAACCTCGGGGCAGGCCCTCCTCTGCGCGGGCGGCGGCCGGCCCTGGCGGACCGGCGGCGCGACCGCGGGGGTCACTCCTCGACCATCAGCCCCTTGCGGAGCCGGCCGAGCGTGCGCGAGAGCAGCCGGGAGACATGCATCTGAGAGATGTTCAGCTCCTCGCCGATCTCGGACTGCGTCATATTGGCCACGAAACGCAGCGAGAGGATCTTCCGGTCGCGCGGCGGGAGTTCGGCGATCAGCGGCTTGAGCGATTCGACGTACTCGATGCCTTCGAGGCCGTTGTCCTCATAGCCGATGCGGTCCGCCAGCGCGCCTTCGCTGTCGTCCTCCTCGGGCTGGGCGTCCAGCGAGCTCGCGGTGTAGGCGTTGCTCGCGGCCATCCCTTCCACGACCTCGTCCTTGGTGATGCCGAGGCGCTCGGCGAGCTCGCTCACCGTGGGGGCGCGGTCCAGCTTCTGGGCCAGCTCGTCGCCGGCCTTGGCCAGATCCAGCCGCAGTTCCTGAAGACGCCTCGGTACGCGCACCGACCAGCTGGTGTCACGGAAGAAGCGCTTGATTTCGCCGACGATGGTCGGCATCGCGAACGTCGGGAACTCCACGCCTCGGCTCAGCTCGAAGCGGTCTATCGCCTTGATCAGGCCGATCGTGCCGACCTGGACGATGTCCTCCATGGGTTCGCTGCGGGAGCGGAACCGGGAGGCCGCGAACTTCACCAGGGCGAGATTGAGCTCTACCAGGGTGTTGCGGACGTAGGCGAATTCATGAGTGCCTTCCTCGAGCGTTTCCAGCCGCTCGAAGAGGGTCTTGGACAGTGCCCGCGCGTCCACCGGGCCCACCTCGTCGAAGGGCGGGATCTCGGGCAGACCGTCGATCTCGGGAATTTCCGTGAGATCGGATTCGGCGGCGAGGGACGGGGCAGGCGCCGACTGGGACGGGATGTGCCCGGTCGGGTCGGACTGTGGTGTCGACGAGGTGTGCTGCCGGGTGTCGTCGGTGCGCATTTCGTCGAGCCGGGGTGACATGTGTCCTCCATCGTTCTCGGCATATGGCTGCCGAAGCCTCTACGTGAAGCTGCGGTGTGCGGCGCCTCCAAAGCCGGCCGTTTCGAATGTGTCTCCATCTACGCCTACCTGGCTTTGCATGAAGATGGCAAGTGCGTGTTGTCCATATCTCGTGCTATATGGGGATTGTTCGGCTACCCCTGTGCGGAGGGAGGGCGTAGTGTTCGACACGCGCAGTCGTAAGCAATCAGACGCCGAGACAGCAAAAGGGGTGCGCACGGATGGACCGCGGGACGGTCGGCAGTGCAAGCCGTGGCCGGCTGCAGGTCGCGATCCGGCATCACGGCGCCAGTGCGGTCGTGACTGCCGCCGGTGAGCTCGATCACCACACCGCAGATCTGTTGCGCGAGTCACTGGAGGGGTGCGTCGACGATGGATATGCACGCCTGGTGGTGGACTGCTCACCCCTTGAATTCATGGACTCCACCGGACTCAATGTGCTGCTCGGCGCCCGCCTGAAGGCGGAGGCCGCGGGGGGCGGGGTCCATCTGGCCGGCATGCAGCCGGTCGTGGCCCGGGTCCTGGAGATCACTGGTGCGGATGCGGTTTTCACGGTGCACGACTCCCTCGATGCGGCACTGTCCGACTGACCGTCGCCACCCGGATGGTTGCAATCCGGGCACGTAGTACGTGTCACAACTTCCGTACCCAACAAGTGGGTGTTCTCACGGTCCGGTCGGGCAGGAGACATCTGAATCCGTTAGTAACCAGTCAGTTATCTGTTGTCCGTGAAAAGGCGAATCGGTGAGGTGAAGCGCTGATGAGCACCACCCGGCCGTACCCGCCGGGCGATCTTGGCCCGGAGACGGGTGGCCCGGGCGCCTCCGCCCCGCAGGCCGCCGCGCCGGCAGGCCAGGTCCGCCGGCTGCGCCTGGCGGGCACCCGAGGCGCGGTGGCGCGCGGTCGTGACTTCGCCCGCGAGGCCCTGCACGACTGGGGCTGGCTGCCGGCCGCCAACGCCGACCAGCGCGCCGCGGCCGAGGATGTGCTGCTTGTCGTCTCCGAGCTGGTCACCAACGCCTGTCTGCACGCCGAGGGGCCGGAGGAGCTGCGGCTGCGGTGCACCGCCAAGGTGCTGCACCTGGAGGTCAGCGACCTGGGCACCGGATCGCCCGCGCCGCGCAATCCGCACCGCCCGGGGCGCCCCGGAGGCCACGGCATGTTCATCGTGCAGCGCCTGTGCCTGGACTGGGGAGTGGTACGCAACTCCGACGGCGCCGGCAAGACCGTCTGGGCGGAGCTCGCCGCACCGTCCTGACAGGCGGACGGAACGTCACGAGGCAAGCGCGGGCCTGCGGGCCCGCGCTTTGTCGTCTCCCCGCCCGGCCCGCCCCCGCGCATGCGCCCGCCCGCTCCGATCGTGGCTGCGCTGTGCCTTCCCTCGGCAAGGCCCCGGGCGTACCTTGACGGCCAATCTGATGTGCCGTCAGTAACATCCGGCGGTGCGCTACCCGGGAGAAGGGGAGATCGAGGTGGCCCGCTTCTGTGAACCACACGGCAGGCGCCCGCGCCGTACGGCCGCCCTGGCCGCGGTCGTGGCGATGACGGCGGGATCCGCGGTGCTGCTCACCGCGCCGGCCGCTCACGCCGAGGTCGTCGACGTCAACTACCAGTGCAAGACGCCGATCGGCAACAAGGGCGCGGTGTCGCCCATCGACATCAAGGGCACGCCCAGCGGCGGTGTCTATCAGCTCGTCATGTCCTTCCAGAAGGGCGTCTCCTCCAGCCCCGTCGAACTGGGCAAGGGCGCCATGAAGCCGAGCGCGCTGATCCAGCTGGGCGGTGCGGACAGCGGTACGGTGCCGGTCGCCGGGCCGCCGAACGACAAGGCGATACCGGCCAACACCCCCATCAAGATCAGCGACCTCAGCGGTACCTACACGCCCAAGGCGAGCGGCAAGGTCACCTTCACCGCCTCCACCCTGACCATCAAGGCCCTGGGCACCACGACCACCTGCACCCCCAGCAACCACCCCAAGCCCTCGCTGTCCCTGGACGTCAAGGGCTCCGGTGGCTCGGGGGGCGCCTCCGGCAGCAGCGGCGGGGCCGGCGCGGGCGGCGCCTCCGGCGGCGGCCAGCTGCCGCAGACCGGACCCGCGGACTCCGCCATCGCGCTGGGCACCCTCGGCGGCACGGTCCTGCTGGCCGGGGCGGCCGGCACGCTCTGGCTGACCCGGCGCGGCCGCCAGGTCTGACGCCGCCCGTACGAGCCCCGCTCCGGAGGAGCCGCCGATGCCCTTCCGTACTCCCGCAGTGCTCAGCGGTGCGGTCCTTGCGGCCGCCGCCGTACTGCTGTGGCCCGCTCCGGCCCTGGCCCGGCCCGCCGCGCCGGGGTGGTCCGCCGCGCCCGCGCCCGGTGGGGGCGCCCGGCCGAGCGCGCAGGACCGCCCGTACTTCTACCTGGAGGGCGCGCCGGGCGCCGTGCTCGACGACCGGCTCGCGCTCACCAACCCGTCCCGCCGGCCCGTCACCGTACGGCTGAGCGGCTCCGGGACCGGCGGCCGGCTCGCCTTCGCGGCGGCGGAGGTGACCCTTCCGCCGCGGACGCGCGCCGGGGTGCCGTTCACCCTGGCCGTGCCGGCCGGCGCCGTCCCCGGCAGCCGCTCCGGCACGATCACCGCGACCGCGACGGCCGGGGGCGGCGCCCAGGCCCGGGTGCCGCTGCACCTGCGGGTGACCGGACCGGCGCTGTCCGCGCTGACCGTCGAGGGCGTGTCGGTGGTGCGGGGGAGCGGCGACGGGGCGGTCGTGCGGTATGCGCTGGTCAATAGAGGAAACACCGTTCTGCGGCCGCGGGTTGCACTCCGCGCCGACGGGATCTTCGGCGCGACGCTGCACCGCCCCGCCCGCCCCCTGCCGGACGCGCTACGGCCCGGACAGCGCATCGACCGCACCGAAAAATGGCCGGATCCGCCCGCTCTGGAGCCGGTGGAGGTCCGGGTCACGGCGACGGCGGGACAGGGGGCGCGGGGGGCCGCATCGGCCACGTACACGGCGGTTCCGTGGGGCGCGGCCGCGGGCGCGGCCGCCGTCCTGGCGGCGGGCGCGGGCACCTGGGGCGTCGTACGCAGGCGGCGGCGCACGCGACGGGGGAGGGACGGCGCGGGGCCCACGGCAGCCGCCCGCACGGCCACAGGCACCGCATCGGGATCGGTACCGGTACCGGGATCAGGAGTGCGAGCGTGAACGGCGAAACGGTGACGGAGACGACGACGGACACGGCGACCGCCCCCACCCCGACGACGGCCCCCGCCCCTGCGAGTGCCCCCACTCCGACGACGGCCCCCGCCCCTGCGACCGCCCCCACCCCCGCGCGGCGGGCCCTCGCCGCGCTCGTCCTGGGCGCCCTCTGCCTCGCCCTGGCGCTGGCCGCGCTCCCCGCCGCCCCGGCGCACGCCACCCCCGCAGCCGTCGACGGCGGGCCCTCCGTCCGGCTCTCCGAGAAGCAGGCGGGCAAGGGTGGCACCCTCACCGTGACCGGCCGGGGCTGGCGGGCGAAGACGCTGCTCACGCTGCTGATCTGCGGCCAGAACATGATCGGCGGCACCAATACCTGCGCCAACGGCGACGGGCGGGCCGTCACCACCGACGCCCACGGCGCCTTCCACCAGCGCCTCCCGGTCGCCGAGCCGCCCAAGCCCTGCCCCTGTGTGGTGCATGTGGCCACGGTGACCGGGCCGGCGGATGCCGCCGACGCCGCGTTCACGGTGGCCGGCCACCCCGTCGCGCCGCTGCCCAAGGAGAGCGCCGGGGGCCGGCTGACCGTCCTCGCGGCACCCCGGCTGGCGGGCAGCAGTGGGCTGCTGACGTGGTTCGGGGCGCCGCCGCAGCGCGAGCTGACGCTCACCGTCGGCAACGTCGGATCGGCGCCGGCGCGGAATCCGGTCTTCCAGATCGGTACGTCGCACGGCGTCTTCGCGCCCGAATGGCAGGACCAGCAGTGGCGCGGCACCCTCCCGGCCGGAAAGAAAACCCAGGTCACGCTGCCGGTGGAGCTGGCCGCAGGGGCGCATGGGGACTATCTCGTCTCGCTGAGATACGGCGGCAAGCTCCTGGTCGAACAGCCGTGGGGGGTGGGGCGCCCGTGGGGCGTGACGCTGTTCTGGGTGCTGCTGTGCGTGGTGATCCCGACGGCGGTGTTCCGTATCGGGATGGCGGTCGTGGACCGCGTACGCCCCCGTCGGCCGGGCCCTGCCGCCCGCCACCGACACGGCGGCACCAGGAAGGCACGAGGAAGCGTGACCAGGGGCGACGGCGAGAGCGCCGCGCTGCCGTGGTTCACCCCGGACACCGCACCGTCCACCACCACATCCACCGAACGACCCCCGTCGAAAGGTTCTGCGTGATGACGCCGATGAGGCAGATGGTGCTGATGAGGCAACGGAGAAGAGTGGGCGTGGCTTCGGCGGCCGCGCTGGTGCTCGCGGGTGCGGGCGTCCTGGCCACGGCCACCTCCGCCCAGGCGGCGGAGGTGTCGTACCGGACGGAGTGTCTGCCGCCCCCGATATCCGGGCTGCCGCCGATCGAGGGCACGACGAAGGTGGCGGTCAGCGCGCCGGCGACGGCGAAGGTCGGCGACGAGGTCACGGTGGTCTGGAAGACCGTCGAGGGGGCGTCCAAGAACCCCGACATCCTCGACCTGGGGGAGAACACCGTCCAGCCGACCGGCACGATCAAGGTGGCCGGGGCGCAGAGCGGCGATCTGCCGATGCAGGGGCCGCGGCAGAATCCGCCGATCCCCAAGGGCGCCCCGATGAAGCTGTCCGATATGACGGGCAAGCTCAAGCTGGAGAAGCCCGGTGAGATCACCCTGACGCCCGGCTTCTACAACATCAACGTCAACAAACCGATCTCGACGGACACCAAGTGCTCGCCCAAGGAGGCCGTGAAACCGGCCGTCACGATCAAGGTGACCGGCGGCGGGGGCGGCACGACGGGCGGTTCGTCCGGCGGCGCGACGGGCGGCACGGCCTCCGGAGGCGGCACCAGCGGAGGCACGTCCGGCGGCGGCACGTCTGGCGGTGATACGTCCGGCGGCTCCACCGGAGGCTCGTCCGGCGGCTCCACCGGAGGCACCGGCGGCGACCCCGACGGCACCGCCTACAAGGGCAAGGAAGTGCAGGTCCCGTACTCCTGCAAGACGCCCATCGGGGACAAGAAGGCGACCTCGCCCGTACAGATCAACGCCGTGAAGAAGAGCGGCAGTTACGACCTGACGGTCCAGTTCAAGAAGTCCGTCATGAACAGCCCGGCGGACATCCCCAAGAACTCGGTCAAGCCGTCGATGGACGTGAAGGTGGGCGGCGCGGACAAGGGCTCGGTCAAGGTCGAGGGTCCGACGAACGACAAGCCCATCAAGTCGGGCGACCCCATCGAGATCCCCGACCTGAAGGGCACCTACAAACCGGGCGCCACCGGCAAGGCCACGCTGACCCCGGGCGTGCTCACCGTCAACGCCCTGGGGACGACCACCGTCTGCACCCCGGACAAGGACCCGGGCGCCTCGCTCACGCTGGACACCTCGGCGCAGCAGGGCGGCACGTCCGGCGGGACCACGGGCGGTACGGGCGGCGCCTCCGGCGGCAGCGCGGGCGGCGACACCACAGGCGCCAGCACGGGCGCCACCACGGGCACGACCGCAGGCACGACCACGGGTGCCACCGGGGGCTCCTCCGGCGGCCTCGCCGCCACCGGCGCGAGCGACCACGGCACCCTCACCGCCCTCGGACTGCTGGCCGGCACCGCCATCCTGCTCGGCGGCGCCGTCTTCGCCTTCACCCCCCGGCGGTACCTGCGCCGCTAGGGCCTGGACGGCACGGGGAGCGGCAGACAACCGGAAGGGCCCGGTACGCAGCGGCGTACCGGGCCCTTCCGTAGCTGCGTGTCGCGTCAGCGGACGTCGCCCATCAGCGCGATGATCTTCTTGCGGCTCAGCCACACCGCGGCGCCAGCCAGCACCGCCATACCGGCCTCGACGGCCAGCACCGGGGGACCGCTCAGGTCCGCGCCGCCGGTGGACAGCAGCGTGGTGATGCAGTCGCCCGCGGTGACGGCCAGAAACCACACGCCCAGCATCTGGCTGGCGTACTTCTGCGGCGCCATCTTGGTGGTCACCGACAGGCCGACCGGGGACAGGCTCAGCTCGCCGATGGTCTGGATCATGTAGATGGACAGCAGCCACATCGGGCTGACCTTCGAGCCGTCCGAGGCCATCATCATCGGGATGATGAAGACGACGAACGAGGCGCCGATGAAGAACATCGCCATGGAGAACTTCACCGTGGTGCTCGGCTCGCGGTCGCGGCGCGCCAGCCGCAGCCACAGCCACGCCATGACCGGGGCGAGGGCCATGACCCACAGCGGGTTCACGGACTGGAACCACGAGGACGGGAAGTCCAGCCCGAAGACCTGACCGTTCGTCTTCTTCTCCGCGAAGACGGACATCGTCGAGCCCGCCTGGTCGAAGATCATCCAGAAGAGCGCGGCGGCCACGAAGAACCAGATGTAGCCGCTGACCTTGGTCTGCTCGGTGTCGGTCAGCTCCTTGTCGCGCTTGATACGGGCCAGGACCGTGATCGGGATGATCAGGCCGAGCAGCGCGAGCGGGATCACGGCCCAGTTCAGGGTGAAGTGACCGGTGAAGGCGACCACGCCGTAGAAGACCGCGGCGACGGCGACCCAGATCAGGCCCTTGCGCAGCCACATGGCGCGCTCCTCCGCCTGGAGGGGGCTCGGCACGACGCTGGACTGCGGGCTGAGGTGGCGGGTGCCGATCAGGAACGACACCAGGCCCAGGGCCATACCGAGCGCGGCGAGCGCGAAGCCCAGGTGCCAGTTGACGTCCTGGCCGACGGTGCCGATGACCAGCGGCGCCGCGAAGGCACCGATGTTGATGCCCATGTAGAAGAGGGTGAAGCCGCCGTCCCGGCGCGGGTCCTGAGGACCGTCGTAGAGGTGGCCGACCATCGTCGAGATGTTGGCCTTCAGCAGACCCGAGCCCACCGCGACCAGCGCCAGACCCGCGAAGAAACCGCCCTGGCCCGGTACGGCCAGCGCCAGGTGGCCGGTCATGATGACACCCGCCGCGATGGCGACGGTCTTGCGCGGGCCCCAGATGCGGTCGCCGATCCAGCCGCCGGGCATGGCCAGCAGATAGACCATCGCCACATAGATGGAGTAGATGGCCGAGGCGGTGGCCACATTCATGGCCAGACCGCCGCCCTGGGCGCCCTTTTCGGCGTCCGGACCACCGGAGATCAGGTAGACCACGAGCAGGGCGCGCATGCCGTAATAGCTGAAGCGCTCCCACATCTCGGTCATGAAGAGCGGGGCCAGTCCGCGCGGGTGGCCGAAGAAGGTTTTGCCGCCGTCCGCAGGGGTTCCCTGCTTGGCCGCGCCCTTCGTCAGGCTGGACGCCATGGTGAATCCTTGGTCTGCTGGGGACGCGTTCGGTGATCCGTTACGCGCCCTGTGGGGGTGACCGGCACCGGTGCAGACATACCCGCCCCACGTCCGGGGGGTTCGGCACCGCACGAAACGGAGCCGGCAAGGCGGTCATGCACCGGGATCCACGCCCCCCGTGCTGCTGCTCGGCGGACCCGGTCGAAAGGTCAGTCACTGTGTACCGGGACTGGGGATTCCAGCCCCGCACACAACAGGGACCGATGACACCAGTTGAGCGTCAGCGGTCCTTAGGTTGTGCGATGGACGTGCGGACACCATACGTCTGGTTCCGCCGCAATGGGAGTGGTGAGACAACGGTCACACTGACGCCGGGAACCGTTTGAACTCCGCCCCGCCGCGGGTGTCCAGCTCACGGCCCCGGCCCGCCCCGCAGCGATCACACGCAGCCCTGCGCGCCGGACCGCCCCTTCGGCCTGCTGCCGCGGACTACCATCGGCCCATGACCCGTGTACTGCTCGCCGAGGATGACGCGTCCATCTCGGAGCCGCTCGCCCGCGCACTGCGCCGCGAGGGTTACGAAGTCGAGGTGCGCGAGGACGGCCCCACGGCGCTCGACGCCGGTCTCCAGGGCAATATCGACCTGCTCGTGCTCGACCTGGGACTGCCCGGCATGGACGGCCTGGAGGTCGCCCGCCGGCTGCGCACCGAAGGCCATTCCTTCCCGATCCTGGTGCTGACCGCCCGCGCCGACGAGGTGGACACCGTCGTCGGGCTGGACGCCGGCGCCGACGACTACGTCACCAAGCCCTTCCGCCTCGCCGAACTGCTCGCCCGGGTACGGGCCCTGCTGCGCCGCGGCTCCACCGCCGAGGCCCAGCAGCCGCCCGCCACCCACGGCGTGCGGATCGATGTGGAATCCCACCGGGCGTGGATGGGGGACGACGAACTCCAGCTGACGGCGAAGGAGTTCGATCTGCTGCGCGTCCTGGTGCGGGACGCCGGCCGGGTTGTCACCCGCGACCAGCTGATGCGCGAGGTCTGGGACACCACCTGGTGGTCGTCCACCAAGACCCTCGACATGCACATCTCCTGGCTGCGCAAGAAGCTCGGTGACGACGCCGCCAACCCCCGTTACATCGCCACCGTCCGCGGTGTCGGCTTCCGCTTCGAAAAAAGCTGAAAGAACCAGGACCCCGTGCGCCGCCGCCTGATCAACTCCACGCTCGCCGTGGTCCTCGTCGTCATCGCCGTCTTCGGTATCTCGCTGGTCATCGTCGAGACCCGCACCATCGAGGCGGGCGCCCAGGAGAGCGTGGCGTCCGAGGCGGTACGGCTGGTGGGGATCGTGGAGAGCCGGATGGGCAGCGGCGAGAAGATCACCCCGGAGGTTCTCTCCGAGCAGATCACCGCCCACCGCTACGCCGAGATCCGGGTGCCCGGCAAGCCCCACCAGCCCATCGAGATCGGGCGGCGCCCGGCGGGCGATGTGATCTCCTCACGGGTCCAGGGCGACCGCGGCGAATGGGTCATGGTCCAGGAGTCGCGCTCCTCGGTCAGCGCGGAGATCGGCCGGACCCTGCTGGTGATCCTGGCCGTCGCGCTGCTGGCGATCATCGCGGCGGTGATCCTTGCCGTACGCCAGGCCCGCCGGCTGACCGCCCCGCTCACCGACCTCGCCGAGACCGCCGAACGGCTGGGCTCCGGCGACCCCCGCCCCCGCCACCGCCGCTACGGCGTCCAGGAACTCGACCGGGTCGCCGACGTCCTCGACGCCAGCGCCGAACGAATCGCCCGGATGCTCACCGCCGAGCGCCGCCTCGCCGCCGACGCCTCCCACCAGCTGCGCACCCCGCTGACCGCGCTGTCCATGCGGTTGGAGGAGATCACCCTCACCGACGACCCGGACACCGTCAAGGAAGAGGCCACCATCGCGCTGGCCCAGGTGGAGCGGCTGACCGACGTCGTCCAGCGGCTGCTGACCAACTCGCGCGATCCGCGTACCGGCTCGGCGGTCGCCTTCGATCTGGACGAGGTCGTCAAACAGCAGGTCGAGGAGTGGCGCCCGGCCTATCGCAGCGCCGGGCGGGCCATCGTGCGCTCCGGCAAGAAGGGGCTGCGGGCCGTGGGCACCCCGGGCGCGGTCGCCCAGGTGCTGGCCACCTTGATCGAGAACTCCCTGATGCACGGCGCCGGAACGGTCGCCCTGCGCACCCGTGTCACCGGCAACCAGGCCGTCGTCGAGGTCACCGACGCCGGCCCCGGCGTCCCCCCGGACCTGGGCTCGCGGGTCTTCGAGCGGACCGTCTCCGGCCGCAACTCCACCGGGCTGGGCCTGGCCGTCGCCCGCGATCTGGCCGAGGCGGACGGCGGGCGCCTGGAGCTGCTCCAGCAGCATCCGCCGGTGTTCGCGCTGTTCCTGGCGCGGGAGGCGGAGAACATCGAGGAGTGAGCCGTACGGCCGCCCGCACGGCGGCTTCCCGGCTCCCTCTTCCCGGCTCCCCGGCTACTTCCGGGACCCGCTGCGGCTGGTGCGCGCCGGGCCGCCGACCGCCTCGGCCTCCGGCGCCCCCTCGACACCGGCCGCCAGAAACGCCTCGGCGGTCTCGACGGCCTCGCGGGCGGGCAGCGCCCGGAACACCCAGGTGCGGTACGACCAGAAGCGGAAGAGCGTCGCGACGCCGATGCCGAGGAACTTGAAGACGTTGCTCTGCAACGGGCTGTCCCAGCCGAAACCGTAGGTCGCCGCGTACAGCAGCCCGTTCTCGATGATCAGGCCGATCACGCTGAACAGCAGGAAGAGCGTGAGCTCCTTGGTGCGGCCCTGCTTGTCGCAGTCGCGGTAGGTGAAGTAGCGGTAACCGAGGTAGTTGGTGCCCGTGGCCACGACCGTCGCCACGATGCTGGCCCGTACGACGGGTATCTCGGTCAGCTGCCGTACGAGGTTGAACACCGCGAAGTTCACGACGACCCCCGCGCCGCCGACCGCGCCGAACTTCACCACTTCCCGGGTGAGCGTCTCCAGCCGCGACCGCAGCACGCTCCGTTCACTCATGGTGATCGTTCAGCTCCCGTCGTGGGCGGTGGTCGTGGGCGGTTGCGGGGGCGCGGCATGACGGCCGCTCGTCCCCCCGGGCCGCTCCCTCATGCTAACCACGGGCCGAAAGCGGTGCCCGCCGCATACCGCTTCCGGCCACACCTCTCTCGGTCACGGGCAATCAGCCCACGGTCACACGGAAATTGAGGCTCCGCGCACCGTCCTCGTCAGCCGCCCCCTCGGCACACCGCCGGCAGTGCAGCAGCCGCAGGTCCGTACGGCCCTCGCCGACCGCCGCGAAGTCGAGATAGCGGGAGCCGCCCGTACCGGAGGGCGGCGGCTCGTCCCGGTCGAGATGGCTGCCGACGGCCTTCAGAACGGCCGGATCGGGACGGGGGGCGGCGACGATCCAGCGGTAGCCGTCGCCGGGGTCGTCCGCGACCCGGATCTCGAAGCGCTCGCCGGGTGCGACGGAGATCTCACTTTCGCCCGCGTCGTAGACCGCCGGCCCGGACAGCCGGCTGATGACGGAGTGCACCGCGATCAGCAGGGCGGCGATCGCGACGGCGATCACCAGCAGCCGGCAGTTCCTGGCTAAGCCACTCGTCCCCATGCGGTCTCTCCTTCGCTCGCCGGTCGTCACCGGCGATTCGTCGTCACCGGCGATTCTCGGACGCCGCGTCTTTGGAGCATCATCCAAGAGGGGGGTGGGGTGGCACTGGGGTGCGGATACCCTGGGGGCGTGACGTTCCCGGTAGTCGGCATGGTCGGCGGCGGTCAGCTCGCCCGTATGACCCACGAGGCAGGCATCCCCCTCGGCATCAAGTTCAAGCTCCTCAGCGACACCCCGCAGGACTCGGCGGCCCAGGTGGTCAGCGAGGTCGTCATCGGCGACTACCGCGACCTGGACACGCTGCGCTCCTTCGCCCGTGGCTGTGATGTGCTCACCTTCGATCACGAGCATGTGCCCACCGAGCATTTGCGGGCACTGGAGGCCGATGGCATCCCCATCCGGCCCGGCCCCGAGGCGCTGGTGCACGCCCAGGACAAGGGCGTGATGCGCGCGAAACTGGATGCGATCGGGGCGCCCTGTCCGCGTCACCGCCTCGTCTCCGACCCTGACGACGTGGCGCGTTTCGCGGCCGAAGGGGACGGCTTTCCGGTGATCCTCAAGACCGTCCGCGGGGGCTATGACGGCAAGGGCGTCTGGTTCGTGCGATCCTCCAAGGAGGCCGCGGAACCGTTCCGCGCCGGGGTGCCGGTTCTGGCCGAGGAGAAGGTCGATTTTGTCCGGGAACTGGCGGCCAACATCGTCCGCTCCCCGCACGGCCAGGCCGTCGCCTACCCCGTCGTGGAGTCCATCCAGGTCGACGGCGTCTGCGACACCGTGATCGCCCCGGCACCCGACCTGGACCCCGAGCTGGCCGGGCAGGCCCAGGAGCTGGCCCTGCGCATCGGCCAGGAGCTGGACGTCGTCGGCCACCTCGCCGTCGAGCTCTTCGAGACCGCCGACGGCCGGATCCTCGTCAACGAGCTGGCCATGCGCCCGCACAACTCCGGCCACTGGACCCAGGACGGCGCGATCACCTCGCAATTCGCCAACCACGTCCGTGCCGTGCTCGACCTTCCGCTCGGCGACCCCCGCCCGCGCGCCAAGTGGACGGTCATGGCCAACGTCCTCGGCGGCGACTACCCCGACATGTATGCGGCGTATCTGCATTGCATGGCGCGCGATCCGCAGCTGAAGATCCATATGTACGGCAAGGACGTCAAGCCCGGCCGCAAGGTCGGACACGTCAACACCTACGGCGACGACCTGGCGGATGTGCGCGAGCGCGCCGCGCACGCCGCCGGCTATCTGCGAGGAACAATCACCGAATGAGCTCCCCCAACGGTTCCCCCGTCGTCGGCATCGTCATGGGCTCCGACTCCGACTGGCCCGTCATGGAGGCCGCCGCCCAGGCCCTCGCCGAGTTCGAGATCCCCTACGAGGTCGACGTCGTCTCGGCACACCGCATGCCGCACGAGATGATCGCCTACGGCGAGAACGCCGCCGACCGCGGCCTGAAGGCGATCATCGCGGGCGCGGGCGGCGCGGCCCACCTCCCCGGGATGCTCGCCTCGGTCACCCCGCTGCCGGTCATCGGGGTCCCCGTACCGCTGAAGTACCTCGACGGCATGGACTCCCTGCTGTCCATCGTGCAGATGCCCGCCGGGGTGCCGGTCGCCACCGTCTCGGTCGGCGGCGCCCGTAACGCCGGACTGCTCGCCGCCCGGATCCTCGCCGCGCACGACCCCGAACTCCTCTCCCGGATGCGCGAGTTCCAGCAGGAGCTCAACGACCAGGCCACCGAGAAGGGCCGGCGGCTGCGCAACAAGGCCGCCGCGCCCGGCGGCTTCGGCTTCGGAGGCGGCAAATGACCGGCTCCCGCGACGCCGCCCGGGAACTGCTCGCCCGCTGGCCCGTCGTCGACGGCCACAACGACCTGCCCTGGGCGCTGCGTGAGCAGGTCCGCTACGACCTCGACCGCCGCGATATCGCCGAGGACCAGTCCGCCCATCTGCACACCGACCTGCCCCGGCTGCGGGCCGGCGGCGTCGGCGCCCAGTTCTGGTCGGTGTACGTACGGCCCGACCACGCCGGCGACAACGCGGTCAGCGCCACCCTCGAACAGATCGACGTGGTACGGGAGTTGCTCGCCCGCTACCCCGACGACCTGAGCCCCGCGCTCACCTCCGGCGACATGGAGGCCGCCCGCGCCCAGGGCCGTATCGCCTCCCTGATGGGCGCCGAGGGCGGCCACTGCATCAACAACTCGCTGGCCACCCTGCGCACCTTCCACCGGCTGGGCGTCCGCTATATGACGCTCACCCACAACAGCACCATCGACTGGGCGGACTCCGCGACCGACGACCCGCGCCACGGCGGCCTGACGACCTTCGGCGAGGAGGTCGTCCGCGAGATGAACCGGTGCGGGATGCTGGTCGACCTCTCCCATGTCTCGGCCGACACCATGCGCGATGCGCTCCGCATCACCACCGCGCCGGTGATCTTCTCGCACTCCTCGGCCCGCGCCCTGTGCGACCACCCGCGCAACATCCCCGACGACGTCCTGGCCCAGCTGCCCGCCAACGGCGGCACCGCCATGGTCACCTTCGTGCCGAAGTTCGTGCTGCCCGCCGCCGTGGAATGGACCGTCCGCGCCGACGAGAACATGCGCGCGCACGGCCTGCACCACCTGGACACCACCGCCGCCGGAATGGCCGTCCAGCGGGCCTTCGAGGCCGCCGACCCGCCTCCGGCGGCCACCGCGGCCACCATCGCCGACCATCTCGACCATATGCGTGAGGTCGCGGGCGTCGACCACATCGGCATCGGCGGCGACTTCGACGGCACCGCCTTCACCCCGACCGACCTCGCCGATGTCGCCGGCTACCCGAACCTGATCGCCGAGCTGCTGGACCGCAAGTGGTCCGAGGCCGACCTCGCCAAGCTCACCTGGCAGAACGCGGTCCGCACGCTGCGCGTCGCCGAGGACGTCGCCCGAGAGGAGCAGGCCCGGCGCGGCCCCTCGCTCGCGACCATCGAGCAGCTGGACGGCGTGGCGTCGTAGGGCTCCTCCGAGGGGCCGGGGCGGAGGGCCCTGGCGGGCAACCACGCTTCCCGGCCCACCGCCCACGGCAACCCACGACGGCTCCTGCCCCGGCCTGCCGCCATAACCCATACGCATCGCTCACCGCGAACCGCAGGGGGCGCCATGCAACGGTGGCGTGACCACTTCCCGCCCGTGGGAGAACGCCATGGCCGATCTCGCCCCCGCAGAGCCGACCGACCCCACCGGGGCCCCGGAGATATCCGGGGCCCTCGACAGCCCCGAGTTCGCGGACCCCGACCGGACCGCGGGACCGCTGCCGCTCATCCCGCGCGGCCCGGTCGCCCGTGCCCGCGCGCTGCTCGCCGCGCACCCCGTCGTCGACGGCTGCAACGGCCTGCCCTGGGCGCTGCGCCGTCGCACCGGCCACGATCTGACCCCCGGCCACCACTTCGACCTCGACCAGGGCGAGACCGGCGTCCGCACCGACCTGCCCCGGCTGCGGGCCGGCGGCGTCGGCGGCCAGTTCTGGTCCCTCCAGGTGCCGGCCGAGCTGACCGGCGAGGCCGCCGTCAGCGCCACCCTCGAACAGATCGACTTCGTCCACGCCCTGGTCCGCGCCTACCCCGACACCCTGCACCTCGCGCTGACCGCCGACGATATGGCCGAGGCCCGCAACGGCGGCCGGATCGCCTCGCTCCTCGGCTCCGCCGGCGGCCACGCCATCGACAGCTCCCTGGGCGTGCTGCGCTGCTTCCACCGGCTCGGCGTGCGCTCCCTGGCCCTGACCGCCGACCGCAACACCCCCTGGGCGGACTCCGCGACCGACGCCCCCAGGGCGGGCGGGCTGACGGTGTTCGGCGAGGAGGTCGTCCGCGAGATGAACCGCCTGGGCATGCTGATCGACCTGTCGTGGTGCTCCGCCGACACCATGCGGCACACCCTCGCGCTCACCAGGGCCCCGGTGATCTGGACCCGGACGGCCGCCTGCGCGGTCAGCGGCCACCCCCGTAACGTCCCGGACGAGGTGCTCTCCCTGGTGCCCCGCAACGGCGGCGTCTGCATGGTCACCTTCGCCCCCGAGCAGCTCACCGACGGCGGGGGCCCCGCCGGCGTCCAGGACATCGCCGACCACCTCGACCATCTGCGGACGGTGGCCGGCCCCGACCACATCGGCCTCGGCGCCGGCTTCGACACCGACCCGGCCACCGCGCACCGCAGCCCCCTGCCGGATGTCGCCGGCTATCCGCTGCTGATCGCCGAACTCATCGACCGCGGCTGGTCCTTCCACGACCTGGCCGCGCTGACCTGGGGAAATGTGCTACGGGCGCTACGCGGCGTGGAGTCGGTCGCCCGCTCGGTACGGGGCCGCCGCAGCCCGTCGACGGCGACGATAGAGCGGCTGGACGGCGGGCGGCCGGACGGCGAGCGGTAGGGCGGCCGGAGGCCGGGCGGTCCACCGCTCACCCGGCTGGGTCTACCGCTCGCACATGCACAGGCAGAACGGATGCCCCGCCGGATCCAGATACACCCGGAAGTCCCGGATCCCGTCATCCGGCTGGACCAGCTTCGCCCCCAGCCGGATGACCTTGGCCTCGGCCTCGTCGATATCGGCGGGCCGGACGTCGAAGTCGAGGTGCAGCTGCTGCGGCCGCTCCTGGCCCGGCCAGCTCGGCGGCCGGTACCCCTCGGCCACCCGCTGGAAGGCGAGGGTGCGGCCGCGCGGCCCCTCGACCTCCACCCACTCCTCGTCGTCCTCGTCCTCCGCCACCCGCCAGCCGAGCATCTCGGCGTAGAAGGCGGCGAGCGCACGGGGATCGGGACAGTCCAGCACCGTGACGCCGAGCTCGATCACAGCCATGGCACTCCTCCTCGTCTCATGCCGTCTCGTTCGGTCTCGTTTCGCTACCGCATGATGACGGACGAGGAGCGGCCGTACGCCGCAATTTCCGTGCGCCGCAAGGTAGGCGTTACGCCTGCGGGCGCCCCAGGGCCCGGTACGTCCACCCGGCCTTGCGCCACAGCCCCGGGTCCAGGGCGTTGCGCCCGTCCAGGATCCGCCGCTCGGACACCGCATCCCCCAGCTCCGCCGGGTCCAGCTCGCGGAACTCGCTCCACTCGGTCAGATGCAGCACCACATCCGCCCCGCGCACCGCCGCCAGCGGGCTGTCCGCATACCCCAGGGTCGGGAACACCCGCCGGGCGTTCTCCATGCCCTTCGGGTCGTACACGGTCACCTGTCCGCCCTGGAGATGGATCTGGCCCGCGACGTTCAGCGCCGGCGAGTCGCGGACATCGTCCGAATCCGGCTTGAAGGTCGCGCCCAGTACGGCGACCCGCTTGCCCAGGAAGGAGCCGCCGACCGCCTCCCGGGCCAGCTCGACCATATGGCCCCGGCGCCGCATGTTGATCGAGTCGATCTCGCGCAGGAAGGTCAGAGCCTGGTCGACGCCCAGCTCACCGGCGCGCGCCATGAAGGCCCGCAGGTCCTTGGGCAGACATCCGCCGCCGAAGCCGATCCCGGCGCGCAGGAACTTCTTGCCGATCCGCTCGTCGTGCCCGAGGGCCTCGGCCAGCTTGACCACATCGCCGTCGGCCGCCTCGCAGATCTCGGCCATCGCGTTGATGTAGGAGATCTTCGTGGCGAGGAAGGCGTTCGCGGCGGTCTTGACCAGCTCGGCGGTCGGGAAGTCCGTGACGACGAACGGCGACCCCTCCGCCAGGGGCGTCGCGTACACCTCGCGCAGCAGTTCCTCGGCGCGCTCGCTGGTCACGCCCGCCACGATCCGGTCGGGGTGCAGAGTGTCCTGGACGGCGAAGCCCTCGCGCAGGAACTCCGGGTTCCAGGCCAGCTCGGCGGCCTCCCCGGCGGGGGCGGCGGCCGCCAGCCGCTTCGCGAGCCGGGCCGCGCTGCCCACCGGCACGGTCGACTTGCCGACGACGAGCGTGGGCCGGGTCAGATGCGGCGCCAGCGCGTCGAAGGCGCTGTCCACATACGACATGTCGCACGCATACTCACCGTGCTTCTGCGGAGTGTTGACGCAGACGAAATGCACCTCACCGAAGGCCCCGGCCTCCTCGTACGAGGTGGTGAAGCGCAGCCGCCCGGTGGAGCCCTCGATCCCCGCCACATGGCGGCGCAGCAGCTCCTCCAGCCCCGGCTCGTACATCGGGACCTCGCCGCGCTGGAGCATCTCGATCTTCTCCGGCACCACGTCCAGCCCCAGCACCTCGAAACCCAGCTCGGCCATGGCGGCGGCGTGGGTGGCACCGAGGTATCCGGTGCCGATCACGGTGATCTTGAGGGGCATGGATGCTCCAGACGCTCTCCGGGGGAAAATGGTGCTGACCGAGCATAGTCGCGCACCCTGCGGCCGACCCCCGCCGTAGGGCCCCTCACCTGGGGCTGTCGGCAACCTCACGTGAAACGCCCGTATCCGGAACCCCTAGCGGCCCCTAGAATCCCATTGCGTAAGGGTTACTTAACAGTAGTTAGCTGTAGGCCACATCAGCTCACAGGGGAGTGAGAAACCTTGGCGGGAACCGCTGATTTCGATCTGTACCGGCTTTCGGAGGAGCACGACATGCTCCGCGAGTCGGTGCGTGCCCTCGCCGAGGCGAAGATCGCGCCGTTCGCCGCCGCGGTGGACGAAGAGGCGCGCTTCCCCCAGGAGGCGCATGACGCGCTGGTCGCCAACGACCTGCACGCGGTGCACGTACCGGAGTCCTACGGCGGCGCCGGCGCCGACGCGCTGGCCACCGTCATCGTCATCGAAGAGGTCGCGCGGGTCTGCGCCTCCTCCTCCCTGATCCCGGCCGTGAACAAGCTGGGCTCGCTGCCGGTCATCCTCTCCGGCTCCGAGGAGCTGAAGAAGCAGTACATGACCCCGCTCGCCAAGGGCGAGGGCATGTTCTCGTACTGCCTCTCCGAGCCGGACGCGGGCTCCGACGCCGCCGGCATGAAGACCAAGGCCGTCCGCGACGGCGACTACTGGGTGCTCAACGGCGTCAAGCGCTGGATCACCAACGCCGGCGTCTCCGAGTACTACACGGTGATGGCCGTGACCGACCCCGAGAAGCGCTCCCGCGGGATCTCCGCCTTCGTCGTCGAGAAGTCCGACGAGGGCGTCTCCTTCGGCGCCCCCGAGAAGAAGCTCGGCATCAAGGGCTCCCCGACCCGCGAGGTCTACCTCGACAACGTCCGCATCCCCGCCGACCGCATGATCGGCGCCGAGGGCACCGGCTTCGCCACCGCGATGAAGACCCTCGACCACACCCGCATCACCATCGCCGCCCAGGCGCTCGGCATCGCCCAGGGCGCCCTGGACTACGCCAAGGGCTACGTCCAGGAGCGCAAGCAGTTCGGCAAGCCGATCGCCGACTTCCAGGGCGTGCAGTTCATGCTCGCCGACATGGCCATGAAGATCGAGGCCGCGCGCCAGCTGACGTACGCCGCCGCCGCCAAGTCCGAGCGCGGCGACAAGGACCTCACCTTCCAGGGCGCGGCGGCCAAGTGCTTCGCCTCCGACGTCGCGATGGAGGTCACCACGGACGCCGTCCAGCTCCTCGGCGGCTACGGCTACACCCGCGACTACCCGGTCGAGCGCATGATGCGCGACGCCAAGATCACCCAGATTTATGAAGGCACGAATCAGGTGCAGCGGATCGTGATGGCGCGGAACCTGCCGTAGCGGTTCTCCTTCCTCACTGTCCTTGCTCACGGCCCCCGGCGTCTTGCCGGGGGCCGTTGCGATGCCGCTGCCGGGCCCTTCCGATTTGACCTTGTCATTGGCGGCAGGGTTCCAGACTCCCGGCCATGGAGAACGAGGTCCCGGAGCACGGGCACGCACAGCACACACAGCACACGCGGGACAGGGTCGTCATCGTCACCGGAGCGGGCACCGGCATCGGGCGGGCCACCGCGCGGCGGTTCGCGGCGGACGGAGCGCGCGTGGTCGCGGTGGGGCGGCGCCCCGGACCGCTGGCCGAGACCGCCGAGGGGTACCCCGGCATCCGCCCGTACCCGGCCGACATCACCGGGGACGGGGTGCCGCAGGACCTCGTGCGCCGCACCGTCGAGGAGTTCGGGCGGCTGGACGTCCTGGTGAACAACGCCGGGATCGTCGGCGGCGGGCAGCGCGGCCCGCTGACCAAGGAGCGCATCGCGCCGCTGATCGCCACGAACCTGACCGCGCCGGTGCTGCTGATGCAGGCGGCACTGGAGGAACTGGAGCGGACCGGCGGGGTGGTGGTGAACATCAGCACCTCGATCGGGCAGCGCGGCTGGCCGTCGCCCGACACCGCGGTCTATGCCGCGACCAAGGCCGGGCTCGAACTGCTCACCCGCAGCTGGGCGGTGGCCTACGCGCCGCGCGGCATCCGCGTCGTGGCCGTCGCGCCCGGCGCGATCGAGACCCCGATCGGCAGCCACCAGGGGCTGTCGGAGGAGCAGTCGCGCGAGATACGCAAACGGCAGACGGCCGTGACGCCGATGGGGCGCCTGGGGCAGCCCGAGGAAGTGGCCTGGGCCGTCGTCCGGCTCGCCGAGCCCTCGGCGTCCTTCGTGACCGGTGTCGTGCTGCCCGTCGACGGCGGGGCCGTGGTCGGCTGACCGGGGTGGCGGTTGATAGAAAGGCCGCCGGAGGTGGAGCCGGTGCGGATCGGGGACTTGGCGAAGGCAACGGGGACGACCCCGCGGGCCCTGCGCCACTACGAGGCGGCGGGGCTGATCTCCTCGCTGCGGGCGGACAACGGGTACCGCGAGTACGACGGCCATGCGGTCGTCCGCGTACGCAACATCCGCTACCTCCTCGACGCCGGCCTCACCCTCGCCGACGTGCAGTGCTTCACGAGCTGCCTGGACGGCGACATGCCCGCGTCCCGGCCCTCACCGCAAGGGCTCCGCATCGCCCGGGAACGCCTGGAGATCATCGACGCCCGGATCGCCGCCCAGACCGAGGCCCGCGACCGGCTGGCGAGCCTGTTGGAAGCGGCGAGCTGAGCCGACCGGATTCTGACTGCCGCATCCCCAACTCGAACCACGTCGCCTTCCCCCGCCCCGGCCCGTGGTGGCAGACGCCCCAGGCATCCGCCCCGTACGAGATGAGCGCGAGGCCGCGGCCCGACTCGTCGTCCGGGGAAGGCACTTGGCATACGGGGAGCCCCGGCGCCTCGTCGTGCACGAGGACGCGCAGCCGGTGCGGGTCGTGCCACTCGGCGAAGAGGGTGACGGGTGTGGTGCAGCCCTTCGCCGCGCAGGCGTTGACGGAGTTGGTGACCGCCTCGGAGGTGAGCAGCAGCGCCTCGTCGGTGAGGTCCCTGCGGCGCGCGACGAGCAGCAGCGCCCGTACGGTCTCGCGGGCCGCGCGCACCCATACGGGGTCGGGCGGGAAGACGAGGGAGACGAGGTGGGGTGGTTCGGTGGGGGTGAGCGTCATGGGGCGGCCTCCTGAGTGAGTGCCGGGGCCTGGGCGGCGGGTGGGGTGCGGTGGCATTGCCGTGCCGTTCGGTCCTCAACTTCCGTTGAGCACGGTGCACTTCCGCGTTGTGCCGCGCTGAGCGGGACGTCCATGACGCTAGGGAAAGGTTTTCCTGTAGCGCAACAATTTCCGATGAAGATGCCCCGCACGAGTGGTAGTTGGGGATGCCGGTGGACCGTGGCCCGCGCCCCTCGACAGACTGCGCGGAGCTACGAGGAGGACGAATGGCACCGAGGACGCAACCCAGCGAACGCCAGCGACGGCTCGGCGCAGAACTGCGCAAACTCCGGCTGCGCGCTGGGATCTCCGGAAGTCGGGCTGCCGAGATCCTGGATGCCGACCGTGCGCGCATCAGCAACATCGAGGCGGGCCGCATCGATGTCTCACGCAATCGGCTCTACAAGGTTCTCCGCGAGTACGGGTGCCCCGACGGCCCGTACTTCGACGCGCTGATGGAGATGGCGCAGAGCCGGGGAGTTGGGTGGTGGGACGAGTTCCGGGATGTAATGCGGCGCCAAGCGCTCGACCTGGCGGAGATGGAGTCGCGGGCTGCCAGCATTCGGGTCCACGAACCTCTGGCCATCCCTGGCATGTTCCAGACTGAGGACTACGCACACGCCGTGATGCAGGCTGTGTCCCCGGACATGGGGCCTACTGATCGATTTGTGCAGTTCAGAATGGCTCGACAGCGCGTTCTCACCTGTGAGGCGCCGCTCCCGTATCACGCGGTGATCCACGAGGCCGCGCTTCGCGTTCGGGTCGGTGGCCCGCAGGTCATGCGCAAGCAGTTGAGGAAGCTGATCGAGGTAGCCCGGCTGCCCAACGTAACCGTCCAGGTCTTCCCGTTCGAGCGAGGTGCCTACCCGGCGTTCAGCCGTCCTTTCGTCCTCTTCGGCGGCTCAACTGGGGAGTTGGACACCGTCTATCTCGAACACTCGCTCAAAATCGTTTTTCTGGGGGATGGAGCGGACGTTGATGACTACAGCAAGATGTTTGAGCGGTTGTCCGACCTGGCGCTGGACCCGGTTGACCCGGAGGCCGCGCCCGAGTCCCACATAGGGCGGGACTCGCTGAGCTTGATCCAGCATGCGATGTACGAGCTATGAGAGGGAGCGGGATGTCCCAGCTCACGTGGCAGAAATCTTCATTCAGTACCCACCAGGACACCGAGTGCGTCGAGGTAGCGACCGGCCTCGACGGAACGGTCCACCTCCGCGAATCCGACCGTCCCACCGACGTCCTCACCATGACTCCTACCCGCCTCCGCGTCCTCCTGGAGTGCGTCAAGGCCGACGGGCTGGACTGATGCCCCAACTCACTTGGCAAAAGTCCTCGTTCAGCGGCGGCGGCAACGGTGACTGCGTCGAGCTGGCTGCCGACCCCGACGGCCGCATCCACCTCCGCGAAAGCGACCGACCCGGCGACATCCTCACGATGGCGCCGGGCCGGCTGCGGGCTTTCGTGGAGTACGTCAAGGGCGAAGGGATGTTGAGGCCCCGCTAGCCGAAGGGTGACGCCATCGCAGCACGAGCTTCTGCCTCGGGGGCCGTAAGTGTCTGGGGGGCAGTGAACGAGATTCCGGCGGCCACCAGCGTGGCCAGCTCCAGGAATTCCTCCTGTGCCTCGAGGTTCTCCGTGGACATATTGACGATCGCTGCCTGCGGGAGGTGGGGGAACGCAATCTGGAACGTGGCGGAGAGCACTTGGGACACACTGTCGTCCTCGACGCCGAAGAAGGCCCCAGGGAGGGGCGCCTCCTGTGCTGACACCACGACCGCAGCGACGCCCGCCGGCAATTCGACAATGCCCTTCTGGAGGCCTCGACTGGAGTCGGGGTGAGTTTCCAGAGCCTTGCGGGGGTAGAGATTCGCGTCGCCAGGTGCACGGTCGACCACGGATATCTGGCAAAGGCCTGAAAGGAACGTGTCGTCCTCCGTGCGCAGCATGAACGAACTCAGATGCACGAGTCCTTCTTCGGCGATCTCGCCGACAATGGCTTCGTAGCTGAGTACGGCTGCTACCAGTTGTTCCGGTGTCACAGAGGGGAAGGTCTGCTCAAGCTGGTTGTAGTGGGCTTCCATGCGGCGCTCGGCGTCAGACGAGAGGTCCACTGGGTGGAACCCTTCGGGGAGGGTGAACCACAGCGGGATCAACTCAACCAGTTCGGTGTTCGGGGATTCTTCGGGCATCACAGAGCCTTGGCTATCGAGATGACCTTCTTCAGCGGATCGTTCAGCATTCCGGCACCGGCGACGCCGTCGCCACCCACAGTGGCCCACTTCGACGCATTGTCGGTTGAGCTGCCGTGGCTCCACCCCATATCCAGAGTCATGGCAGTGGGAGATGCCAGCGCTCCCGTCACGGTGGCCTGGACTGTGTCGGCTGCGTTCATTGCCCATTCCTTCGATCTGCCGAGCTTCATCGCAAGCTTTTCAACGGGGTGACCGATAACGCGATTGGAGGAGTCCAGGGCCGTGTCCACGGCCACCTTGCGAAAAGCCCCCATCCCTGACTTCGCGGCCTGTGAAACAGTTGCCGTGGTCTTGACGATCGCACCAGCCTCACGAGCGGCGCCGAGGGCTGCCTTTCCCCCAGCGATCGCAGCCTTTGTCCCCTTGATGGCCGGTCCCACTCCCGGCACGGCACCCAACACATCACCTCCCAGCGTGGCCCATTCGCCCAGGTTCTTCGATGTCGGCGGCCACATGTCCTTGCCGCTCTTGATGTACTGGTTGGCATGCTGGGCTGCGGCGGCCAGGCTGAGGCCGATGGCGAGGGGGGCCAGCGCCGGGCAGAAGATGGCGGCGATCCCGGCAATGGCAGCCGCGGTCGTCAGCAGATCTCCACCGTGCGCGTCCCACCATTTCTTGAACTTGTCCCAAGTGCCGCCCTCGGGGGCGTAGTCACTCGCGTGCTTCCGGATCGCGTCGGCGTATTCCTGTGCAGTGTCCCCGTGATGGGTCTCCAACCTCTCGGCGTCATGTATCAGGTCCTGCAATGCGCTGTTGGCGCTGTCCAGGGTCTTTGTGGCTCCATCGAGTCGGGTTTGGGCGGCATCCAGCTTGTGCTGGGCGTTGACCTGTGAAGCCTCGTCATCGAATATATGGTCGGCCAGGCCGAGGTCTGGGTTGTTGCGTGCGGCCTGACAATCCTGCTCGGCCTGTTCGGCCTTCTTTCTCGCCGCTTTGGCTTCTTCCTCGTAGTGACCAGCCTTGACCTTCATGTCATGGAGTGCATCGCTCCACTTCGATATCTCGCCACTCGCAGCCTTCAGGGAATCATGTGCGCGCTTGAGATAATCGGGAAGGTCTTTCACCTTCTTGGAAAAGGCTTTGGATGCTTCCCCGGTCCAGTAGGAGCTCTCCTTGTCCAGGGAGTCGAGCAGCTCGTAGGTGCTCTGCAGGGTTGCCGCGGTCCGTAACAGGTTATTCGACAGGTTGGTCGCCAAGGGGGGATGACCCGGCGTCGGGTTCCAGCCGAGGCCACTCCAGTCGTCCGTCACTTCGTTCCCCTTCCCGCTCCGTTGACTGCGTCGTTAATCTCCTCTTCGGTCTGCTCATAGGCCTTGAGGATGTGCGGAAGTGCCTCATTGAGCACCTTGATCCGCTCTTTGATCTTGCTCAATCCGCTCTCCCAGTCGTCTTCGAAGTCCTCGCAGGCCTTGTCGAGTGACCGCCTGCCCAGATTCTTCGGGCCGGTGTCCTTCATCCGCCGTAGCGCTTCTTCGAGCTGGGTTTCGCTGTCTGCCAGCTTCTTCTTCAGTTTGCGCAATTCATCAAGACTGACCGTGAAGTCCGCCATCGTGCCCCTCTTTTTTTCCGCCTGATTACCGATTCCGCTGCTCGTTGTCCCACGCGGCAACGACTTCACCGTAGGCGGCGAGTGCCGGCCCGTAGCGCTCACGGCCCTCTCTGCGCACCGTGAAAGAACGCTTGAACAAGAGGAAGGCGCCGGGCAGCAATGTCACACCGAGCGCATGAGCCACCACGATGAAAATCACGTCTCCGGGGCCCGACACGGAAAAGCTGCCGTTCGCCCAGGCTGCGACGAGACCGATCACGACGGGAACACCAGGAACGGCACAGAGGGCGCCGCGCACGAGCAACCGCTCGTGGCTGGTATGGGCCTTGCGCAGACCCTCCTCCGCTTCTTCCACGGTTGCCGCGTCCAGCGGGTCGAATCCCGCGCTTTCACGAATCGAGCGGGCGGCCCTCTGAGCCGCAAGGCTCTCCCGCACCTGCTCGACAGGCGGGCCGCCCCGGAAGTCCCTGTTCGATGCGTAACCGGGCGTTGTCCCCGCACGGTAGAAGAGCCAGAGTCCCCGGGTGCCATGGGTCTGTCGCAGGAATCCTTCCTCCCGAGCGACTTGCTCAGCCTGCGCAGTGGAGATTCCCGGATAATCGCCCGGGGCTATACGGAGATGTCCGCGCACATTCGGAGTTCCCGTACGCAAGGTGCGGCGCAGGTTCTCTATCCGCTGCTCCAGCGGGAATTTTTTCCGTGCGCGGCGCAAACTCCAGGCACACAGGCCACCGACGATCCAAAGAGCGGCCAGCCCGAAGAACACCCACTGCACGAATGCCGGGGGGTGCATCCAGTCGACTTCTCCACCTGGCGAGGCTGTGAACAGGGCATCAGCAGGTAACACTTGGACTCAAAACCCCCTGATGATGCGCCAGCCCTTGCCGACCTCGGTGTGCTGAGAAAACGGACGCGTTCGTAGCCGCACATACGCCCCCGCAAGCGACATCGGCCGGATCGCCATTCGATCAGGTGTTTACGCGCGTCGAGTAGCTTCCTGATCAGATATTTGCGTGGGCTTAGCGCCCACCCCGGTTGGGAGGGGCTTGACCGGTTGGGGCCGGCGCCCATTGCGTACGACGCGCCACAACGGCCGAGGCCCCGCCGAATTCTCGGCGGGGCCTCAGAGGCGAGGGTGTCGGTTCAGCGGTTCCCGCTGACCGTCACCTTCTCGTCGGCGTTCAGCTGCTGCACCAGCTGCTGGACCTTGGCCTTGTCCCAGACCAGGTTGCCGCCGGTGGAGCCGGAGAGCGGCATGTTCATGGACTTGCCCTCGCCGCCGGTGATGCCCTTCATCGCGAAGAACATCTGGCCCAGGTCCCACAGGCTCATGTCCTTGTCGACGATGAGCGTGTCCAGGCCGGCGCCCATGGTCGGGTAGAGCTTGAAGGGGTTCAGGATCGTGCCGGGGGTGGCGGTCTGGCTGGCCAGGGCGGCCAGGAACTTCTGCTGGTTCTTCGTGCGGTCCAGGTCGCTGCCCGCGAAGGCGTGCCGGGTGCGGACGAAGGCGAGGGCCTGCTGGCCGTTGAGGGTCTGCTTGCCCGCCTGGAAGTCGGCGCCCGACCACTTGTCCTTGAACGGCTTGGGGATGTCCAGCTCGACACCGCCGATCGCGTCCACGATGTTGGCGAACCCGGAGAAGCCGATCTCGACGTAGTGGTCGATGTGGAGGTGGGTGTTGGCCTCGATGGTGCGGACCAGGAGCGTCGGGCCGTCCTCGGCGTAGGCCGCGTTCAGCTTGGTGTGCCGGCCGGTGGCCGGGTACTTCTTGCCGGACTCGGCGCCGACGTAGCTGGGTATCTCGACGTCGGAGTCGCGCGGCAGCGAGATCAGCGTCGGGCCGTTGGAGCCGTCGTGCAGGATCATCATCGAGTCGGTGCGCTTGCCCTCGGCGGAGCCGGTGTGCAGCTTCTGCTCGTCCGCCTTCGACATGCCCTCGCGGCTGTCCGAGCCCACGATCAGGTAGTTCGTGCCGTCCCCGGCCGCCGGCCGGTCGATGACCTTGCTCAGGTCCGCCTGGCGGCGCAGCTTGCCGTCGGCCCAGAAGTAGGTGGCGACGGAGGCGACGAGCAGGACGGTCACCAGGGTGATCAGCGTCCACTTGATGCGGCGGCCCCAGCGGGGGCGCGGTCGGGCGCCGCCACCGTCGTACGGACCGTAGCCGTCGTCGCCGCGGCCGCCGCCACCGCCGCCGTAGACCTGGCCGGTGTTGTAGCCGCTGTCGTAGTCGTCGTAATCGTTGTAGCCCTGGGACTGCTGCGGTACGGCGCCGCGGCGCGGGGACATCTGCGGCGGCAGGGGCGGCTCGCTGCGGGGGTAACCGGCCCCTCCGTCGCGCCGTACCTGCCGCATGGCACGTGCGCCCTCCGGATCGCCGCTGCTGCCGCGGCCGTACCCGTAGCCGTTCTGGTCCCCGGACCATCCATTGGGCTCATTCATACGGGGAAGTGTGCACGCTGGGACAGGGTGCCCAATAGGGCAGGTGCGGGATAGGGCCAGGGCTGTTGCAGAGCTGATGCAAAGCGACGGCCGCCTTCCTGCCCATAAAGGAAGGGGCCGTGACCATTCCGGCGCGGCGAGCGGAAGCAGTCATTCCGGGGTGTTGCCGACGGGGCTGGGGAGACGAGCGTCACGTGGGGAGACAGTCGTCACGAGACGGGGGTCACGTGCCAAATGGGACGGGTGGCACGGGCCGGTGGGCGGAGCGCGAGGCCGGTGGGCGCCCGCTTAGGCTGGCCCCATGACCGAACTCGTCACCAACAGCCGGGAGGGCGAGCTCGCGGGCAAGCCGACCTCCGTCTCTCGTACGACGCTGTCGCACATCATGACCGCGGCCGACACCAATCTCCTGGGCACGGTGCACGGCGGCGTGATCATGAAACTGGTCGATGACGCGGCGGGCGCGGTGGCCGGACGGCACTCCGGCGGCCCCGCGGTGACCGCCTCCATGGACGAGATGGCCTTTCTGGAGCCGGTCCGGGTCGGGGACCTGGTGCACGTGAAGGCGCAGGTCAACTGGACCGGCCGCTCCTCCATGGAGGTCGGCGTACGGGTCCTGGCCGAGCGGTGGAACGAGTCCACCCCCGCCCAGCAGGTCGGCTCCGCCTACCTCGTCTTCGCGGCCGTCGACGAGCAGGGCAAACCGCGCCGGGTGCCGCCGGTGGTTCCCGAGACCGAGCGCGACAAGCGCCGCTATCAGGAGGCGCAGATCCGCCGCACGCACCGGCTCGCCCGCCGTCGCGCGATCATGGACCTGCGGGAGCGCCGGGCGGCCGAGGGGCTCGACGAGGCGTAGGCGCGGCGCCTGTCCCGGCGCGGCCGGTGGTGCCCTTGCGTGGCGGTGGGGTGACGGCCAGTGTGGTCGCACGTGGCCGTCGGCCGGTGGGCGGCGCGACGGGATCCGTCACACCTCGGGAGTGAGCGTGGCCGACTTCGTACTGCCGCACGCCCTGCACGGTTCGGGACCGCACAAGGTCGTCGCCGTCCACGGATGGTTCGCCGACCGCTCCGCCTACGACCCGCTCCTGCCGGACCTCGACCGGGACACGTTCCAGTACGCGGTGGTCGATCTGCGCGGCTACGGCGAGGCGAAGCACGCGGCCGGGGCGTATACGACGGCCGAGGGGGCGGCCGATGTGCTGGCGCTCGCCGACCGGCTGGGCTGGGAGCGCTTCTCGGTGGTCGGTCATTCGATGGGCGGCAGCGTCGCCCAGCGGGTGCTGGCCGCGGCGCCGCACCGCGTGCGCCGGCTCGTCGGCGTCTCCCCGGTGCCGGCGTCCGGGCTGCCGATGCCGCCGGAGCAGTGGGCGCTGTTCGCCGGCGCGGACCACTCCCCGCACCACCGGCGGATCATCCTGGACACCACCACCGGCGGGCGGCGCCCCGCCGCCTGGCTGGACCGGATGGTGCGCCGGTCGCTGGAGCGCAGCCAGGCGAAGGCGTTCCGGGCCTGGCTGGACTCCTGGGCCGGGGACGGCTTCGAGGCCGATATCGAGGGCTTGCGGGTACCGGCACTGGTGGTGACCGGGGCGCTGGATCCGGCGCTGGGCGCGGAGCTGGCCCGTCAGACCTGGCTGCGGTGGTACGCCGACAGCGTGCTGGTCGAGCTGTCCGCGGCCGGGCACTACGCCATGGACGAGACGCCGCTGGAGCTGATTCGGGTGGTGGAGGACTTCCTGCGGGCGGACGGTGACGCCGCACCGGCGGCGGCCGGATGACCCGCACCGCGGCGAACGCGCACCCGGAGGCCGTACCGGACGTCTTCGACCCCCGCCGCTACGCCGACGGCCTGCCGCACGCCGCCTACCGGCTGCTGCGCGACCGGCATCCGGTGGCCTGGCAGGAGGAACCCGAGGTGCTCGGCTGGCCCGCCGGGCCCGGGTTCTGGGCGGTGACCCGGCATGCGGACGTCGTACGGGTCCTGAAGGACGCGCGCACCTTCTCTTCCCGCCTGGGCGCCACCCAGATCCGCGACCCCGACCCGGCCGACCTGCCGTTCATCCGCCGGATGATGCTCAACCAGGATCCTCCGGCCCATGGCCGGCTGCGCCGTCTGGTCAGCCGGGCCTTCACCCCGCGCCGTATCGACCGCTTCGAGACGGCCGTACGGGAGCGGGCCCGCGGCCTGCTGACGGCTGCGGCCGGGGCGGCGCGGGACGGCGACGGGGTGTGCGACATCGTGGCGGCCGTCACCGACGACTACGCGCTGCTCAACCTCGCCGATCTGCTCGGCGTACCGCCCGGCGAGCGGGGGCTGCTGCTGGACTGGACCCGCCGGGTGATCGGCTACCAGGACCCGGACGAGGCGGGCCCGGCCGCGGCGGGAGCGGACGGGCGGCCCGCCGATCCCCGCTCACCGGCGTTGCTCGGGGACATGTTCGCCTTCGCCCGGGAGCTGGCCGCCCACAAGCGCGCGCACCCGGGCGACGATGTGATGACCGTGCTCGCCCTGGACCGCGAACTGGCCACGGCCGAACTGGAGATGTTCTTCTTCCTGCTGACCATCGCGGGCAACGACACGGTCCGCAGCGCGGCCCCCGGCGGCCTGCTGGCACTGGCCGGGCACCCGGACGCCTACCGGGCGCTCGCCACCGGCGCGGTGGGGGCGGCGACGGGCACGGAAGAACTGCTGCGGTGGCATCCGCCGGTGCTCAGCTTCCGCCGGACCGCGGCGCAGGACACGGAACTGGCCGGGTGCCCGATCCGCGCCGGGGACAAGGTGGTCGTCTTCCACGGTGCGGCCAATCACGACGAACGGGTCTTCGCCGACCCGCACCGGCTGGACCTGGGCCGGGACCCCAATCCCCATGTCTCGTTCGGCGACGGCCCGCACGTCTGCCTGGGGGCGCATCTGGCGCGGTTGCAGCTGCGGGTGCTGTACGAGGAGACCTGCGCGCTGGTGCCGGTGCTGGAGGTCGCCGGGCCGCCGCGGCGGCTGGTGTCGAACTTCATCCACGGGCTGAAGTCGGTGCGTCTGCGGCTGGGGGACCGTCCGGCCGCCTAGTCAAGGGGCGCGGGCGCAGCCGCGTCGCCGCCAGATGCGCCAGCAGCCCCAGCGCGGCGCCGGTCGCCGTCCCGGCGGCCGCGCACAGGACGTCGTCGATATCGGCGATCCGCCCGGCCCGCATCAGCAGCTGCGCGGTCTCCAGCAGGACGCACAGGCCCACCCCGAAGAGGAACGCACCGGCGGCCGACCAGCGCGGCGCCGCGAAGCGCAGGAGGAGCGCGCCCGGTACGTACAGGGCGGCCAGGGCGGTGTGCTGGCGCAGCAGCATCGACAGCTCCTGCGGCTGGGGCGCGGCGCCGGGGCCGAAGAGGCTCTCGCCGGGGCGCCACCACACGGTGGCGTCGGCCGAGCCGACCGGCTGGGTGGGGGCCAGCGTGACCAGGAGGAGCAGCAGCAGCCAGGCGGCCAGGAGGGCAGCGGCCGTGATGCGCGGGGCGGTGGTGGCGGGGGCGCGGGCGGCCCAGGCGGCCAGCGACAGGGCCAGCGCCGCCATGGCGGTCAGGAAGAGCGCCAGGGTGGCGGGGGAGAGGGCCAGTAGTGCGGCCTGCCACATGGTGTCCTCCTGGCCGGGTCGCGGGCGGGGCGGGGCGCGGACCGGGGCCGGATCAGCCGCAGCTCCACTTGGTGACGAAGACGGTCCCGTCGTGCTCCATGACGCCGCGGATGCATTCGTCCGGCAGCATCTCCACCCGCCCGCCGAGGGCGGCCGCACCCTGGCGCAGCCGGCGGGTGCCGAACCAGCCGGGGAAGGCGGTGATCCGCGTGTTCTTGCGCTGGTATCCCAGGCGTACGGAGGTGTCGGAGGAGGTGGCGGCGGGGCCCGGGCCAGGGCCCTGGCGGCGGTAGGCCGTCGTGTAGCGGCCGGTCGCGCCGACCGGGCCGCGCAGGCACAGCCGCCCGTTGGCCAGGTCGCCGCAGCCGGTGGGGGTGTCCGGGGCGGGCGGGGCCGCGGCGGCGGTGGCGGCGACCAGGCACAGCCCGGCGAGCGTGACACCGGCCCGCGGGACGTAGCGGTGCGCGGCCGGGCCGCCGCCGGGCGGGCGGAACCCGGGGTGGGCGCGGCGGGGGGCGGGCACGGTCATGGACACACCGCCTGGTCGCCGGTGATCGCCCCGACGTCGACCGGGGGCTGCGGCGGCTGCTGCTCCCGGACCGGTGTCACCGCCGTGAAATCGGCCCCGAGCGTCACATGGAGCACCGGGCCACGCCGGGCGACCGGGTGCAGCCGGGCGCCGGGCAGCGCGGCGGCCAGGGCGCGGGCCGAGCGTTCCCAGCGCGGGTCGTAGTCGATGACCGTATGGGCGGCCGGGTGGTGGCCGGCCGTCGTGCCGGGCGCCCCGGAGATGCGGAAGCCGGTGGCGCGCAGCGCCTTGGCGGCCGTGGCGCCCAGGCCCGCACGCGGGGTGCCGTTGTCGACCCGGACCGTGATCTGCGACGGCGGGACCTCCACCTCCGTTCCACGGGGCTGCCGGGCGTCCTGGGGGGCCTTGGGGTCCTTGGCGCTGGGGTTGTCCTGGGCGTCCTGCGCGTCCTGGGTGTCCTGCGGCCCCGGGGTGCCCATGCCCGGGTGCCGGGCGAGGGGCCGGTCGTCGCGGATGGCCTGGAAGAGCTGCTGCGACGCCACCGGGTCCCAGCGCACCGCCTCGCCGCCGCCCGGCAGCCGCAGATTCTCCTTGGTCAGCGGTACGGAGACGAACTCCGAGGACGACGGGGTGAAGCCGCGCATGGCCTGCCCCAGGTCCACCAGGTCGTTGGCCGCGAAGCCGGAGTCGGCCCGTACGGACTCCAGCATCGTCTCGGCGACGTCCTTGAAGCGGATCGGGTTCATCAGGACGCCGGAGGAGGTGATCTTGTGGATGAGGGAGGCGAGGAAGCGCTGCTGGCGGTGCATCCGGCCGAGGTCGGCGGAGGCGTCGATATGGCGGGAGCGGACGTACTGGAGCGCCTGGCCGCCCCCCAGGAGGTGCTTTCCCGCGGGCAGGTCCAGCCCGGTGAAACTGTCCCGGAGCGGGCGCGAGGTGCAGACCTCCACCCCGCCGACCGCGTCCACGCTGTGCATGAAGCTGGTGAAGTCGACCTCCAGATAGTGGTCGATATGCACCCCCGTCATGTGCTCGACGGTCCGTACGGTCAGATTGGGGCCGCCCTCGGCGTAGGCCGCGTTCAGCTTGACGGGGTGGCGGGCGTGGCGGCGGCCGGTGACCGGGTCCGTGTGGGCGGGGACCTCGGCGTAGGAGTCGCGGGGCAGGCTGATGATGCTGGCGCGGTCCCGCTCGGCGGAGAGATGCACCAGCATCAGGGTGTCGGTGCAGTGACAGGGGACCCCGCCCAGGTGGTAGTCGCGCTTCTCCTCCTTGGTGATCTTGTCCCGCCCGTCCGTGCCGACGACCAGGAAGTTCAGCCCGCTGCCGCCCCCGGGCCGCTCCTCGGTCGGCATGTCCTTGAAGGGGTCCACCCGCCCGATCCGGGTCTCCACCCCGGCGACCATGGCGTGCCCGACTCCGCTCGCGGCCAGCAGCACCCCCGCGGCCGCCGCGCTGATCCGCAGCCCCCACCGCGTACGAGGCGGGCGCCGGCGCCCCGTCGGCCGGGCGGTCCGGCGCGGCGTGGGGGCCTGGGAGCGGGACGGGGCGTTCACGGGGGACACCTCCGCGGCGGGACGGGCGGCGAGTCGAGGTCGGGCCGGTCGAAGCACCGTAAACCCGTACGATCACATGCAAAGCATCACACGCCGGTCGCCGGCGGCCCGGCCACCCGTCCGCCGTCCGCCGCCGTCCCCCGTTCGCGGTAACGTGAGGCGCGATACCGCAGTCTCCCGGCGGGCGCTGCCGCCCATGGCGGCTCGCCGCGGGCCGTACCCCCGAGGAACCATGCCGCAGCAGCAGACCCCGGCCGTCTCCGTGATCATGCCGGTGCTCAATGAGGAACGTCACCTGCGCGATTCGGTCCGGCACATCCTGGAGCAGGAGTACGCCGGCGAGATGGAGGTGGTGATCGCCCTCGGCCCGTCCACGGACCGTACGGACGAGATCGCCGCCGAGCTGGTGAAGGAAGACCCGCGGGTGAGCACCGTGCCCAACCCGACGGGACGCACCCCCGCCGCGCTGAACGCCGCGATCCAGGCATCCCGGCATCCCGTCGTCGTCCGCGTCGACGGGCACGGCATGCTCTCGCCGGGCTACATCGCCACCGCGGTGCGGCTGCTGGAGGAGACCGGGGCGCAGAACGTCGGCGGCATCATGCACGCCGAGGGCGAGAACGCCTGGGAGGAGGCGGTGGCCGCGGCCATGACCTCCAAGATCGGCGTGGGCAACGCCGCCTTCCACACGGGCGGGGAGGCCGGGCCCGCCGACACCGTCTTCCTCGGGGTGTTCCGGCGCGAGGCGCTGGAGCAACAGGGCGGCTACAACGTGGAGTTCATCCGCGCGCAGGACTGGGAGCTGAACTTCCGGATCCGCGAGGCGGGCGGCCGGGTCTGGTTCTCGCCGGAGCTGAAGGTGCAGTACCGCCCGCGGCCGACCGTCAGGGCCCTGGCCAAGCAGTACAAGGACTACGGCAAGTGGCGCCATGTCGTCGCGCGCTACCACTCCGGGTCGATCAACCTGCGCTACCTCGCGCCGCCGGTTGCCGTCTGCGCCATCGCGGCCGGCCTGGTGGCCGGCGTGGCCGTCACGCCCTGGGGCCTGGTGATCCCGGGCGGCTACCTGGCGGCCATCGTCGCGGGCTCGGTCCCGGCCGGCAAGGGACTCTCCCTCAAGGCCCGCGCCCAGATCCCCCTCGCGCTGGCCACCATGCACATGTCCTGGGGCTACGGATTCCTCACCAGCCCCCGGTCGCTCGCGAAGAAGGTCATCGCCAGCCGCCGGCCCGCGGTCATGGCACCGGCGAAATAGTCCCGACCGCCGGGAAGGGCGGGCCACTTGGGCCCGCCCCGTCACTCAGTGGGCGAAGGGCGGCTCGAAGCAGCCGTGCTCCGGGTACGGGCCGTTGGTCGTGACCTGGTAGTTGGTCTTCTGCACGAACGCCGTGACGCAGGCGTCCTCATGGACGCGCAGGCCGATCAGGGCGCCCTCGGGCCGGACGTAGTGGTCGGTGACGAAGCGCGCGTCCATCTCCCGCACGATGAGCGTCCCACCGAGCCGCTCGCCCTTCGGACCGGTCCGCTGCTCCTTGTACCCGAGCCGGAGCAGCGCCGCGCGCACGCTGCGAGGGTCCCATTTGTGCTGCTTCCACAGCCGCTTGAGGACGGGTTCGATGCGCGCGGCTTCCTTCTGCGCGTCCTTCGCACTGGCCGGGGACATCGCGCCGGGGCGACGGCCGGCCTTGTTCTCGTTCTCGTGCGGGGCACCGCCGCCGGGCTCCGCATACGGGGAGGCGCCGTGGGTGGGGCCGTGGCTGGGGCGGGACGCCGGGAACGGACGCGGCGCCTCGGCCACCCTGGCGCGCGGTGTGCCACAGGCGGTCACGGGCAGGGCCGCGACCAGAAGGAGAAGGGACGCGGCGACGGGCCTGTGCCGTCCACGTATCGAGGTCACCATGGCATGACTCTGCCATGGCGACCTCGACGCCCGCTCACTGGGACAGTCCTGAAGGCCGGGACGGTCTCAGAAGGTGTAGCCCGGATTCACCTTCATGCACGCCTTCGTGTCGTTCCCGTTGAGCGCATCCGCGCTGTCCGGCGCCTTGTCGGCGGGCTTGTCGTCGCCCTGCTGCTTCGGGTACGCCGTCCCCGTACGCCAGTCGTTGCCGACGACCAGTCGGAGCTCGGTGGCCGAACTCGACTGCTTGACCGCGCTCTTGGGCAGGTCCAGCGCCTTCGCGAGCGCCAGGGCGTCCCCGCGCCGGGCCGTGTCGCCGTAGACGAGGGTGGTGTCGGCCTGCGTGATGAGCGAGGAGTCGGTGCCGGCGGCGGTGTAGCCGAGCTGGGCGAGCCGCTCCTGGACGACGCTCGCGCGGCCGGAGACCGGGCCGTTCACGGTGCTGTTGGTGCCGTTCTGGACGACAACCTTCAGCGCGCTCTTGGCAGTTGACGGCTTCGGGTCCGGCGTCGGCTTCTTCTTCTTGTCCTTGCCGTCCAGCGCGGTGTCGTTGCGCAGCATCGCGAAGGTCTGCTCGGCATCGCCGGGCTTGGGCAGGACGTACTCCCCGCCGGGGCTGTACACCCAGGGCATGGTGACCATGGTGATGCGTTTGGTCGGCACCCGGCTGAGATCGCCGCCCAGGTCGTAGAGCTTCGTGACGGTGTTCAGGCCGTCGTCGACGGTCAGCGCCTTGGTCGCTGCCTCGGCCAGATCGCGCAGCTCGCCGGGGTTGGTGAGCTTGGCGTTCGCCTTCAGCTGGCGGACCATCGAATTCATGTACATGTGCTGGGCCTTGGTCCGGCCGATGTCGCTGTTGTCCTCGAAGCCGTAGCGGGTGCGCAGCCACTGGAGGGCCTGGACGCCCTGGACGGAATGGGTGCCCTTGGTGAGCTTCAGGCCGCTGCCGTGGCCCTTGCTGTCGTGCGAGTAGACGTTGCCGTCGACGCAGACCGGGACGCCGCCGATGGCGTCCGCCATGTCCACCACGCCGGAGAAGTCGACCATCATGAAGTGGTCGATGTAGACGCCGGTCAGCTCCTGCCAGGTGGCGAGGGTGCAGCCGGGGCCGCCGTGCTGGAGCGACTGGTTGATGGCGGCGGTGGTCTGCCGGTAGACCTCGTGCGTCTTGGGGTCGGTGCACTGAGGGATGGTCACCCGGGTGTCCCGGGGGATCGATATCACCGACATGTTGCTGCGGTCGGCCGAGACGTGCAGCAGCATCTCCACATCGGCCAGCGGTTTGCGGTCCGCGTCCTGGCGGGCGCCGCCCAGCTCGATGTCCTTCTTGCTGTTACGGCCGTCGGAGCCGATGAGCAGGATGTTCAGCGGGGTCTGCCCGAACGCGTTGGGCTCCGGCTTCTTCAGGCCGCTCCCACCGGCGGACCGGGGAGCCGTCCGCAGGTTCGCGTTGAGGTGCTCGTAGTACCAGTAACCGGCGCCCGCCCCGGCGACCAGGACGAAGCCGAGGCCGAGCGCCGTCCAGCGCAGCGCCTTGCGGGCCTTGCCGCCCTTGGCGGCTTTCCCCTTGCGGCGGCGGCCCCCGTTGCCGCCGCCGCTCTCGTCGGGTGCGGGCGCGATGCCGCCGTCGTCGTCCGGCGTCCAGCCGGGTGCGTCCGGCGGTGGTGCGCCCTCCTTCAGGCTGTCGTCGAAGCCCAGCCTCTGGGCTCCCGCCTGCCCCGGTGATCGCTCACCACGCACACTGCTCTGCCGCATTGGGCCCTCTCCCCGTTTCAGTTGGTGGTGCGCTCGGCGCCGTCACCGGCGGCCGGATCCCGCTCAGGTCACTTCGCGCAGATGTTCTTGTCACCTGCATTGACGTGCTGAACACCGTCCGGGGTTTCGGTCGGCGCCGTGATGGGTTGACCCGCCCCCTGGAAGTCCTTGCCGAGGACCAGCTTCATCGGCACGCGGTCGCCCGCGGCCTGCGACGACTGCTTCAGGGCGCTCTTGGGCAGACCCATCCAGTCCGCGAGCGTGGCGGCCTGGTCGGCCTGGTTGGGCGCGTACTCCAGGGTGGTTTTGGCCAGCTTCTGCGTGGCGTTGCCGGTGTTGGTGGACAGCCGGGCGCCCTTGCTGTTCTGGAGCCAGTCCACGGTCTCCTGCGCCGAGCCGATCGGCCCGCCGCCGTTGGAGACATCGACCCGTACGAGCTCCGGCGGGGCCTTCTTGACCGGCGCCTTCTTGGCCGCCTTGTTGCCCCCCTTGGAGAGGGACTGGTCGGCCTGGATCATCCGGAACAGCGGTTCGGCCTTGGCCTTGTCGAGTATCACGGTGGCCGCGTCGTGCGGGTTGTCCAGCACCGGCACCGTCGCGAAGGTGATCTTGTTGAGATTCACCTTCTTCATGTCGTTGCCGAAGTCCATCAGCTTGCTCGCACTGCCGATACCGGTGTCGACGGTCAGCGCCTTGGTCGCCGCCTGGGCGACGTCCAGCAGCTTGCCCGGACTGCTGAACGCGCTGGACTTCAGCTTGCGGACCAGCGAGCCGATGAACTGCTGCTGGAGCTTGATACGGCTCAGATCGCTGCCGGTGCCGACGGCGTGCCGGGTACGGACGAAGGCGAGGGCCTGCTCGCCCATGACGACGTGCCGGCCGGCCTTCAGATGCAGATGCGACCCGGAGTCGTTGATGTCCTTGCCGGCGCACACCTCGACGCCGTCGACCGCGGTGGACAGCTCCTTGACGGCGTTGAAGTCGGCCATCATGAAGTGATTGATCTTCAGTCCGGTGAGCTTCTCGACGGTCCGCCAGGTGCAGCCCGGGTCGCGCCCCTCCTGGCCCAGGCTGGTGTTGAAGCGCGTCTGCTGCTGGCCGGGAATGACCTTGGTCGTGCCGTCCTTCTGCTTCGTCGGGCAGTTGGGGATGTCGGTGATCAGGTCGCGCGGGATGCTCAGCGCGGTCGCGTTCGTCCGGTCCGCGGAGATGTGCATCAGGATCGTGGTGTCCGCATGCCCGACGCTGCCGGCGTCGCCGTAGCCCGAATTGCCCTTGCCCTCGCGGGCGTCCGTCCCGATGACCAGGAGATTGACCGGCCCGTCGGTGACCGCGTCGTTGTTGACGCCGACGTCGACCTTCCTGATGTTGCCGTCGAGCTGCTGGTAGATGACGTACGCCGTGGTGGCGGCGGCCACCAGGACGAAACCCAGCACACCGGAAGTCCAGTACAGCGCCTTCTTCTTGCCGGACTTCTTCGGCTTGGGCCGGCGGCGGCCGGTCGCACCCGCGGCGTTCGCGGCCGAGGCACCTCGGGCCGCGGCGCGGCGCTCGGCCCGGCCCCCGGCGCGGCGCCCGTCCTCGTCATCGCGGGCCTCGCCGCGCCGATTGCGCTGGCTGGGCAGCGGACGGGTGTCGGTGTCACCGCCCCGCTCCGCCGGATGGCGCCGGGTGCGTCTGGGACCGGCGGCCTTACGGGCGGAGGAACGGTCCGCGGTAGGACCCGGAGGGTCGAGCCGCAGCTCGTAATTGCCGGTGTCGGGGTCGAACACCCACTGGTCGGCGGGATCGACGTTGTCGTCGCCCGCCCGCCCACGGCCTTGCGCGTCCACGGTGCCTTGAATCCTCCGTCGGTGGCGCGGCGCCTCCCCCTCAAGGCGCTCGGTCGGTCGATCGTGCAATAGGGATGAACTAGGGATGAACAGGGATGTGCATGGTCATCGGCCCGCTGCTGGAGCGGGCCGGATCGCTCACACTATCCGCCCAGTTCAGTGCCCGGCGACGCCGGTGACAAATTCCACTTCCCTACACCTGGGCAATCCGCCCAATCCCTTCACGGAACTGCGGGTTTTTGCGGCATCTTTATTCGCAGGTCCCGTGTTCCGCGGTGGTCCCGGGAAAGGCCGGGGCCCGGCCGGGAGGCGGCGAGGGGTCGCGGGGTTTCGCGTCGAAGGCGGCTGCGCTCTGGGCGGAGTCCTTCGCGGGTGCCACCGTCACCCGGTGGTCTCTGCGCAGCTCAGCGAAGAGACGCCCGGCGTCGGGCTGCACCAGCTCGTCGCGATTGGGGTCGTAGCGGTACTCCTGGCGCGGCACGGTCAGGAACTGCACATGAGCGGTCGGAATGCTGCGCATGCTGCGCACCAATTCGTACAGTCCGGTGAGCGAGGCAAGATCCGCATCGGTCGTCAGGGAACTCGTCGCGGCATCCAGCACCGGATACAACCGCGTCGGATTGAGCAGCACACCGTTGCTTTGCACTTTCTTCACCAGCGCGCCAAGAAAGTCCTGCTGGCGTTGCATGCGCTGTGTGTCGCTGCCGTTACCCAGGCTTTTACGGGCCCGTACAAAACCGAGGGCCTCCTCGCCGTGGAGGGTCTGGCGGCCGGCGGGCAGCACCAGATGCGCCTTGTCGTCGTGGATGGGCCGGCGCACACAGATCTCGACGCCGTCCACCGCGTCCACCATCTTCTTGAACCCGACGAAATCGACGATCATGTGGTGGGTGATCCGGATTCCGGTCATCTTCTCGACCGTACGGATCGTGCAGGCGGCCCCGGCGAACTGGAACGTCCAGTTGAACTGCACGGTCTGCTCGGCGATCTCCCTGCCGTCGGACCGCTTGCAGCGCGGCACCTGCACCATCAGATCGCGCGGGATGCTGACCGCGGTGGCCGACTTCCGGTCCGCCGCCAGATGCAGCAGGATCGTGGTGTCCGAGCGCTGGGTGCCGCTGTCGGCGCCGTACTTCTCGTTGCCGTCGCCGCGGTTGTCGGAGCCGATCAGCAGGATGTTCTCGGCGTTGGGCGGGCCCGGATCGGGCCGTTCGGCCTCGTACTTCTCCAGCTCGTTCTGGGTGTCGCTGTCGAAGCGGATATTGCCGTCGAGCTTGGTGTACAGACCCCAGCCGGTGACGGCCGTCACCAGCACCGCGGCGGCCGTGCCCAGCGCGGCCCGGCGCATCCAGTGCAGCGGCGAGGGCGGGGTGCGCGGCGGGCCCGGGCCGTCGCCCGGGGCGCCCGAGCGCAGCGGCCGCGGGCCCCAGCCGGGAAACCGGCCCGCCCCCCGGCCCGTCCGGCGCGAGCCCGCGGCGGGGCCCGGGCGGCCGGACGGTGTCTGGGGGCTCTCGGTCACGTGCGTCCATCCCTCACGGAGTCGGCGTCGTGCCCGTACGCGGTGCCCGGCCGAGGGTGGGACGGACCGGTCCCGCGCAGGGTTGTCCGTACGTGAAATCCTGGCGCACATCCCGTGAACCGGCCCGCCGCGCGGGGCGCCCGCTCCGCCGGGCGGGTGACGCCGTCTAGGACAGCGCCGACGGCGCCTTGAACGTGATCCTCTCGGTGGCCTCCCGGGCCAGCGTGCCCTCCGCGCCCAGCCGGTCCAGATGGCGGCAGAGCACCACCGAGCCGCCGGTCGCCAGCGGTGCGTAGAGCCCGTAGGACAGGCCCCGCCAGGTGTCGTACGACAGCCCCGACAGCACCCGCGGCTCCTGGGGCATCTCCTCGGCCGCGGCATCTGCCAGCGCCCGCTCGCCGATCCCCGTGCCGGTCAGCTCCTCGCCGCCGACGGTCAGCGCCGGTGCACCCGGATCCACCGGCACGAACGGCGCGAAGCGGTCGCCCTGGCCGGGCACCTCGACGGCGTAGTCCGCAAAGTCCGCCGGCGGCTGCGGGAAGCGGCCGCCCAGCGGGCGCAGCGCCAGCGCCACCCGCTCCCCGGAGCAGGCGCGCGCCTCCGCCAGCCGGTCCGGGCCGCTGACGACCAGGTCGGCCGCGGCCGGATCGCCGTCCACCTCCGCGACCACGCCGACCGACGAACAGGCCAGCAGCCATACGGCGGTCTGCCAGTGCGCGGGCAGCAGCAGCGCGAGCCGGTCGCCGGGCGCGGCGGCCAGATCGCCCTGGAGGTAGTTGGCCGTCTTGGCCACCCAATTGGCGAAGGTGGCGACGGACAGTTCCACCCGCTCGCCGGTGGCATCGTCGTAGAAGGTCACCAGGGGGCGGGCCGGGTCCGCGGCGAGCGCGGAACGCAGCAGGTCGGCGGGGGTGCGATCGGTGGCGTTCATCGCGGCCAGATTACGCGCGGCGACGGGGTGCGGTGGTCCGGACGGGGCGGATACGGCCACCGGTTCGGCGCAGACCGCCGCCGCCGTTCGGTCGATGCCCCGTCAGATCCGCGATGGCGCAGGGCGCTTCGCCGTGCCACATATACATCCATGCGCCTTTCCCTTCTCACCGCTTCCCTCGGCGCCCTGACCGTGGCCGCGCTCGCCCTGCCCTCGCAGCCCCCGGTCGGTGCCGCCCCCGCCACGGCCGACGACGCGGCGGGCAGCACCCAGTCCGTACCGCTGGACGACCTCGGCACGGCGGCCCCGCGCGCCGGCGAACCCGACTCCGCGCCCGTCCCCGGAACCCGGGTCATGCCGGTGCGCGAGGTCCGCCCGTTCTCGCTCCTCGGCGTCGTCTGGGACGACCCCAACGTCCAACTGGGCGGCCACGTCCAGGTCCGTACCCGCGCCACCGGCTCGCACGACTGGTCCGGCTGGCAGGACGTACAGACCGACAACGACGACCTGCCCGACCCCGCGTCGGCCGAACGCCGCAAGAGCGGAGTACGCGGCAGCACCGCCCCCCTGTGGACCGGCGCCTCGAACGCCGTCCAGCTGCGCATCGCCCCGGACGGCCGGAACCGCGCACCGGCCCCCTTCCCCGGCGGGCTGCGGCTGGAGCTGGTCGACCCGGGCAGCGCACGGCCCACCGGGCCCGGCACCGAACTGCGGCCGCTGGGGCGCGCCGAGGCACAGGCCGAGGCGCAGGCGGCGGCCCAGGCCGCCGGGGCCCGGAGCAACCCCGACAAGACCTACATCGGCCCCCGCCCGCGGATCGTGACCCGGGCCGGCTGGGGCGCCGACGAGACCCTGCGCGAACCGACCCCCGGCTTCACCGGCCCGGTCAAGGCCGCCTTCGTCCACCACACCGCGACCGGCAACGACTACACCTGCGCCGAGGCCCCCGCGGCGATCCGCGCCATCTACCGCTTTCACGTCAAAAGCAGTGGCTGGAAAGACATCGGCTACAACTTCCTCATCGACAAATGCGGCGTCATCTACGAAGGCCGCGCGGGCGGCGTGGACAAATCCGTGATGGGCGCGCACACCCTCGGCTTCAACGACGACACCACCGGCATCGCCCTGCTGGGGAACTTCACCGACACCGACCCCTCCAAGGGCGCCATGGAGGCCCTTTCGGCTCTGACGGCGTGGAAGCTGGGCCTGTCCGGCGCCGATCCGCGCGGCACCGTGGACCTGACCTCCGCCGGCAGCAACCTCTTCAAGAAGGGCGAGGTCGCCCAACTCCACGTCATCTCCGGCCACCGCGACGGCTTCCGCTCCGCCTGCCCCGGCGACCGCCTCTACGACGCACTCGACACCGCCCGTACGGACGCCGCCCGCCTCCAGGGGCGCTGACCTGCCGCCTCCGGTGACGGCTAGCGTCCGGTACCGTCCGGTTGTGCCGGAGATGAACCACCCTCGCGTGCGCGCCGTCCTACCGATCACGACGCGCGCCGGGCACCGCCGGTGTCCCGGCGCGCGCCGGTGTCCGTGGAGCGGGGGCGAAAGCCCGTCTGCCTACACTGGTCGGCCGTGCGCCGACCCCAGCAGGAAGCAGAGACGACAAGGTGACTGAAGCGATCCTCCTGGTCGGCGGCAAGGGCACCAGGCTGCGCCCGTTGACGGTGCACACGCCCAAGCCGATGGTCCCGGCGGCCGGTGTGCCCTTTCTCACCCACCAGCTGGCGCGGGCCCGCGCCGCGGGGGTGACGCACATCGTCATGGCCACCTCCTATCTCGCCGAGGTCTTCGAGCCGTACTTCGGCGACGGTTCGGCGCTCGGCCTGCACCTGGAGTACGTCACCGAGAAGGAGCCGCTGGGCACGGGCGGCGCCATCCGCAACGTCGCCGGGCATCTGCACTCCGCCCCCGGCGACCCGGTGCTGATCTTCAACGGCGACATCCTGACCGGACTCGACATCCAGGCCCTGGTGGACACCCACCGCACCTCCGGGGCGGACGTCTCCCTGCACCTGACCCGGGTCGAGGACCCCCGCGCCTTCGGCCTGGTCCCCACCGACGACACCGGCAAGGTCACCGCCTTCCTGGAGAAGCCGCAGACCCCCGAGGAGATCGTCACCGACCAGATCAACGCGGGCGCCTATGTCTTCAACCGGTCGGTGATCGACACCATCCCGGCCGGGCGGCCCGTCTCCGTCGAACGTGAGACCTTCCCCGGACTGCTCGCCGACGGCGCCCACCTCCAGGGCATGGTCGACTCCACCTACTGGCTCGACCTGGGCACCCCCCAGGCATTCGTCCGCGGCTCCGCCGACCTCGTCCTGGGCCGCGCCCCCTCCCCGGCCGTCCCCGGCCGCCGCGGCGAGCGTCTCGTCCTGGAGAACGCCGACGTCGCCCCGGACGCCAAGCTCACCGGCGGCACGGTCATCGGGGCGGGCGCCGTCGTCGGCGAGGGCGCCCGCATCGACGGCAGCGCCGTCCTGGAGGGCGCGGTGATCGAACCGGGCGCCCGGATCCGGGAGTCGCTGATCGGCGCCGGGGCGCGCATCGGGGCCCGCGCGGTCCTGGACGGCGCGGTCATCGGCGACGGGGCCGAGGTCGGCGCCGACAACGAGCTGCGCGACGGCATCCGCATCTGGTGCGGCGCCCGGATCCCGGCGGGCTCGGTGCGCTTCTCCTCCGACCAGTAGGGCCCGGCCCCGACCAGTAGGGCCCGGCCCCGACCAGTAGGGCCCGGCCCCGGCCGGCGGGCCCGGCCCGTTGTCACCCCCATCGCCTAATCTGGCCGCATGCCCGCCCGCAGCTGGGTGCCGCCCGGCCCGTACGACCTGCACCGCACCCTGTGCGTGCTCCAGCGCGGCCCCGGCGACCCCGCCTTCGCGGTGCGCGGCGGCGAGGTGTGGCGCGCCTGCCGTACGCCCGAAGGCCCCGGCACCCTGCGCCTTGAGGCCCGCCCGGCCGCCGGCGCGGTCGAGGCCCAGGCGTGGGGTCCCGGCGCGGACTGGCTGCTGGAGCGGCTGCCCGAGCTGCTGGGGGCGTCCGACGAACCGGACCGGTTCACCGCCCGGCACCGCCTCGTCCACGAGGCGCGCCGCCGCCACCCCGGCGTCCGGCTCGCCCGCACGGGGCTCGTCCTGGAGTCGCTGATCCCCTCGGTCCTGGAACAGAAGGTCACCAGCGACGAGGCATACCGCGCCTGGCGGTTGCTGCTCCAGCGCCACGGCGAGCCCGCGCCCGGCCCGTGGGAGCGGATGCGGGTGATGCCGGATGCGCGGGCCTGGGCGCTGATCCCCTCCTGGGAGTGGCACCGGGCGGGCGTGGACGCCAAGCGGTCCTCGGCGATCCTGCGCGCCGTCCGCGTCGCCCGCCGGATGGAGGAGGCCGCGGGAATGGACCTCGCCGCCGCCACCCGCCGCCTGACGGCCCTGCCCGGCATCGGCCCGTGGACCGCCGCCGAGACCCTCCAGCGCACCCTCGGCGCCCCCGACGCCGTCACCGTCGGCGACCTCCACCTGCCGAAGATCATCGGCTATGCCCTCACCGGCCGCCGCGGCACCACCGATGAGCAGATGCTCGAACTCCTCGCGCCGTACGAGGGCCAGCGCCACCGGGCCGCCCGGCTGATCCTGCTGTCCGGGGTGGTGCCGCCGCGGCGCGCGCCGCGCTTCCCGGTAGGGGACATCGCCCGTCTCTGAGCGCCCTCGTTCCGAGCGCCCTCAGCGCACCACGACGAAGTCGTCCACGGGCCGCGCCGGCCGCTCCCGGGGAGCCTCGGCGGGCTCCCCGATGGCAACGGCCCCCATCGGTTCCCACTCCTGCGGCAGCCCCAGCACCTCCCGTACGACGTCCCGGCAGAACATCGTCGACGAGATCCAGGCGGACCCCAGCCGCTCGCCCGCCAGCGCGATCAGGAAGTTCTGGATCCCCGCGCCGTGCGCGACCACGAACATCTCCCGTTCCGCCGCGCCGCGCCGCGCATCGGGATAGCTGTGCGAGCCGTCCATGACCATGCAGGGCACCGCCAGATACGGCGCCCGGCGCAGCACGTCGCCCCGCCGTACCCGTTTGGCGACGGACTCCTCCGAGAACCCGTCGCCGCGCAGATCGGCGATCCAGGCGTGCCGCATCGCGTCCAGCAGCCGCGTGCGCGCCTCTTCGGACTCCAGCAGGACGAACCGCCAGGGGGCCGTGTGGTGCGGCGCGGGCGCCGTCAGCGCGGCGGCCACCGCCCGGCGCACCGCGCCGCCGTCCACCGGGGCGTCGGTGAAGTCCCGCACCGTACGGCGCAGCGTCACCGCCTCCCGAACGGCCTCCGACGTCCCCAGCCGGAACATGTCGCTCCCGGCGTCGCGGACCAGCGCCCGCGCCCCGTCGCCGTCTCCGGCCTCCTCGACGACATGCGGGAGCCCGCGCACCACGGCGACCGGCAGCGCGGCGGCCTTGCCCTTCACCAGGTCGCCGGCGGCGGCCAGTTCGTCGGCGGTGGCCACCACGGTCGCGCTGAGCGGATTGCCGTAGGCGTCCGTGCCCCCGCGCAGATCGTCCAGGACGCGGATGCCGGCCGCCCCGATGGCGACGTCGGTGAGGCCGCTGCGCCAGGGCCGCCCGAAGGTGTCGCTGATCACGACGCCGACGTCGACGCCCAGTTCGGTCCGGATGCCCGCACGCAGGGCGCGCGCCGATGCGTCCGGGTCCTCGGGCAGCAACAGCACCGTGCCCGAGGGGGTGTTGGAGGCGTCGACACCGGCCGCGGCCATCACCAGCCCCTGCCGGTTCTGCACGATCCGCAGCGTGCCGCGGCGCGCCACCACCCGTACGGTCTCCTGGTCGATCGCCGCCTCGCGGTCGGCGGCCTCCAACACCCGGCCCTCCGCCTTGCTGACGATCTTCGAGGTCACCAACAGGACGTCGCCGTCGGCCAGTTGGGGCACCTCCGAGCCGGCGACCGCCGCCGCGATCAGCTTGACGAGGTCATCGCCGGGCCGCACCTCGGGGATCCCCGGCACCGCCCACACCCGGTAGCCCGGCGTGCTCACGCCCGTACCTCCTCGGCCAGCGCCAGCGCCTCGCGCGCCATCGCGGCCGTGGCGTCCGCGTCCGTCATCATCAGCGGCACCGCCCGGCAGCGGATCCCGGCCGCCTCGACCCCGGCCACCGCGCCCGCGTCGACGGTGTCCACCAGCCAGCCGTCCAGCAGCCCCGAGCCGTAGTGCTGCGCCACCGCGGCGGCCGTCGACTCGACGCCCACCGCCGCCAGCACCTTGTCGGCCATCCCGCGTACGGGCGCGTCCCCGACGATCGGGGAGAGGCCGACCACCGGCACCCCGGCGTCCGCGATGGCCTCCCGGATGCCCGGCACGGCCAGGATGGTGCCGATGCTCACCACCGGGTTGGACGGCGGGAAGAGCACCACATCGGCGTCCGCGATGGCCTCCAGGACACCGGGCGCGGGCTTGGCCTGGTCGGCGCCGACCGGCACCACGGCGTGCGCGGGCACCGAGGCGCGCAGCCGCACCCAGTACTCCTGGAAGTGCACCGCGCGCTGTTCGCCGTCCTCCTCGATGGCGACATGGGTCTCGACCCGGTCGTCGGTCATCGGGATCAGCCGCACGCCCGGCCGCCACCGGTCGCACAGCGCCTCGGTCACCGCGCTCAGCGGATATCCGGCGCCGAGCATCTGGGTACGGACGATATGCGTGGCGAAGTCCCGGTCACCGAGCCCGAACCACTCGGGCCCCACGCCGTAGGCGGCCAGCTCGTCCTTCACCCGGAAGGTCTCGCCGGCCCGGCCCCAGCCCTTGTCCTCGTCGATCCCGCCGCCGAGCGTGTACATCACGGTGTCGAGGTCGGGACACACCTTGAGCCCGAACAGATGGATGTCGTCGCCGGTGTTCCCGATGACGGTGATCTCCGCGTCCGGAACCGCTGCCTTCACTCCCCGCAGAAAGCGGGCGCCGCCGATACCGCCGGCCAGAACCACAATGCGCATGCCCGACAGTCTGTCAGCCGAAGGCTGTCGGTGAGGGGTGGTGGTCGGGCGACGGGAGGGCCTGTCAGCCGAAGGCTGTCGGTGAGGGGTGGTGGTCGGGAGACGGGAGGGCCTGTCAGGGCTTACGGGTCAGGGGGCGAGGGTCTCCCGGGCCTCATGGGCCGACGGCGCGCACTGGGCACTGTGCATGGGCATCTCGGTCAGCCCGGGGAAGTAGATGTGCAGGCTGACGGCGGGCGTGAGCGCGTCGTTGACGACCTCGTGGACGTAACCCGGTGCGAAGACCCGCTGGGCGCCGGGGGAGAGCGTGCGCGGCCCCTCGGGCCGGTGCTCGGTCAACTCGCCCGCCAGGACCGTCAGCACACCCGACGAGCGCCCGTGGTCGTGCCGTCCGCTGCCCTGGCCCGGCACCCAGCTCAGCAGCCAGACCTCGTATCCGGGGCCGGTGCGCAGCCGGTGGTACCAGCGGGTGGTGGCGTCGTAGCGGACGAGGGGGGCCCAGCTGTCGCGGTCGGCGGCGATGGTGCGGGCCAGGCCCACGAAGCCGGCGACGGTGGCCGGGTGGGCGGGGACGGGCGGCAGCAGGTGGGGGATGGCGAGCGGGTCGCCGGCGATCTGGACGTCGCTGTTCATGGGGTGGTGGGTCCTTGGCGGAAGAACGGGGTGTCGCGCGAACGGAGGTGCTCCCGGCGGTGGCCGAGGGAGTGTGCGGCACGGCGCGGGCTGTCCCGGTAGGGGGCACGGCGCGGACGCGGGGAGGGCGGGGCCGCCGCGGGGTGGTGCGGGCGGGAGGGGCCGGAGCTCAGTGGCTACAACAGCAAGAACAGCGACAGCGACACAGGTCCTGCGCAGCGCGGAACGACCCGAGGGTGCGGGCCGGGCGGGGCGCGGAAGTCACTGGCATGCGGACAAGGAGACCGGGTTCCCGCCGCGATGTCAACCGGATGTCGGGTTTGGCGCGGATGGTTCACCTCATCCGGTTACGCGATCAGGAGAAAGGTTTGTGCAGCCCCCGGGCCGGAGATGTCGCCCACCAACCGCGCCTCCAAACGCCGTTGCGGTCTTGTGATCCGTCTGTGATCTTCCCCGCTTCGGCGCGCGGGGTGCAACGCGAACGCCGTCGGTTGGCGTCTCACGTGGCGAGAAGGAAGAACCGGGGCGATGCACCCGGGGAAGTGTCCTGGTTTTTGGTGATTTGAACACTTTCCGCATACGCTTGGTTCCACAGAGTGAATAAGAGGCCCAATAGCAGATCTCGGCTTGACTGGCCCGGATCAGCACACTTGTAATTTCACTCGTGTCGTTCAGCCAAAAACGATCACGGCTGGATCACGGGGACGTAAAGACAGACGAGGGGCGCACATGACCGAGCTGTTCCAGGAATTGCTGGTCGAGGAGGCGGACGAGGAGCTCGGCTGGCAGGAGCGCGCACTGTGCGCCCAGACCGACCCCGAATCCTTCTTCCCGGAAAAGGGGGGCTCCACCCGCGAGGCCAAAAAGGTCTGCCTCGCGTGTGAGGTCCGCTCCGAGTGCCTTGAATACGCGCTTGCCAACGACGAACGCTTCGGAATCTGGGGCGGACTGTCCGAGCGCGAGAGGCGCCGGCTCAAGAAGGCCGCCGTCTGACGATGTCACGGCAGCCCCCGATGCCCGCGGCGCGCGGCCTTGCACGGCCCGCCGCCGTACCGCGCCAACTCCCCATATCCCCCGATAGCGACCATCCCGCCTCCGGCGCCCTGACGGCCGGAGGCGGACTGCTGTGTACTGCCGTGCACGGACCCGGTCGGGGCGACGGCGCGAACCATTAGTGTGGGGCACCGTCCGAGATGCGCCGCCGCCCTTCGGGGCCCGCGCGTCGCCTCGTAGTCCGTCGCAGTGTCTTCCGGGGGCGGGGGCCTTGAGCGACTTCGCCCGGGCCCCGGACTCCCGGGTCCGGAGGGCCCGTACCTCGATGTCCGTGCACAGCCAGTCGGCGGCCCAGGCCGCCACATACCCAGCTGACACCCCTCAGTTCCCGCGGCACGTCGTCACCGCCGTGATCGTCTCCCACGACGGTGCCCGCTGGCTGCCCGACGCTCTTGCCGGGCTGGTCGGCCAGGAGCGCCCGGTGCAGAACGTCATCGGCGCCGACACCGGCAGCGCGGACGACTCCGCCCGGCTGCTCGCCGAGGCCATCGGGGACGAACGTGTCCTGCACCTCGCCCGCCGCTCCGGCTTCGGCACCGCGGTCGACGAGGCCGTCCGCACGGCTCCCGTGCTCAGCCAGGACGATCTGGCCTATCTGCGCCGCCCCAGCGGCTGGGACCCCGTCAGCCGCACCTGGCACGACGAGGCCTACGACATGCCGGAGCTGCCGCACGGCGAGCCGGTCCAGTGGCTGTGGCTGCTGCACGACGACTGCGCCCCCGAGCCCGACGCGCTCACCGAACTGCTGCGGGTCGCCGACGCCAGCCCCTCCACCGCCATCGTCGGCCCCAAGCTGCGCAGCTGGTACGACCGCCGCCAGCTGCTCGAAACGGGCGTCAGCATCGCGCGCAGCGGCCGCCGTTGGACCGGCCTGGACCGCCGCGAACAGGACCAGGGCCAGCACGACCAGGTCCGCCCGGTGCTGTCCGTCTCCACCGCCGGCATGCTCATCCGCCGCGACGTCTACGAGCAGCTCGGCGGCTTCGACCGGCGGCTGCCGCTGATGCGCGACGACGTCGACCTGTGCTGGCGCGCCCAGGCCGCCGGCCACCAGGTGCTCATCGCCCCGGACGCGATCCTGCGGCACGCCGAGGCCGCCGCCCGCGAGCGCCGCCCCATCGACTGCGTCGGCCGCTCGGTCGCCAACCCGCACCGCGTCGACAAGGCCGGCGCCGTCTACACCCTGCTCACCAACACCCGCGGCGCGCTGCTCCCGTACGTCCTGCTGCGGCTGCTCCTGGGCACCTTCCTGCGGGTGCTGGCCTACCTCGTCGGCAAGGTCCCCGGCCAGGCGCTGGACGAACTCGCCGGACTCTTCGGCACCCTGCTGCGCCCCGGCAAGATCCTCGCCGCGCGCAAACGCAGAGGCCGCCCCCAGGTGGACGCCAAGGAACTGCGGTCGCTCTTCCCGCCGCCCGGCGCGACCGTACGGGCCACCGTCGAACAGATCGCGGGCAACCTCGCCGGCCGCGCGGCACCCGATGTGGCCTCGGCCGGCCGGCACGGCGCGGTGGAGTCCGGACCCGGCGGCGACGACGCCGACTTCCTGGAGGTCGAGCAGTTCGCCCGGCTCAAGCGGATCGCCCGCAAGCCCGGTCCGGTGCTCTTCCTCGTCCTGCTGGCGGTCTCGCTGATCGCCTGCCGCGGGCTGCTCGGCTCCGGCGCGCTCACCGGCGGCGCGATGTTGCCCGCGCCCGGCAGCGTGTCCGATCTGTGGTCGGCGTATCTCGACAACTGGCATGCGGTCGGCACCGGCGCCGCCGCCTCCGCACCGCCCTACCTGGCCGTCCTCGCCCTGGTCTCCACGCTCTTCCTGGGCAGCACCGGCTTCACCATCACCCTCTTCCTGGTCTGCTCCGTCCCGCTGGCCGGACTGACCGCCTACTTCGCCTCCCGCCCGCTGGTCACCTCCCGGCTGCTGCGCGCCTGGGCCTCCATCGCGTACGCCTTCCTGCCCGCGGCCACCGGCGCGCTCGCGGGCGGCCGCCTGGGCACCGCCGTGCTGGCGATCCTGCTGCCCCTGATGGCCCGCGCCGCCGTCGCCGCGAGCGGACTGCGCCTGAGCCCCGGCACCCGGCCCAGCTGGCGCGCCACTTGGGCGTTCACCCTGCTGGTCACCTTCACGATGGCCTTCACCCCGCTCGTCTGGCCGGTCGCGGTGCTGCTCGGCATCGGGCTGCTGGTACGGCGTGCGATCGACGGCAGCCGGGAGACCCTGCCCGGTTACGTGCTGCGCTTCCTGGCCCTGGCCGTCGTCCCGGTGGGGGTGCTCGCCCCCTGGTCGCTGTCGCTGTTCGCCGACCCCGCGCGCTTCTTCCAGGAGGTCGGGCTCGGCTACGGCGCCGGCTCCGCCTCCGCCCTCGACCTGATCGGCATGAGCCCCGGCGGCCCCAAGGCCGGCGGCGGACTGCTGCTCATCGGCATCGTGCTGGCCGCCCTCGCGGCGACGCTGCGCGCCGAGCGGCAGTCGGCGATCCGTACCGCCTGGGTGGTCGCGCTCGCCGCGCTGCTGTGCGCCGCACTGGGCAACGCCTCGGGCTGGACCGGCCCGGCGATGCTCGTCTACGGCCTGGCCCTGCTGTGCGCCGCGGCGATCGGCGCCGAGGGCATCCGCACCCGGATGGCCGCCATGGGCTTCGGCTGGAAGCAGCCGGTCGCCGTCCTGATCGCGGTGGCGTCCGTCCTCGCCCCGCTCTACGCCGCCGTCAGCTGGATGATCACCGGCGCGGACGGCCCCCTGGAGCGGCGCAACCCCTCGCAGGTCCCCGCGTTCGTCGCCGAGGAGTCCGGCACCGACGACCGGGCCCGCACCCTCGTCCTCGACGGCAGCACGGGCCATGTCGACTACGCCCTGGTCCGCGGCTCCGGCGCGCAGCTCGGCGACGCCGACCTGGCCGCCACCGCCGGCGAGGACACGCGCCTGGGCGGCATCGTCGCCAACCTGGTGGCCGGCTCCGGCGCCGACCAGACCAGCCAGCTCGGCGGCTACGCGGTCCGCTACGTCCTGGTCCGCAGCGGCGCGCCCCGCCAGATGGGCCGGGTCCTGGACGCCACCCCGGGCCTGACCCGCCTCAGCCAGGAGGACGGCAGCGCCCTGTGGCGCGTCGACCGCCGGGTCTCGCGGCTGTCCATCGTGGCGGGCGGCGCCACCGACGGCACCACCGCGGGCCAGGCCGCCGTCCCCGTCCCCGTACCGTCCGGCCCCGTCGAGGCACACACCGACAAGGTCCCCGCCGGCCCCGCCGGGCGGGTGCTGCGCCTCGCGGACGCCGCCGACCCCGGCTGGAAGGCGAGCCTCAACGGCACCGCGCTCACGCCCGTGACCGTCGACGGCTGGGCACAGGGCTTCCACCTCCCCGCGGGCGGCGGACGGCTCGACCTGACCTACGAGAACCCCCTCGGCCACACCGTCTGGCTGTGGGCGCAGGGCCTGCTCGCCGTCGTCCTGGTGGTGATGGCGCTGCCGGGCCGCCGCCGGGAGATCGACGACGACCTGCCCGAGGAGGCGGCCGCGCTGGCCGCCGCCCAGGCGGCCACCGGCGACGGCCGCCGGGCCCGCCGGCTGCGGGCCGCCGCGGAGGCCGCCGGACGGCCCGCGGGGCCGGAGGACGGGGTCCCGGAGGCCCGCACCGGGGACGACGAGCCGCCCGCCGCGCCGCAGGAGGCCGCGCAGACCGGCGACCCGTACGCGGTGCCGCAGGAGGCCGCAGGAACCGCCGACCCGTACGCCGCACCGCAGGAGGCCGCAGGAACCGCCGACCCGTACGCCGCACCGCAGGAAGCCGCAGGGACCGCCGACCCGTACGCCGCGGTGCCCCAGCAGCAGACCTACGAGCAGTGGCAGGCCGCCCCCGTCCAGCCGGACGGGCAGCCCTACGCGCCCGCGGACCCCTACCAGGCCGGGCAGGGCGACTACCAGGCCGGGCAGGCCGACCCCTACGGCGGGCAGTACCAGGACCCCGGCGCATACCCGGCGGATCCCTACCAGGCCGGCGCCTACGACCCGTACGGCTACGCCCAGCAGCCCCCGCAGACCCAGCAGCCCTACGACGACGGCACGACGTATCCCGGCTCCTTCCCCGAGCCGCGCCGTGACGGGAGCGACCAGCAGTGAAGCGCACGATGATGTCCCTGATCGGCGCGGCGGCGGGGCTCGCCGCCGTCACCGGTGCCGCCGTGGTCGCCGCCCCCGACGGCGCGGCCACCACGGCCGCCCAGGGCGGCGCCAGGCTGCCCGTCCAGCGGTCGTCGCTGCTGTGCCCGGCCCCGTCGTCGTCGGACGTCAGCGACACGACGTACACCTCCTTCGCCCCCAAGGGCGCGACGGCCGGTGCGCAGGTCAAGAAGGGCACGGCGAAGCTGGTGCCGGCCGGGACGGTGCAGGAGCCCGACGCCGGAGGCTCGTCCGGTACGTCCAAGAAGGGCGGCAAGGGCAAGAACAAGGGTGGTGCGGCCTCCGGGACGGACTCCGGCACCCGGACCGTCCCGCCCCGCGACACCCAGCCCGTGGCGCCGCTGAGCGCGGCCGGCACACCCGCCACGGCCACCACCGATGCCTCCGATGCACCGGCCCTGGTGGGCGATGCGGACGGCACCTTCGCCCCTGGGTGGACCGTCCAGCAGACCACCACGATCGCCGCCGGAAGCGGCCGCGGGATGCTCGGGCTGAGCTGCACCGCCCCGGACACCCAGTTCTGGTTCCCCGGCGTGAGCACGGACAAGGACCGCCAGGACTACGTCCATCTGACCAACCCCGGCCCGGACGACGCCGAGGTCGACCTCGAAATGCTCGGCAAGGACGGGGCGCTGAGCGGGGCGACGGCCGAGGGCATCACCGTCCCGGCGCACACCACGGTGACCCGGCTGCTGTCCACCCTGACGGACAGCCCGACCGCCAACGCCGCGCTGCACGTCGTCGCCCGCCAGGGCCGGGTCGGCGCCGCCGTCCAGGCCACCGACGCCACCATGGGCAGCGACTGGCTGCCGCCCGCCGCCGACCCGGCCGACACGCTGGTGCTGCCCGGCATCCCCAAGGACGCCACCTCCGTGCGCCTGGTAGCAGTCGCCCCCGGAGCGGCGGACGCCGACTTCAAGGTGCAGCTGGCCACCCCGACCGGCGCGATCACCCCCGCCGGACTGGACACGCTGCACGTCAAGAGCGGGATGACCACCGCCGTCGACCTCAAGGCCCTCACCCAGGGCGAGCCCGGCTCCCTGGTCCTGACGCCCGCCGACGGCGGCTCCCGGGCCCCGGTCGCGGCGGCGCTGCGGGTGACCCGGGGCAAGGGCAGCCACCAGGAGATGGCGTTCATCCCGGCGACCCGCCCGGTGGACAAGCGCGCCACCGTCGCCGACAACCGGGCCACGGGCACCACCCTGTCGCTCGTCGCCCCCGAGAAGGGCAAGGACGCCAAGGTCACGGTCACCGCCTCGGCGGGCAGCGGGGGCGGCACCCCCGTCAGCCGGACCTACACGGTCAAGGGCGGCACCACCCTCGCCGTCGACCCGCCCCGCCCGCAGGGCCTCAAGGGCTCCTACGCGTTGACGGTGGAGCCCCAGCCGGGCAGCGGCCCCGTCTACGCGTCCCGCACCCTTGAGCAGTCGATGGGCGGCATCCCCGCCTTCACCGTCCAGACCCTGCCGGACGACCGCGGCTCGGTCGTCGTCCCCACGGCCGGCCAGGACCTGTCGCTGCTGAACGACTGACCTGATGGGGGGCCGGTGGGCCCGGCGCCACGGCCGCAACCGAGGCGCCGGGCCCACCGACCGACCGAAACCACCGTCGGCTCCCGCCCTGGCCCACCCCGCCGTACCGGGCTAGCCAGGGCCGGGATCACTCCCCGGCCACCGGCCGAAACCACCAACGGCTCCGCCCCGGCCCACCCCGCCGTACCGGGCTAGTCCTGGCCATAGCGCGGATCCACCGACTCCGGGGCCAGCCCCAGCAGTTCGGCGACCTGTTCCACGACCACCTCGTGGACCAGCAGCGCGCGCTCGTCGCGGCTCTTGGTGCGGATCTCCACCGGCCTGCGGTAGATCACGATCCGGTCGCGATGTTCGCCGCCGGCCGGCAGGACCCGGCCCAGCGGTACGGTCTGGCCGTCCATCTCCGCATCCGGAAAGGCGTCGTCCGGGCCGAAGCCGGGCGCCTCCAGGACCAGGAAGTCGATCTCCGTGAGCTGCGGCCAGCGCCGCTCCAGCCGGTCCCGGGAGTCGTAGACGAGATCCACGAAGGCGTCGGCGCGGCTGACCGACAGCGGCACCTGGGGAGGCGCGATCGGGCCGCGCATGCCACGGCCGTGCCGGTCGCGGCGGCGGAGCCGCGGCTCCGGTGGTCGGGGCGGTACGGGGCTGTCCATCAGCATCGAGCGTAACCGTCGCGGGGCAGGTGGCACCGCCAAGCGCCACAAGACGTCCGATGTCGCCGAGTGACCGGTCCGATACGCGTTCCGTTCGTTTGCATCCCTCCATCAGATCGCGGATCGCCCGCGGAATGACACGAATTGCGTCGACTCCTGACGGGTTTCCGTGTGGCGTGCCGTCCGTCCCGGGCTGCCCGGACCGGTCCCGCTCGGGCGGGCGCAGGTCAGACGCATCGGACGAAGCGGGACGACACGGTTGGGTGAGCCGGGGGAGAGTCGTCGCGGCCCGCTCAAGAGTGCGGTACCGTCCAACGTCGTGAGCCCTGTACGTCGCTGTTCGCGCACTGCGTGCGGCCGCCCCGCCGTCGCAACGCTGACGTACGTCTATGCGGATTCGACCGCCGTGCTCGGACCGCTCGCCACCTACGCCGAGCCGCACTGCTACGACCTGTGCGCCGAGCACTCCGAGCGGCTGACCGCGCCCCGCGGCTGGGAAGTGGTCCGCCTCGCCATCGACGCCGGTCCGACCCAGCCCAGCGGTGACGACCTCGAAGCCCTCGCCAACGCCGTACGCGAGGCCGCCCGGCCCCAGGAGCGGGCGGCGGGCGGCGACGGCGCCCAGGGCGGCCGCGACGGCCGCCCGATGGAGGTGGCCCGCCGCGGTCATCTGCGGGTGCTGCGGTCGCCGGACTCCTGAGCGCGCCGCCGCCGTACGGCACCCCGTGACGACACCGGGTCGCGCACGGCGCCTCGCGCCCGTGGGCGGCCGGTTCGCGGTCCCGCACCTGACGGCCGGGGGTAGGTTTGTGTCTCCGTAGCTACTCAGCGATTCCAGGAGGCCCGGCAGTGACCGATCTGTCGCAGATCGTCAAGGCGTACGACGTGCGCGGTGTGGTCCCCGACCAGTGGGACGAGACGCTGGCCGAACTGTTCGGCGCGGCGTTCGTCCAGGTCACCGGCGCGGAAGCGATCGTCACCGGCCATGACATGCGGCCCTCCTCGCCCGGCCTGGCGCGCGCCTTCGCCCGCGGCGCGGCGGCCCGCGGCGCGGACGTCACCGAGATCGGGCTGTGCTCGACCGACCAGCTCTACTACGCCAGCGGCGCGCTGGACCTGCCCGGCGCGATGTTCACCGCCTCGCACAACCCGGCCCGCTACAACGGCATCAAGATGTGCCGGGCGGGCGCCGCACCGGTCGGCCAGGACACCGGCCTCTCCGATATCCGCCGCCTGGTAGAGGAGTGGCGCGAGCACGGCGCACCGGAGCCGGTCGCCGCCACCGGGGCCGTCACCCAGCGCGATGTGCTCGCCGACTACGCCGACCATCTGCGCGGCCTGGTCGACCTGACCGGTCTCCGCCCGCTGAAGGTCGTCGTGGACGCCGGCAACGGCATGGGCGGCCACACCGTCCCCACCGTCTTCGAGGGCCTGCCCCTCCAACTGGACGCCCTCTACTTCGAGTTGGACGGTTCCTTCCCGAACCACGAGGCCAACCCCCTCGACCCGAAGAACATCGTCGACCTCCAGGCCCGGGTCCGCGCGACCGGTGCCGACCTCGGTCTCGCCTTCGACGGCGACGCCGACCGCTGCTTCGTCGTGGACGAGAACGGCGACCCGGTCTCCCCGTCCGCGATCACCGCCCTGGTGGCCGCCCGCGAACTCGCCAAGCACCCCGGCGGAACGATCATTCACAACTGCATCACTTCCTGGTCGGTCCCCGAGGTCGTCAAGGAGAACGGCGGCGAGCCGGTCCGCACCCGGGTCGGCCACTCCTTCATCAAGGAGGAGATGGCCAAGACCGGCGCCATCTTCGGCGGCGAGCACTCCGCCCACTACTACTTCCGCGACTTCTGGAACGCCGACACCGGCATGCTGGCCGCCCTGCACGTCCTCGCCGCCCTCGGCGCGCAGCAGGGCCCGCTCTCCCGCCTCGTCGACCGCTACGACCGTTACGCCGCCTCCGGCGAGATCAACAGCACCGTCGACGACCAGAGCGCCCGCCTCGCCGCCATCAAGGCCGCTTACGAGGGCCGCGAGGGCATCACCCTGGACGAACTCGACGGCCTGACCGTCACCGCCACCGACTGGTGGTTCAACGTCCGCCCCTCCAACACCGAACCCCTCCTCCGACTCAACGCCGAGGCCCGCGATACGGCCACCGTCGAACGGGTACGGGACGAGGCGCTGGGGATCATTCGCGGCTAGACAGCACGTGACGCAAGGCGGGCGGCCCCGCTACGGGAACCGTGCCCGGCCCGGCTCGTCGCGGGAGCCCCGCCCCGTCCCGTCGCGGGGGTCCCGCCCGCCCCCGTCCCGTCGCGGGAATCCCGTCCCGTCGCGGGAGTCTCGTCCGCCCCCGTCCCGCCCCGGGAATCCCGCCCGCCCCCGCCTCGTTGTGGTCTGCAAGGGGCTCTCGCGTCCCCTAGGGGATCTGTTCGACCACCCCCTAGGGGATCTTTCCTGCCACCCCCAGCGGCCCTCCCACCTCCGCATATCTCCTCCGAGCAGGACCGGGCACCCCGTACGGCGGTACGCTGGCCACGCCGCAATCACCCCGAAGGAGCAGCCTGACATGCCGGTCGAAGCCAGCTTGATCGAGATCCTCGCCTGCCCGGCGTGCCACGCCCCGCTCGAGGACCGCACGGCGGCCGACCCGGCCGAGCTGATCTGCACCTCCGCCGACTGCGGCCTTGCCTACCCCGTGCGGGACGGCATCCCCGTACTCCTCGTCGACGAAGCCCGACGCCCCGCCTGACCGGGCGCCGCCGGGCCCGCCCCGGCGCCGCCCGGCGATCCTTTGTCCGTACCGGCAAACGGAGGCCGCGCCCACCATGCTGGATGAGTCACTGCTCGACGCTCCCGAGGCGCTGGCCGGCGCCGACCGTTACGGACTGCTGAGAGGCGTGGCCGAATCCGGCGCCCGAGTCCGTACGGCGGCCCGTAGTGCCGCCGATGCCGGAATCGCCGATATGAGCCCCGACGGGCGGCCGCGCGCCGTCCTCGTCGCCGGTCCCGGCCCCGCCGCCCCCGCCGTGGCGGACATCCTCAGCGCCCTCGGCGGCGGCAGCTGCCCGGTAAGCCACATCCCGCCCACCGGCGTCGCCCCGCTGCCCGGCGCCCTGCGCTGGACCCTGCCCGGCTGGACCAGCTCGCTGGACCTGCTGCTGCTCGCCGCACCCGACGGCTCCGACCCGGGCCTGGCCGAACTGGTCGAGCAGGCGTACCGCCGCGGCTGCGCCGTCGTCGCCGTCACCCCGGCCGCCGGCCCGCTCGCCGAGGCCGTCACCCAGGCCCGCGGGATGACCCTCCCCCTGGCCACCACGCCGTACGACGCCGAATTCGACGTCGAGGGCGCGCCCCCGGCCGCCCCCGGCACCCTGTGGTCGCTGCTGATCCCGCTGCTCGCCCTCGCCGACCGCATCGGCCTGCTCACCGCGCCCCCGGAGGCGCTGACCCGGCTCGCCGACCATCTCGACCAGCTCGCCGAACGCTGCGGCCCGGCCATCGCCACGTACACCAACCCGGCCAAGACCCTGGCCGCCGACCTCGCCGAGGCCCTGCCGCTGATCTGGACCGAAGGCACCGTCGCCGGAGCCGTCGGCCGCCACTTCGCCACCGTGCTGGCCGGACTGGCGGGCATCCCCGCCCTGGCCGCCGCGCTGCCCGAGGCGCTCACCACGCACCGCCCGTTGCTGGCCGGCTCGCTGGCCGCCGGCGCCGACCCGGAGGACTTCTTCCGCGACCGCGTCGAACAGCCCGCCGCCCTGCACGCCCGGATCCTCCTGCTGCGCGACCGCCGGGAGGCCGGCCCCCTGTCGGCCACCCGCGCCGCCAACGAGCTCGCCGACGAATGCGAAACCGCCCTCAGCGAACTCCAGCCGGAAACCGGCAGCGACCTGGAATGCGCCACGGAACTGCTCGCCATCACGGATTTCGCCGCCGTTTACCTGGCGCTTGCCGACACCGAGTGATCATTGGGTGGGGGCCGGGGCGGGGCCCGGACCCGCACGCCCCCTCCCCGTACCCCACCCCAGGAGCAGCAGCCCCATGGACCGCCTCGCCAATACCGTGCGCCCCTATGCCTGGGGCTCCACCACCGCCATCCCGGAGCTCCTCGGCGTCGAGCCGACCGGCGCACCCCAGGCCGAGCTGTGGATGGGCGCGCACCCCGGGGCTCCCTCCCGTATCGACCGCGGTGCGGGCCCCGTCTCGCTGGCCGAGGTGATCGACGCCGACCCCGAGGCCGAACTGGGCGCGGACACGATACGGGCCTTCGGCCCCCGCCTGCCCTTTCTGCTGAAGCTGCTCGCGGCCGGTTCGCCGCTCTCGCTCCAGGTCCACCCCGACCTGACCCAGGCGCAGGAAGGTTTCGCCGACGAGGAGCGCCGCGACGTCCCCAGGGACGCCCCGCACCGCAACTACAAGGACGCCAACCACAAGCCCGAGCTGATCTGCGCCCTCACGCCCTTCGACGGCCTCTGCGGCTTCCGGCACCCGGCCCAGGCCGCCGACCTCCTGGAGGGCCTGGCCGTCGACGACCTCAAGCCCTTCGTGGACATCCTGCGCGCCAGCCCCGAGGAATCCGCGCTGCGCGAGGTGCTGACCGCGGTCCTGTCCGCCGAGCACCACGCGATCGCCGGCACCGTCGAACGCGCCGCCGCCGCGGCCGAGCGCCTCGCCGCCCAAGGCGGCCCGCACGCCGCCGACTACGCGGCCTACGCCGCCATCGCTCACCACTACCCGGGCGACCCCGGCGTCCTCGCCGCCATGCTGCTGCATTACGTACGGCTCCAGCCCGGCGAGGCCCTGTTCCTCGGCGCAGGCATCCCGCACGCGTATCTCAACGGCCTCGGCGTCGAGTTGATGGCCAACTCCGACAACGTCCTGCGCTGCGGTCTGACCCCCAAGCACATCGACGTCCCCGAACTGCTGCGCATCGTCCGCTTCGAGGCCGCCGACCCCGGCGTGATGCGCCCGGAGGCGTCCCCCGACGGCGAAGAGGTCTACGAGACCCCCATCGACGAATTCCGGCTCTCCCGCTTCGTCCTGGCCCCGGGCGCCGCCCCCCGCCCCCTGGAGGCCCGCACCCCGCAGATCCTGCTCTGCACCGCAGGCACGGCCCGTCTCAGCACCCCCACCGAGACCCTGACCCTCACCCCCGGCCAGTCCGCCTTCGCGCCGCCCGGCGACCCCGTCACCCTCACCGGCGACGCCACCGTCTTCCGCGCCACGGTCGCCGGCTAGCCCCGTGCCCGGGGCACCGGCGGACGGAGCCGTTCCGTCCGGCCTCGTCCTGGCCACCTCGCACCGCCGAAGGACCGGGCTGCAACAATGACCGCCGCACGGCATTAAAGGGGCGGTAAAGCCCGGTCGACGGAAGGGACACGCGGCACATATGAGTGCATCAGGCGGGACAAAGGCGATCGTTGCGGCGCTGGGCGCCAACTTGGCGATCGCCGCAGCGAAGTTCGTGGCCTTCGCCTTCAGCGGCTCGTCGTCCATGCTGGCCGAAGGCGTGCACTCCGTCGCGGACTCCGGCAACCAGGGCCTGCTGCTCCTCGGCGGCAAGAAGGCCAAGCGCGCGGCCACCGACGAGCACCCCTTCGGCTACGGCCGCGAACGCTACATCTACGGATTCCTCGTCTCCATCGTCCTGTTCACCATCGGCGGCGTCTTCGCGCTCTACGAGGGCTACGAGAAGATCCACGACCCGCATCCGCTGGACAACTGGTTCTGGCCGGTCGGCGTGCTGTTCTTCGCCGTGATCGCCGAGGGCTTCTCCTTCCGTACGGCCATCAAGGAGTCCAACGAGCTGCGCGGCAAGCAGTCCTGGAGCCAGTTCATCCGCCGCGCCAAGGCCCCCGAACTGCCGGTCGTCCTCCTGGAGGACTTCGGCGCGCTGATCGGTCTGGTCCTCGCGCTGTTCGGCGTCGGCCTCACCCTCCTCACGGGCAACGGCGTCTGGGACGGCATCGGCACCATGTGCATCGGCACCCTGCTGGTGGTGATCGCGCTGGTCCTGGCCGCCGAGACCAAGTCGCTGCTGCTGGGTGAGGCGGCCGGTCCCGAGCAGGTCGCCGCGATCCGCGCGGCGATCGTCGACGGCGAGGGCGTCACCCGCGTCATCCACATGCGCACCCTCCACCTCGGCCCGGAGGAGCTGCTGGTCGCCGCCAAGATCGCGGTCGCGCACGACGACACGGCCGCCGAGGTCGCCAAGGCCATCGACGCCGCCGAGGTCCGCGTCCGCGCCGCGGTGCCGATCGCCCGGGTGATCTACCTGGAGCCCGACATCTACAGCGAGGCCGCGGCCGCCGCGGGCCCGGACCCGGAGGCGACCCCGGGCGGGCGCTGAATCGTCCCGTGAGCAGCCGGGCCCCCGCACTCCTGCCGAGCGCGGGGGCCTTTGCTGTGCCCCGTGGGAATGGCTGTCTGTGGACCGTGTGGGGTCCGTCACGGGAATGCCCGACTGTGGACCTGTGTGGTCCCCCACGGGAATGCCCGTCTGCGGTTCCCCACGGGAATGCCCGTCTGTGGTTCCTCACGGGAAGGCCCGTCTGTGGTTCCTCACGGGAAGGCCCGTCCGTGGTCCCCCACGGGAAGAGCCGTCCCTACGGGAATAGCCGTCCGTGCCCGCCACGTTGTGGCCTGCAAGGGGCGCACCCATCCCCTAGGGGATCCGTTCGAACGCCCCCTAGGTGATCTCCCCGAGGACCCGCAGCACCGCCGCCGCATCCGCCGCTTCTTGCAGCCGTGCCCGGAAGTCCGTATCCATCAGCTTCCGCGCCAGCAGCGCCAGAATCCGCAGATGCTCGTCCCCGGCCGCCGCCTCCGGTACCGCGATCAGGAACACCAGCTTGGCCGCCGTCCCGTCCAGCGAACCCCAGTCGATGCCCTCCGCCGACCTCGCGAAGGCGACGACCGGCGCGGTCACCGCATCCGTTTTGGCATGCGGAATGGCGATCTCCTCGCCCAGCCCCGTGCTGCCCTGCGCCTCCCGCGCCAACGCGACCCGTACGAGTTCCCCGACGTCCGCCACCTTGCCCGTAGCGGCCGCCAGTTCGGCCATCTCGCGGATGGCGGCTTCCTTGTCGTCGGCGGCGAGTTGGGTCTTGACGGTCTGCGGGGTTACGTACCCGGAGAGGACATCAGGGGTACCAGGGGCATCCGGGGTGCAGGGGATATCCGTGACGTCGGAAGCATCTACCGCATCGGAAACATCTACGGCGTCGGAAGCATCCGCGCCGCTGGAACCGTCCACGACACCAGAACCATCCGCGACGTCAGAACCACCCGCCCCGTCAGAACCACTCGCCGCTCCAGCATCACCGGAACGGACACCATCGCCCTCACCCGACGCCCCGGCAGGAACCGCCTCGCCCCGTCGCCCCTTCCGCCGCTCCGCAAGATCCACCAGCGTCACGGTGGTCCCCGCCGTCACCACCGCACCGATCACCACGGCAACAACGAACATCGGCACCCCGCCGATTGCCCCCAGCACCGCCACGATCGGCCCGCCGTGCGGCACCGCATCCGACACCCCGGCCAGCCCCGCGACCGCACCGGCCACCGCGCCGCCGAGCATGTTCGCCGGAATCACCTGCGCCGGCCGCGCCGCCGCGAACGGGATCGCGCCCTCGGAGATCCCGAACATCCCCATGAACAGCGACGCCATCCCGGTCTCCCGCTCCTGCTCCGTATAGAGCCGCTTACGGACCAGCGTGGCCAGCCCCTGCCCCAGCGGCATCACCGGGATCGCGGCGGCACACATGCCCATCACGGTCTGGTTGCCGGACGCGATCAGCCCCGAACCGAACAGAAACGCCGTCTTGTTGACCGGCCCGCCCATATCGAACGCGATCATCAGCCCGAGGAGGGCGCCCAGCACGATCGCGCTGGCCCCGGTCATCCCGCCGAGCCAGCCGGTCAGATGCGTGAACACCCACGAAATCGGCCTGCCGAGCACGAAGATGAAGAACAGCCCGAGCATCGTCGTCGCCACGATCGGGATCACGATGATCGGCATGATCGGCTGGACGAATTTGGGGACCTTGACCTTCTTGATCCCCTGCACCAGAAACCCGGCGAGAAAGCCGGTGACGATCGCGCCGATGAACCCGGCGCCCGCCTTGGACCCGTACAGCGCACCGGTGTTGGCGATCCAGCCGCCGATCATGCCCGGCACCAGCGCCGGCCGGTCGCCGATCGCGTACGCGATATAGCCGGACAGGATCGGCACCATCAGCGTGAAGCCGATGACACCGATGTCATTGACGTGTTTCCAGAACGACCCTTCCGGCATGACCAGACCCCCGTCGGCCTGCGGATGCCCGCCCAGCGCCAGCGATATCGCGATCAGCAGCCCGCCGACCACCACGAACGGGATCATGTAACTGACCCCGTTCATCAGGGCCTTGTACGCGACGCTCCGCTCCCTGCCGCCGCCCTCCGGGGCCGCCGCCCCGCCGCCCTCGTACACCGGGGCGCTCTGCACCCGCTCGATCAGCGCCTCGGGGTGGTGGATTCCCTCCGCGACCCCTACGGCCAGCACCCTCTTGCCGGCGAAGCGCCCGCGGTCCACGTCCTTGTCCGCGGCGATGATGACGTAATCGGCGTCTCTGACATCGTTGTCAGTCAAAACGTTCTCGGCCCCGATGGACCCCTGGGTCTCCACCTTGATCGCATGCCCGAGGGACTCCGCGGCCTGGGTGAGCTTCTCCGCGGCCATATACGTATGGGCGATACCGGTCGGGCAGGCCGTCACCGCGAGCAGCTTCAGCCCCTGCCCGCTCTTCCCCGCGCCCTTGGGGGGAACGGCTGGACTCGTCGTCACGTGTTCTCCTAACGCACCTCGGCGCGGCCGTACAAGGGTTCTCCCGTTCCCGCGCCCCGGGCATCCTGCCCCACCCGCAACCGCCGGTATAGCCCCTGGACCGGGCCGGGCCGGGCCCGTACCGCACCGGCGGACCGCGCAATCCACCGCACACCACCGGCCGCACTCCAGCCACGACCGCACGGATCCAGCCCCGTATGAGCCTGCATTTCGGCCCCGTTCCGGCCCCGCTCTGGTCCCGTTCCGGTCCCGTTTCGTCCCGCACGATCCGCCGCGCACACCCCGTCGCGCCCCCGCACGGCCGTCCGCGATCCCGCCTCGTCCCCGTACGGCCCTCCGCGCACCCCGCCTCGCCCCTGGCGGGTGCCCCCTCCGGCCTGCACCGCCGCCCGGACCGGTTCCCCCCAGACCGACGCCCCTCCCGACTCCGTCCCACCCGCTTCCCGCGCCACCCGCTTCCCGCCCCGCACTCAGGCTCCCTGTCCGTTCCCGCCCCCTCCCCGGCCCATCCGGGCTGGGGTTCGCTGGGCCGATCGGTGTAGATTCGTGACCAGTGCCAGACGTCGCTGCTGATGGCGGTCGGGCGGTTCGCCCCGCGGACCGGCCGAGGGAGAGAGGGCCTCCGACGGACTGCGCTGCGGCCAGGGGAGAGGTGTGTGCGCCAGCGCGTACGCTCCTTCCGCCAGCTATTGCTGGGGGAGACCCCAGCCCGCGCCGCAGACTGCCCAGCCCGAAAACCACGCGACGCTCGAGGAGCAGCCCGCATGACGACAGCAGCCACCGGCCAGGACTTCAAGGTCGCCGACCTTTCCCTCGCCGCCTTCGGCCGCAAGGAGATCACCCTCGCCGAGCACGAGATGCCCGGCCTGATGGCGATCCGCAAGGAGTACGCCGCCGCCCAGCCGCTGGCCGGCGCCCGCATCACCGGCTCCCTGCACATGACCGTGCAGACCGCCGTCCTGATCGAGACCCTGGTGGCGCTCGGCGCCGAGGTCCGCTGGGCGTCCTGCAACATCTTCTCCACCCAGGACCACGCCGCCGCGGCCATCGCCGTCGGCCCCAACGGCACCCCCGACAGCCCCCAGGGCGTCCCGGTCTTCGCCTGGAAGGGCGAGACCCTCGACGAGTACTGGTGGTGCACCGAGCAGGCCCTGACCTGGCCGAACTCGCCCACCGGCGGCCCGAACATGATCCTCGACGACGGTGGTGACGCCACCCTCCTCGTCCACAAGGGCGTCGAGTACGAGAAGGCCGGCAAGGTCCCCTCGGTCGAGACCGCCGAGAGCGACGAGCACCGCGCCATCCTGGAGCTGCTCACCCGCACCGTCGCCGAGGCCCCGCAGAAGTGGACCAACGCGGCCTCCGAGATCCGCGGCGTGACCGAGGAGACCACCACCGGCGTGCACCGTCTCTACGAGATGCAGCGCGACGGCGACCTGCTCTTCCCGGCGATCAACGTGAACGACGCCGTCACCAAGTCGAAGTTCGACAACAAGTACGGCTGCCGGCACTCGCTGATCGACGGCATCAACCGCGCCACCGACGTCCTCATCGGCGGCAAGACCGCCGTGGTCTGCGGCTACGGCGATGTCGGCAAGGGCTGCGCGGAGTCCCTCCGCGGCCAGGGCGCCCGCGTGATCATCACCGAGATCGACCCGATCTGCGCCCTCCAGGCCGCGATGGACGGCTACCAGGTCGCCACCCTCGAAGACGTCGTCGAGACCGCCGACATCTTCATCACCACCACCGGCAACAAGGACATCATCCTCGCCTCCGACATGGCGCGGATGAAGCACCAGGCGATCGTCGGCAACATCGGCCACTTCGACAACGAGATCGACATGGCCGGCCTCGCCCAGCTCCCCGGCATCGTCAAGGACGAGGTCAAGCCCCAGGTCCACACCTGGACCCACCCGGACGGCAAGGTCCTGATCGTGCTGTCCGAGGGCCGCCTCCTCAACCTGGGCAACGCCACCGGCCACCCGTCGTTCGTGATGTCCAACTCCTTCGCGGACCAGACGCTGGCCCAGATCGAGCTGTTCACCAAGCCCGAGGAGTACCCGACCGACGTCTACGTGCTCCCCAAGCACCTCGACGAGAAGGTCGCCCGCCTCCACCTCGACGCCCTGGGCGTCAAGCTCACCACGCTGCGCCCGGAGCAGGCCGCCTACATCGGCGTCCAGGTCGAGGGCCCGTACAAGCCGGACCACTACCGCTACTGAGCCGGCCCGTCGCCCTCAGGGACCCGCTCCCTGACGGTCGGCGAACGGCACGCACAAGCAGCCGGTGACCCCGGAAGCCAGGCCCTCGCCCCTCACGGCGGGGGCCTGGCCCGTAAGCCCCCCGAATCCACCGGCGACCCCGTCGGCGAACCCACCGGCCCCTCGCCGCCCGAAGGACTGCACGCCCCATGCCCCGCGGCCACTACTCCCTCCACGATCCGCACGATCACACCCCCCTCGGTGAAGAGCACTTCCACTGCGCCACCGGCCCCTCCGGCTGGCGCTATGTCTCACAGATCACCACCCCCTCCGGCGAGCACGCCGGCTCCGTCGACCTCACCCTGGACGAACTCGGCCGGCCCCTCCGCCTCGAACTCCACGCCGCTTCCTGGCAGGTTCGCGCCGCCGCCCTGGACGGCGTCACCTGGGTACGCACCGACCCCACCGGCGAACACGCCACCGAAGGCAACGCCCGCGCCCACGCCTTCACCGGCGCATCCCCCGCCTTCCTCATCGCCACCGCGCGTCTCCTGCGCCCCGCCCTCGGCGCCGGCGCCATCCGCACCCGCCTCGTCGCCTTCACACCCCCCGTCCTCGCACCCCGCACCCTCGACCAGTCCTGGGCCCTGCTGTCCAGCACACCACACGCCACTGACAACGGCCCCCTCATCGCGGACGAGTACCAGGTCAACGACCTGGAGACCGGCGAACAGCACACCATCCACCTCGCCGGCGACGTCGTCCTCTCCGCCCCAGGCATCGAACTCGAATCCCTCGAATCCCCACCGTCGACGTTCCCCTGACACCCCTCCACGACGAACGCCGCCCGGCCCCGCCCGCCATTCCCCCCTCGCCTCGCCCCACACCCCCCTGCGGAACTACTCTCCCCACCGCGCCGCTCCACCCCGCCTCCAGTGACGGCTCCCACCTCCGCCCTCCCCTCAGCGAATTCCGGCGACGCGGCCCCCCACAGCCATCCAGCCGCAGCCCGGAGACGTGGCCGCGCTTCCGGTTGCCCGGCGGTAGTCCAGCGGCCGCGGGGCGTAGCCACGACCGTGCGGCAGAAACCCACGGCGACAGCACCGCACCGCCGGTCGTCCGGCCGAGCCGGGGCGCCGTGGCCGCGCCCCGACCGGCAGGCACAAGCCCGGCCACGGGGCCGCGCCCCCCCCGGCCTTCCGCCCGAAGCACCCTGCGCGGCATGGCCCTTCGCCTCGGCCGATCTGCCGCGCCGTCCCGCGCGCCAAGGTGCTCCGCAAGGGGTCGCCGTCGCCCCCCCCACGCAACACCTCCGCCTGCCATCGCCCGCCACTTCCGGCCACCAATGCCGCCGCCCACCCACCACCGTCCGGCCCCTACACCGCCGCCCACCCCTCACACAGGCGGCACAAACCCCGTCCGCGCCACCCCACTAGTCCCACCAGCCCCGTCGGCCCCGCCCTGCCGCTCCACCCCAGCCTCCGTACGCCCGCCCCCACCTTGAGCCACGGACGACCTCTCACCCCCCGACGAATCCCCGGCCACCGCCGCCCTGCGGTGCACCGTCCCCTCACCAACACCGACCCCACCGGCAGCCCCACCCCCAGGCGGTGCCCACCGCCCCGCCACCCCTACAACCCCACCGACCCCCACCGAAACACCATCCCCAACCTCACCCGAAGCCCCCGAAGCCCCCCAGGCCCCCGCGTGCACAACCTCCGCAGCCAGCGAAGCCCCCGAAGCACCCTCACACGGCCCCGCCCCCGCCCCCGAGCACGCCCCACCCCCATAAGCCGCCCCAACCACCTCAGTGCCCCCTATCGCACCCACTACCCCAGCCGCCCTGGCCGCCCCAGCCACCCCGAACGCCCGCCGCGCCTCCCTCTCCTGCCGCTCACCCAGCACAGCCGCCAGGTACGCCGCCGGATGCACCCCGGCAGGCGGCGTCACCCCCGTGAACCCCCGCAGATCCCCCGCCAGCCGCCCGGCCATCGCCCCGCCGACCTGCGGATCCAGCTGCTCCATCCGCCCCAGGAACTGCCGTACGGTCATCCACCACCCGTCCGGCACCCGCGAAAGATCCAGCCCCTCGACCTCCGCCTCCAGCCACGGATCCGGAACCGGCAGCTCCGCCACCGCCTCCTCCACCGGAATCCGCTCCCGTACGACGAGCGTCCCGGCGAACACGTCCCCCACCCGCCGCCCCCGAGCCGACACCAGCGACGCAAGGGACGCGACGACGCCCATCGTCAGCACGATCTCGATCGCCCCCATGGCCCCCCGCACCAGCGCATGCCGGAATCGGATCGGCCCCCCGTCCTCCCGCACCACCCGCAAGCCGCAGATCACCTTCCCCAGCGACCGCCCCTGGCTCAGCGTCTCGATCGCGATCGGTATCCCGACCTGCACCAGGACGAACGCCGCCACCGAAGCCGCCGCGAGCGCCGCACTGTCCATCGACGACATCGTGCTCACCAGCACCAACGACACCGCGATATACGTCCCCCAGGCCACGGCCAGATCCACCATCACCGCCAGCCCCCGACTCGGCAGCCGGGCCGGCCGCAGCCCCAGCACCACCGCTTCACCCGTGACCAGCTCATTCACCGCGCTCACTCCCTCTCCGCTCCCGCTGCCTGCCAATCCCCGCCCACCCCACGCAGGTCCCGCCCAGTCTGCCAAGCTGATCCAGACCCCACCCGGCGCTACGAGGAGCGAACTCCGCATGGACCTCGATGTCTTCGTCACGGCCCACAGCGCCGAATGGGACCGCCTCGAAGCCCTCCTGCGCCGCAAGCGCCGCCTCACCGGCGCCGAGGCCGACGAACTCGTCGCCCTCTACCAGCGCACCACCACCCATCTCTCCCTCCTCCTCTCCACCGCCCCCGACCCCGCACTCACCGGCCGCCTCACGTCCCTGGTGGCCCGCGCCCGCAGCGCGGTAACGGGCGCCCGCAAGGCCTCCTGGCGCGACGCCGCCCGCTTCTTCACTACCGCCTTCCCCGCAGCGGTCTACCGCCTGCGCCACTGGTGGATCCCCACCGCGGTCCTTTCCCTCACCGTCGCCGCCCTCCTGGGCTGGTGGATCGCCGCACACCCCGAGGTGCAGGCCGCCATCGGCGCCCCGGAGGACCTCCGCGCCATGACCCGCCCCGGTGGCGAGTACGAGACGTACTACTCCAGCCACCCCGCCGCGGCCTTCGCCGCCCAGGTATGGACGAACAACGCCCAGGCCGTCGCCCTCTGCCTGGTCCTCGGCGCCTTCGCCGCCGTCCCCGTCCTCTGGATCCTCTTCCAGAACATGCTCAACCTGGGTGTCGGCATCGGCCTGATGTCCTCGGCCGGCCGCCTAGACACCTTCATGGGCCTGATCCTCCCGCACGGCCTCCTGGAACTGACCGCCGTCTTCATCGCCGCAGGCATCGGCCTACGCCTCGGCTGGACCCTGATCGACCCGGGCCCCCGCACCCGCCGCACGGCCCTGGCACAGGAAGGACGCACCGCCCTCGGCGTCGCCATCGGCCTCGCCGCCGTCCTGTTCCTGTCCGGTGCACTGGAAGGCTTCGTCACCCCCTCAGGCCTGCCCACCTGGGCACGCGTCACCATTGGTGCCGCTGCCGAACTGGCATTTCTCCTGTACGTCTACGTCCTGGGAGGCCGCGCCGTACGCGCCGGCGAGGCCGGAGACCTCGCCACCCCGGACCGCGAGGCCCCTCTACCGACCGCCGCCTGATGTGCGTCCACCCCCGCTGACCTGCTACTGTCCTCATCTCCCCACCAAACCCATTGACACGGGTGGCATGGGGAGGTAGATTCAAACGGTTGCCGCGAACTAGACATGTTCGCCCGCGACGGTTAGTCTCTTCTCTGCTTCGGCCGGAATTCATATCGGCGAGGCGCAATCCGATCCTTTACCGGAAGTACGGTCGATTAATTCAATCGATCAGCTTCTGATAAAGTCGGAAAAAGCCGAAAGGCGAACCCCTCCGACGGGAAATGCAATCCAAGCTCGAGCCGGAATCGGCAAGGCGTGGATCTGATACAGTCGGAAAGGCCGAAAAGGCGAAAGCCCGGAAGGCCAACCCCGCTCCAACAGGGGGCCGGAGACGGAAAC